>DATKXG010000353.1:0-6867 GCA_035529175.1 Ilumatobacteraceae bacterium
TCGGAGACTTCTTCGCGCGGTTCGGGGGCTTCCCCGAGGCCGAGCTTGGCGAAGATCTCCGCCTTGCGGTACTCGAAGTCGTCCTCCTCGACATCGCCGGCAGCGAACTTCTCGTTCAACTGGCGGAACTCCTCGAGCAGCGCATCCTCGTCGGGGCCGTCTTCGACGTCCTCATCCGAGTCCGATGACTTGCCGTGTCGAACGGCAAGCTTCTCGGCTTTGCGCTCCTTCTTGCGGAGCTCTCGCTGACGCTTTTGGTAGGACTGTGGGCTTCGAGCCAATCGGAACGCCTCCTCAGACGACTTTGACGTCGACCGCTTCGGGGCCCTTGCGGCCCGCAGCGATCTCGAACTCGACGGTGTCGCCGTCGTTCAGCGACCGGCGACCGGACCCCTGAATGTTCGAGTAGTGCACGAAGACGTCGTCACCGTCGTCGCGAGAGATGAAACCGAAGCCCTTCTCGTCATTGAAGAACTTCACTGTACCTGTGGCCATTTCGGCTCCTTGTTGAAATCGGAGCCACCGTTGACTCACGTTTACGGGGGTCAGACTAGTGACGGTTGTGCGATTGTCCACCGCGCGGGCCGCGCGGTGGTACATCTCGAGGTCAGCCTGCCGCGGCCACTTCGAGCCGGCGGCGCGGATCGAGGACCACGAACGGACGATGCCCTGTGACCGCGAGACGCACCAGGATCACGGAGGCCATGACCACGCCGACGAGGCCGGCAAGCGTGAGGGCGGCGTCGCCGACACCGAGGCCGTAGGCCAGCCACAGCAGCGCTTCGAGCGAGGCGATGATCCAGGTCGTCGACGACACTCCCGACAGCGCCGAGGTGCGCAGCGACGCGACGACGGCGGGGAGCAACTGGACTCCGTACGAAAGCCCGACGGCCACACCGGCGAGTTCCCAGCCGCCGATCAACAGGAACGGGAGCGGCACCATCCCGAGTCCGAACACCCCGAGTGCGAGGCCGGGAACGGCGGCGCGACCGACCGAGAGGACGAAGAACCAGGCCATCACTCCGTAGAGCAGCAACGAGATGATCGACACCGGGACGAGGGCCCAGACGCCGGCGACCAACCCGTAGGTGAGCCACCACGCGTTGATCGCCAGGCTCACCCCGATCCACGTCGCCGACACGCCCTCGACGCGGCGGGTGCGGGCAATCCGACGCGCCTGCGGGAACGCCATCCACGATCCGAGGACGGTGGCGACGACGACGAGGAAGTTGAGGAGCAGATGCATGATCGAGCGACGTTTCGTGTAAGTATCTAAATGGAGTTAGTACCTTACACCATTCGCGGCAGTTACGCTCGGTGACGTGTACGTCACGTCGGGGCACGACACCGAGATCCGTCTCACGATCGAGGCGCTCGTGGATCTCGTCAACGCACTGTCCGACGCCGCCGATCCCGACACCGAGTCGGTCGACGTGCGCACGCTGCTCCACGAGCACCGCTTCAGCCGCGCCGCGGGTGCCTCCGCGGCCGCGATCGACCGGATCGAGGAACGCATCGGCGCGATGATCCCCACGCTGCGCGGGCTGCCGGATGCCGAGCCGGAGCCCACGGTCGCGTGGATCAACACGCAGCTCGCCGGCATCCACATCACGCCATCGCTGACCGCCCACGACGGCGCCGACCTCCACATCCACTGGACACCGTCGTCGGCGACGTTCGACGATCAGGCGATCGCCGACTTCCTGATGGCGTTGGCGCAGGAGCTGTGCGACCACGGCACCAGTCGCTTCGGCACCTGCGCGGCAACCGACTGCGAGCACCTCTTCTACGACGTCACCCGCAACGGCTCACGCCGCTTCTGCGCCGACCCGCGTTGCGCCAGCCGAACGCACACGGCTGAGCACCGGTCACGCCGTCGAGCGAGGTGATTACATCGCGGGTCTGACCCGTGATGTAATCGCTACACCAGGCGGCCGGCGGCGAGGCGCAGGACCCGGTCGGCACGGTCGAAGGCGACGGCTCGGTGCGAGACCGCGATCACCGTCATGCCGGCGTCGGCGAGATTGGTCCAGAGCTGGACTTCGGTCTCGACGTCGAGCGCGCTCGACAGGTCGTCGAGCACCACGAGCTCGGGCGAGTGGACGAGTGCCCGCGCGGTCGCCAACCGCTGGCGCTGTCCGCCCGACAGCCGCAGTCCTCGTGGACCGATGAGCGTCGCCGAGCCCGCGTGCATCTCGGCGATGTCGGTGGCGATCGCCGACAGTTCGAAGGCGCGTGCCAGATCGTCGGCAGCGACGGGTCCGAGGCCGACGTTGTCCGCCACGCTGTCGGAGATCAGCTGGGGCACCTGTGGCAGGAACGCGGCGTTCGGCGGCACGAGGAACGCCGCCCGATCGTCGATCTCCGCACCGTTCCAGCGCACCGATCCGCGTACGTCGGCCTGCCAGGCCAGACCCAACAGCGCGCGCAGCAACGTGCTCTTGCCCGCCCCGACCGGACCGGTGATCACGACGAATTCGCCACGATCGACATGGAACGACACGTCCGCGAGGACGGGCCGTCCCCCGTACGACACGGTGAGTCCGTCGACCTCGATCCCTTTGAGCGGAACACGCTCGGGCCGCACGACGTCGGGGCGCACCCGCTGGTCGCTCGGGTCGATCGGGAGGTGCTGACGACGCACGGTGTTCTCTGCCTCCTGATCGGCGACCAGTGTGCGCATCCTGTCGAACGCCACCCCCGCCTGCTTGCGTCGGGCGAGCACCCGGCCGACCATGCGCGGCAGGAAGCTCAGCCAACCCAGGTAGGCCGTGAACAGCGCCAGCGTGCCGAGGTCGAACGAACCCGACGCGATCGCCCCCGCACTCACGAGCAGCACCAGACCGAGGCCGATGTCGGCGGCACCCTGGCTGAACGCCTGCACGCCCTCTTCGAGCACGCGGTCGCGAACCGCCGTGAAGCGGCGACGCTCGACGAGGACGGCGAGTCGACGCAGCATCGGCTCGGTTGCGTCGTTGACCTTCACCGTGGTCGCGGCCGCCATCACGTCGCCGAGGAGGCCCGTCACGCCCTCGGTCGCACGACGGTCCGCCGCTCGATACTCCTTGATGCGCGTGTCGAGCACCCGCGTCGCGATGCCCACACCCAGCAGCGGGATCACGAGCACGGCGGCGGCCCGCGCGTCGGCGGCACCGAGCACGAACCCGGCGATCACGGTGAACACGACGCCACCGGAGATGTCGACCATGCCGTCGACGAGGTTCGCCACGTCCTCGGTGTCGTCGCGGAAGTGGGTGATCGCTGAGCCTGCCGAGCCGATCGGCTGCCCGGCATGCATGCCGCCGCTCGCCATCTGCGCTGCGAGCATGTTGGCGCGCAACAGCGTCTGCATGTGGATCCACGCCTTGGTCCAGATCAACGCGCCGTGGTGGATCGAGACCATCCGGATCGTCTCGCTGACCGCGATCGCGGCTGCCCACCACATCGTCTCGGTGGTGTCGCCGCGTTCGAGCGCGTCGTAGCCCTGGCCGAGCAGATACCCGCTGATCGCGGGCATCATGAAGAACACGACGAACAGGAGCCAGCCGAGCCAGAACTCCTTCGGTCGGTGTTGGGACACGCGCCACGCGAGCGCCCACACGTTCGGCACCCCGGCGAGCGACAGGTTCTCGTGGGCGCCGGGCTCGTGATGCGCGACGCCGGCGGCGGTCGGCGGCCGCGGCCCGATCTCCGGTTCCCGGGGCGCGAGGTCGATGTCAGCGGTCACCACGTCACCTCCGATCGCATGGGGTCGTCGATCGCATCCGACTGGTGGTCAGGCTCGTGATCGGATTCGCCGTCGGATTCGCCGTCGAGCGCGAGCGCGAGCAGACGGGCGAAGCGGCTCTCGTCGTCGCCGACGAGGTCGGCGCGGTCGCCGTGCTCGACGACGCGTCCGTGGTCGAAGACGATGATCTCGTCGACCGAACGCAGCGTCGACAACCGGTGTGCGATCACGAGCGTGGTCCGGCCGCGCATCAGATCGACGACTGCTGCCTCCAGTCGTCGTTCGGTCTCGGGGTCGACACGGGCGGTCGCCTCGTCGAGCACGACGATGTCGGGATCGCGCAACCAGACCCTTGCCAGAGCGAGGAGTTGCGCCTCTCCTGCAGAGAGGCCAGCTCCCGCCGCGCCGAGCTCGCGGTCGATGCCGCTCGCCGCGAGCGCACCCAGGCCGACCCGTTCGAGCGCGTCGATCACGGCGGCGTCGGTCGGCTCGTCGTCGAAGAGGGTCACGTTGTCACGCAAGGTTCCGGCGAACAACTCGACCTCCTGCGGGACGAGCGCCACGCGACGGCGGAGTTCGACCAGGGGGATGTCGGCGATCGGGACGTCGCCCAGGGCGAGCTGACCACCGGATGACTCGACCAGTCTCAGCACCAGACGGGAGAACGTGGTCTTGCCGCTGCCGGTGCGGCCGACGATGCCGACCGAGCGCCCCGCCCCGATGTGCAGGTCCACCGCTGCCAACACGGGCCGATCGTCGCCGTAGTCGAAATCGACATCAGAGGCCGTGATCGACAGTGGTCCCGGCGCCGGGCTCGTGGTGCCCTCGTCGAGCACATTCGGTCGAATCGCCAACAAGTCGGCGACACGCACCATGGCCCCGTTCGCCTTCTGCACCGTTTCGAGCTCGTGCACCACCTCTTCGAGCGGCCGCGCGACCAGCAGGACGAACTGGAAGAGGAGGAACGCCGTGCCGATCGTGATCGTGCCGGCGGCGACGAGCGCAGCTCCGAGCACGAGCGACAGCACCCATCCGGCGGCGACCGCGCCCTGCACGAACCACCACATGACGAGGAACGCGCGCTCACGCCGCACGGCGCTCACGAGCGCGGCCTCGCTGTCCTCGATGAAACGCCAGGCGACGTGGTCGGCGGCGCCGCTGGAACGCAAATCCTCGGCGGCGGTCAGGCGTTCCTCGATGCCCCCGTACAGACGGCCGAGCGCACCCATCTCGTCGGACGACTCCGACACGGCACGGTGCCGCGTCCGGACGATCACGGCGAGCGCGAGCCCGACGTAGACCGCCATGCCGAGGCCGAGCCGCCAGTCGATCACGCCGAGCACGACGACCATGCCGCTCACGAGCATCGCGGCGCCGGCGGCCTTGGTGACGACCTGGCTGAGGAAGTCCGACACCGAGGTGATGTCGCCGTCGACGCGCTGGATCAGCTCGCCGGGCGTGTGGGTGCGGTGGAACTCGTGGTCGAGGCCGAGAACGTGGCCTGTCATCGTGAGGCGCAGGCCGTTGGTCGTCCGCCACGCGGCGACGGTGGCGAGCCACGCGACGACGACGGCGATGAACTGCGCACACGCGGCGATCCCCAGGAAGACCAGCGCGAGGCGCGTGATCTCACCTGCAGTCGTGCCGCCGGCGGCGGTGTCGACGACCCGGCGCACCACCAGCGGACCGGCGATCGTGAGTGCCGACCCGACCGCCACGAGCGCGCCGAGGCCGACCCAACGCCACACGTCGGGCCGCAGCAGCGCGCCGAGGGCACGCCAACGAGAACCGGTCACACCGGCCTGCGTCGCCATCTCTCCAGTCTCGCCGCTGAGGTCGCCGCCACCGGCAGAGTTTTCCGCCACCCCTGTCCGTCCGGGCCAGACCCGAAACAGACCGGATGGCGGAGCGACGGGGATTCTGCGGAATACTTGCGTCCGCAACGAGGTTGATCTCCATCGATGGGTGTTCACCGACTCAACCACGCAGTGCTCTACGTCCGCGACGCCGCTGCCTCGAAAGAGTTCTACGGCGAGGTGCTCGGGTTCCGGGTCGTCAGCGAGTTCCCGGGGGCTGCGTTCCTGCAGGCGCCCGACTCCACCAACGACCACGATCTCGGGCTCTTCGAGGTCGGTGCGGCGGCAGCACCGTCCGGTGCGGGCCGCGCGACCGTCGGGCTCTACCACCTGGCCTGGGAGGTCGACACGCTGGGTGAACTGCAGCGTCTGGCCGGTGTCCTGCGAGACCGGGGCGCCCTGGTGGGAGCCAGCGATCACGGCACCACCAAGAGCCTCTACGCCAGGGACCCCGACGGGATCGAGTTCGAGGTCGTCTGGATCATCCCCGCTCACCTCCTGACCGCCGACGATCTCGACGCCCGCACCTCGATCCGTCCATTGGATCTCCCCTCCGAGATCGCTCGATTCGGCCCGGTCGAACCGGGCGGCATCGGCATCTCCATCCCCTCCACTCCCCAACCCTGAACGGAACGTGACGACATGAACATCGACTTCTGGGTCGACCCGGCGTGCCCCTTCTGCTGGGCCACCGCCCGCTGGGTCGTCGACGAGGTGCAGCCGCACCGCGACATCGACATCACCTGGCGACCGATCAGCCTGCTGTTCAAGAACGAGCCCGACCCGGGAACCTCGTGGCGCGAGGGGTTGGAGTTCACCCACGGCCTGCTGCGGGTGATGGAGTCGGTACGGACCACCGACGGCAACGATGGTGTGTTCAGGCTCTACTGGGAACTCGGCGCCCGGATCCATCACGACGAGGAGACGCCGTTCGGTCCAGCCGACGCGCTGGCAGCGGTCGGGCTCGACGTCTCCCACGCTGCCGCGTTCGACGACGAGTCGTGGGATGCGGTGATCCGAGCGTCGATGGACGAGGCACTCGCGCTCGTCGGAGACGACGTCGGTACGCCGATCATCGCATTCGCGAACTCCGATGGCGTGAAGGCCGGGTACTTCGGCCCCGTCATCTCCCGAATCCCCACGACGGAGAAGAGCGTGGCCATGTGGGACGCCCTGGTCACCATGGCCGACGTCGACTCGTTCTTCGAACTCAAGCGCACGCGCACCGAGTCACCCGACCCCGGCGACCGTCCGACCCCCACTCTCGCCGGCGCCACTCACGCC
>DATKXG010000354.1:0-4280 GCA_035529175.1 Ilumatobacteraceae bacterium
GTGCCGCTATTGCTCGACGGGTCGTCAGAACCTGTGCGACGCCGGTGCCGGCGCGTTCCTCAAGGGCATGATCACCGATGGCACGAGCCGCCACCACATGGCCGACGGCAGTGCTGACCCGATGCTCTTCGCGAAGCTCGGCACCTTTTCGCACTACACGTGTGTCTCGACCGATCAGGTGATCAAGGTCGACACCGACCTACCGCTCGAGGCGGTGGCGTTGGTGTCGTGCGGCGTTGCCACGGGGTGGGGATCGGCAACCAATCGGGCGGCGGTTGCACCCGGTGACACGGTCGTGGTGGTGGGGATCGGTGGCATCGGAATCAACGCGGTGCAGGGCGCCGCCATGGCTGGAGCACGCCGTGTGGTGGCTGTCGACCCGATCGAGTTCAAGCGCGAGAAGGCGATGGAATTCGGCGCCACCGAGGCGTTCACGTCGATGGAGGAAGCCATGCCCGCCGTGATGGAGATGACACAGGGGATGATGGCCGACAAGGTGATCATGACCCCCGGCGTGTTGTACGGCGACCTGATGGCGCTCGGTACGCAGTTGGCCGGTAAGGGCGGCACGATCGTGGTGACCGGCATCGCGCCGATGACGCAGACCGAGTCGTCGGTCAACCTGTTCGAGCTGGCGATGTGGAACAAGGAGATCAAGGGGACGATCTTCGGATCGCTCAACCCTCGCGCTGACATTCCGCGACTGCTCGACATGTACCGCGATGGCCAGCTCAAGCTCGACGAACTGATCACCAATCGTTACACGCTCGACGAGATCAACGACGGCTACCAGGCCATGCGGGATGGCACGAACATCCGCGGCGTCGTCGTCCACGGCTGACACCGACCCCCAACGGAAATTCGGAGCCAGCGTTGCGCTCAGCGCAAGCCGGGCTCCGAATTTCGGTTGGGGGCGGATCCGCTGCGATCGACCGTCGGTCGCTAGGTTCGGCGGGCGATGAGGTCACATGTCTGACTCTGCTGTACCCGGCGCGTCCCGCCCCCTCCCGTCCGAACTCGTCGATTCGATCGGGTTGACGGTCGTCGGCCGCCGCCGCGAGATCGAGTTGGTCGTCGCTGCGCTGATCGCCGACCGCCACGTGGTGATCGAGGGCCCGCCCGGCACCGGCAAGTCGACGCTCCTGCGCACTGTCGCCCACGAACTCGGCGTCGGGTTCGAGTTCGTCGAGGGCAACGCAGAGCTCACGCCCGCTCGCCTCGTTGGTCACTTCGACCCGGCCCGAGTGATGGCGGAGGGCTACGACGCCGACGTCTTCGTCGACGGGCCGCTCGCGTCGGCGCTGCGCGACGGTTCGCTCCTCTACGTCGAGGAGATCAACCGTGTGCCCGAGGAGACCCTGAACGTGCTGATCACAGTGATGAGCGAGGGCGAACTCCACGTGCCTCGCCTCGGCCGGCTCGCGGCGGCGCCCGGATTCCGCCTCGTCGCGGCGATGAACCCCTTCGACGCGATCGGAACCGCCCGCATCTCCGGAGCGGTGTACGACCGCGTCTGCCGCCTGGCCGTCGACTACCAGACGTCGACCGACGAGCAGAAGATAACCCTGCGCGAGTCGGGGAGCGGGGAGCTCGATCCCGACTGGGTCGCGAAGGTTGTCGAACTCGTGCGGCTCACCCGGACGCACGCCGATCTTCGGGTCGGTTCGTCGGTGCGTGGAGCGATCGACATGTGTGCGGTGGCGTCGTCGCTCGCAGCCGTGCGCGGTTCGTCGGTGGCCGCCGGTGACGTCTCGCTCGACGCGGCGCTCGTGGCGCTGTCGGGGCGTGTCCGTCTGCGGGAGGGCGCGACCCGCTCGACCGAGGACATCGTTCGCGAGCTGTGGAAGGCTGTGTTCGGCAAGATCGACGACGGTGGGTCGAACGAGGGAAAAGCGAACGCCCCGACCGGGGCGACGACGGCTCGCTGACCAGCCCGCCTCCGACCAAGGAGGGCGATGCCGCCGACGACGAGGTGTCGAAGGCGCGGCGAAAGACCACGTCGCGTCGCTCGCTCGAACAGCAGCCTCATTTCGACGAGATCTCGCCGGAGGTGGGCGAACTCGACGAGGAGGCGCTGGAGCAGGCGCTCGAGGAGGATCCCGACGCCACGCTGGCGCTGCTCGCCGATCTGACGGGAGCCACCGATCCGAAGCTGCGACAACTGGCCCGGCGCCTGGCCGGACGGCTGTTCCTCGATCTCGCCAAGCGTGGCCCGGCGTCGCCACGCGGCGTCGGTCAGCTGCGCACGCAGCGCTACCGACCCGACGGGGGCGACCTCGACGTCGACGCCAGCCTCGACGCGCTCGTCTCGGCTCGGGCGCAGGGCGCCGCCGTCGACCCTGACGACCTCCGCGTGCGGTCGTGGTCCACGCCGGGGACCGCGATCTGCCTGCTCGTCGACCGCAGCGGCTCGATGACCGGTCGGCCGCTCGCCACGGCGGCGGTGGCCGCGTCGGCGGTGGCCTGGCGCAGCCCCGAGGACTATTCGGTGCTGTCGTTCGGCAAGGACGTCGTCGCTGCGAAGAGCCAGGACGCCGCCAAGTCGAACGAGCAGGTGATCGACTCCGTGCTCGCCCTGCGCGGCTTCGGCACCACCGACGTGGCCGGCGCGCTCACCGCTGCTGCGGAGCAGCTCTCACGGTCGAGGGCCGGTCGCAAGATCGTCGTGCTGCTCTCCGACTGTCGGGCGACGACGCCGGGAGATGTGCCCGCGGCCGCTCGGCGACTCGCCGAGCTCGTGATCGTGGCGCCCGAGTCCGACGACGCCGAGGCACGTGAACTTGCCGAGGGGGTCGGTGCTCGCTTCACGACCGTCGCAGGCCCATCCGACGCAGCGGAAGCCCTCGCCCGCGTGCTCGACACCTGACCGATCACGCCTGGGGTCTGACCCCTGGCGTGATCGGTCAGCAGGAGACGTTCTTGTCCGGGACGATTCCGAACAGGTTCTCCTCGGCCTGCACGTTCGGCAGGGTGGTGGTCGGTACCGGCTCGGCGGTGGTGCCGGGATCGACGTCGGGATCGATGTCCGGAGCGGGCGCGGGCGGTTGGGCGTTGGTCGGCACGTCGGTGGTCTCTGTTGCCGGCTCGATGACCTGGATGGGCGCATCGCCGAGCGTGGCCTCGCCGCGGAAGACCGCCAGGATCGCCTGCATGTTGTCGCCGCCGAGCGACGGCACCAGCACGGCGTTGCCCTGAATGTTCCTCGGGTCGGCCGTGATCTGGTACGTCGTGATCGCCGTGGGATCGACGCCGCTGAGCACCCCGGCGAATTCGAGCATCTTGCGCGGGGTGAGGCCCGGATCGGTGACGATGTACTCGGACAATGTCTCGATCAGGCCCCCAGCAACGTCAGGGTTGTAGGCGCCCTTCGCCAGCAGCTCCGACACAGTGCGGCGCAGGAAGTCCTGCTGGCGCGAGATCCGTCCCAGGTCGGAGGTGGGATCCTGCTGCCACTCGCCGTTCTCGTCGAGCCACTGCAGCTTGCGTGATCGGGTGTACGCCAGCGCGTGGTCGCCGTCGAAGGTGAAGCACCCGGCTTCTGTCACATTGAGGCCGGTGTTGGGGTCGCGCACCGGCGTCTCGAACGGGACCGCCACGCCACCGACTGCATTGACCAGCGTGCGGAACGCGCAGAAGTCGACCTGGACGAAATGGTCGGTGTTGATGCCGAAGTTCTGGTAGATCGTGTCGATCAGCTTCTGGGGGTTGTCGCGTTCGTAGGCCTCGTTGATGCGGCCCTTGCGAGATGTGCCGGCGATGTCGACGAAGAGGTCACGGGGGAACGAGAGCACGGCGACCTGCGACGTGCTCGGGTTGACGCGCCACATCATGATCGTGTCGCTGCGCTCGCCGAGGTTCGTGCGATCGCCGAACGCCGGCGCGTAGGGCGAGTCGGGATCGATGCACGAGTTGTTGTCGGCGCCCGTGATCAGGAAGTTCTTGGCGCCGGGTTCGACCGGCGGGAACGTCTCGGGCGGGGCCACGGTCTCGACCACCGAGTCTCCGGGCGCCGCTGTGTCGGTGGGAGGCTGGGCGCCCGCAATGGTGGTCGTCTGGGACGGATCGACGATCGCAGGAGCGATGTTGCGGTCCTCGATGACGCGCTGGCCGGCGTACAGCGCGCCGGCCGCTCCGAACGACCCGATGGCCATGAGGAAGACCGCGGTGATCGTCAGCCGTTGCGGCCAGGTGCGGGGCATCTTCCGGGCCGACGTCGGCTTCTCCGTGGCCTTCGGCGGGGCCGGCGGCGGCGGCACCGGCGACTCGGTGGGCAGCGCCAG
>DATKXG010000355.1:0-4874 GCA_035529175.1 Ilumatobacteraceae bacterium
ACGGCTCGTCGCCGCAGGATTGCGCGTCGGCTCGAGGATCTCGATCGCTCCACCGTGTGGGCCGCCGACGACCAGCACCGGGAACGGCGTCGAGGTCGCGATCGCGGTCGGGCCTGCCTGCGAACGTTGGATCGCGCTGCCACCCGGCCGCCACACCGTCGGGCGAGCGGCAACCGCGGCGGTCCGTATCGACGACCCGGCCGTCGAGTTGCACCACGGCGTCCTCGACGTCGACGCTGACGGGACGGTCGCGTTCACGCAGCTGACCGGGGTCTTCCCGGCGACGATCTGGGGGGCTCCGTGCGGACGCGCTCACCCCGTCGACAACGCTCTCTCGATCGGCTCGAGCCGCCTCCTCGTCGGCCGCGACGCCGCCGACGTCGGCCCGACCGCGACCGGCAGCGTCGCACCCGCCGAACGCGACCCCTGGCGGCTGGTCGTGCGACGCGGCCCGGCCGCGGCAGTCGGCTCCCCGCCTGCCGCGCTCGAGATCCCGGGGCCACCGACCGTCCACCACTCCCCACCGCTCACGACACTGGTCGGCGCCGGCGTCGCAGCGCTCGGCGCCGGTGTCTTGGCGGCCGTGCTCGGCCAGCTGCTGTTCGCGGCGTTCGCCGCCGTCGGTGCTGTGGCGTCGCTCGCGACGTGGGCCGTCGGCGCGATCATCGTCCGGCGCGATCGCCGTCGCACCGCTGTCGAACACCGCCGAGCCGTCGTCGAGTTCGAGCGTGCCCTCGACCGTGCCCGATCGGGAGCCGAACGCGACCATCATGCGCGTCATCGCGGCGTCGTCGATGCGCTCGACCGGATCCACCGTGACGCTGCCGACGTGTGGTCGCGTCGGTGTGACCGCGACGAGGCACTGTGGGCCACCGTCGGCCGAGGCACTTCCCACTGGGTGCCGCCGATCGCCGTCGACGACCGCAGCCGCCTCGACGCGGAGCTGCTCGTTGCGATCGAGGGATGCGAACGTCTCGACGACGTCGCCGTCCCGCTGGCCCTCGAAGCGTCGTCGACGATCGCCGTCCACGGCTCGACGGCGGTCGCCGAGTCGCTGTGCCGATCGATCATCGTCCAGCTGGCCGCCGACTACGGGCCCGCGGACTGGGAACTCCAGGTGGTCGCCGCCGACCCCGGTCGATGGAGCTGGGTGAGCTGGCTCCCTCATACCGGACACCGACCGTGCCTGGTCGCCGCCGATGAGGCCGAGGCACTGACCCAGGCGATGGAGCGAGGGGCTGACGACGACGCTCGCCACCGTCGCACGGTGATCGTCGTCGATGCGCCAGCGCTGCTCAGCGCCCGCACCAGCGCGCTGCGCCGCCGGCTCGATCGGGGTGGCGTCACCTGCATCGCCATCGTCGCTGCCGACATCTCGGTGCCGGCGATCGTCGATCGGGTCCTCGAGGTGGGTGACACCGGCGCAGCGAGGTGGATCGAGACGAGCGGCGCAGCCTGGACCGCGCTCGACCGTGACATCGTCGTCGCCGGCATCTCGGAGACCACGGCCGAGGACGCAGCGCGACGGCTGGCCCCGCTGCTCGACCCCGAGGACGACGGCGGCACACGCGCGGTCCCGCCACGCGTCGCGCTGGCCGAACTCGAACCGATCGGCGACGACACCGCAACGGTGATCGCACGACGATGGAAGCAGGGTGGCCACGATCCAGCACCGGTCGCCTGCCTCGGCGTGTCGGCCGACGGCGTCGTCGACATCGATCTCGCACGCGACGGCCCGCACGGCCTGATCGCCGGCACGACGGGCTCGGGCAAGAGCGAACTGCTGCGCACGCTCGTCGTGTCGCTCGCCGCACGTTCGAGTCCGGATCACGTCACGATGATCCTCGTCGACTACAAGGGCGGCTCGACGTTCGACGCCTGCGCCCGGCTCCCGCACACCGTCGGTGTCGTGACCGACCTCGACGACGGTCTCGCCGCGCGGATGCTGGTGAGCCTCGACGCCGAGGTGCGTCGCCGTGAGCGACTCCTGCGCGCGGCCGGCTCCGACGATCTGGCTGCGTACCGCCGCGCCGCCGCCGAACCGCTGCCGCGCCTGGTGGTGGTCATCGACGAGTTCGCGTCGTTGGCCAGAGAACTCCCCGACTTCCTCGGCGCGCTCGTGTCGATCGCCCAGCGCGGTCGCAGCCTCGGCGTCCACCTCGTGCTGGCCACGCAACGTCCGGCCGGTGTCGTCACCGATGACATCCGGGCCAACACCAACCTGCGGATCGCGCTCCGGCTCCAGGATCGCGCGGACGCACACGATGTGGTCGGCGACGCCCTGCCGGCAGGTTTCCCACCAGGGACGGCCGGCCGAGCGGTGTTGCGGTTGGGTCCCGACGAGCTGATCGTGTTCCAGGTCGCCGACTCCTCGAGTCCTGTGTTTCCCGCCCCGACCCGGTTGACGGTCGAGCGGGTCGCGGTCGGCGCATCGGGTGCTTCAAGCGAGACGCGGGGGACCGCGCAACCGAGCAGCCAGCCGACGGCGCTCGAACGGCTCGTCGACGCGATCGGCCACGCGGCGACGATGGTGGGGACCGCGACGCCGCATCGTCCGTGGGTCGACGCGCTCCCGGCGGTCATCCGACCACGTGACCTCGGTGGCGACGACACCGCGGTCGGGCTGCTCGACGACCCGGCCGGACAGTGTCGCCGCCCGCTCGGGTGGCAGCCGGACGAGGGCACGTTGCTGCTCGGCGGTGCGGTCGGTTCCGGCACGACGACCGCCGCGTCCACCGTCGTGGCGCAGTGCGTGCGGGCCGCCGATCCCGACGCGATGCATCTGTACGTCATCGACGCGCAGGGCGCCACGGTGTGGAGCGCGTTCGAGGCGAGCGCCCATTGCGGCGCGGTCGTTCGCCTGGCGGAGACCGAGCGCGTCAGCCGGCTGATGGCCCGACTCGCCGAGGAACTCGACCGCCGCTCGAGCGGTGCATCTTGCGAGCCGGTGGTCGTCGTCGTGATCGACGGGTACGCGGCAGTCCGCGACGCACTCGGCGATGTGGACCACGGCGGGGCGGCGCGGCGGCTCGACCGGCTGCTGCGCGACGGCCCGGTCGTCGGAATGGTCGCCGTCGTCACCACCGATGGCGTGTCCTCTGCGGGACTGGCCGTGCCGCGCGCGGCGACGTGGCGGTTCGAGGCCGGCGTGCCGGGGCGGATGCGGGTGGTCGAGTCCGGGCTGGAGGGCCAGATCGTGTTCGACCCCGACGCAGCGCGCCATCTCGCATCGGTGGACCCTGCCGCGTCGACGACGACTACCGCCGGTCGGGCGG
Organism: Ilumatobacteraceae bacterium; assembly: GCA_035529175.1. Taxonomy (GTDB): domain Bacteria; phylum Actinomycetota; class Acidimicrobiia; order Acidimicrobiales; family Ilumatobacteraceae; genus Sva-07. The sequence continues at coordinate 3,276 of DATKXG010000355.1, forward strand.
CGCCCGTGCTCGTGCTGCCGGACGTGGTCGATGCCGACGAGTTCGACGCTCAGGTCGTCGTGTGTCCGTCGGAGCGGTCGACCGCGCGTCCGGTCGAGTTGCCGATCGGGCTCGGCGCCGACGACCTCGAGCCGTCGTGGCTGCGGGTGCCGGTCGGCGACCACGTGTTCATCGGAGGTGCCGCCCGGACGGGACGGTCGACGGCGCTGCGGCAGGTCGAGTTCGCGTGGCGTCGAGCGCATCCGGGCGGCGCCGTGATCCGCGTCGACCGCCATCGACCGATCGAGGTGGCTCTCGACGCTCTCGACGCTCTCGGATCGATCCTCGTCGTCGTCGACGATGCCGAGCGCGTCGACGATCCCGGTGGCGCGCTCACACGGCTGCTCGCCCAACCTGGCGTGACGTTCGCCGTCGCGGCACGCCTCGAAGCGGTGCGCGTCGCGTACGGGCACTGGACGCGCGAGGTGGCGCGAGGTCGCTGCGGGCTGATCATGGCGTCGGTGGGTGAGGTCGACGGCGAGCTGCTGGGCGCCACGCTCCCGCGGCGGTCGATGATCCCGCCCCGGCCTGGTCTGGCATGGATCGTCGATCATGGCGGCCAGCGCCTCGTGCAGGTCGCTGCAAGACTGAGCCCATGACCCGTATCGTCACCGTCGCCGGCGCCCAGCTCGGCCCGGTCCAGCTCGCGGACGAACGCGCCGACGTGGTCGAGCGGATGATCGTCCTCCTCCAGGAGGCCGCCAGCCAGGGCGGCGACCTGGTGGTGTTCCCCGAGCTCGCGCTCACCACCTTCTTCCCCCGGTGGTTCGTCGACGACATCACCACCGCCGACCACTTCTACGAACGCTCGATGCCGAGCGAGGCGACCCAGCCGCTGTTCGACGAGGCGAAGCACCTCGAGATGGGGTTCAGCCTCGGCTACGCACTGCTCGAGGACGCGCCCGATGGCACGCAGCACCGGTGGAACGTGCAGACGTTGGTGGAGCGCGACGGACGCATCGTCGCGACCTTCAAGAAGGTGCACATTCCCGGTCACGCCGGCAATGAACCTGACCGTCCGTTCCAGCACGCCGAGCGCTACTACTTCGAGCCGTCGCCCGAGGGATTCGGGGTGTGGGATGCCTTCGGTGGGCGCGTCGGGATGATGATCTGCAACGACCGGCGCTGGCCCGAGTCGTATCGGCTGATGGGGTTGCAGGGTGTCGAGCTGATCCTGTGCGGCTACAACACGCCGCTGCACTACGCGCCCGACCCGTCGCAGGATCCGCTGCAGGGCTTCCACAACCAGCTCGTGATGTCCGCGGGCGCGTACCAGAACGGGACGTTCGTCGTCGGTGTCGCCAAAGGCGGCGTCGAGGAGGGCGTCGATTCGCTGGCCGACTCGTCGATCTTCGCGCCGTCGGGTGAGCTGCTCGCGAAGGCGGCCACGAACGGCGACGAGGTGATCGTCGCCGAATGCGACCTCGACTGGTGCAAGCAGTACACCGAGACACTGTTCGACTTCGCCAAGTACCGGCGCCCCGAGCTGTACGGCCCCCTCGCCACCCCCTGACCCGCCCCGCCGCGAGCGCCAACGCGACGGGAGGGAACCGAATGGCC
>DATKXG010000356.1:0-2052 GCA_035529175.1 Ilumatobacteraceae bacterium
CGGTCGAAGCCGCCGATCGCCGCGAACGCCGGGTCGGTGTGCAGCGGATTGCGGTCGCCCGACAGCCGGTACACGAATGCCTGGTCGATCGAGGTCTGGTACGACACGACGTGGTCGGGATCACGCTCCGGCGGCACGTTCTTCGGCCCGGACGGACCGCGGTCGCCGCCCCAGCCGCCTTCGCCGCGAATGAACGCCGACGAGGTGTTCGTGTAGAGGGGCTCGCCACCCATGATCGCCCGGGACTCGGTCACGACGACGGCAGCCTTGCCCTTGTCGTACATGGCGACGAGTTCGCTGGTGATCGTTGCCGTCCCTTCGACCGGGATCGGCCGGTGCAACGTCACCGCCTGCTGGCCGTGCACGAGTAACGCCGGGTTGAATGTACCGATGTTGCGCATCGCCGAGCCTCTCCCCCACCCGATCACCACCGGGAAGGTCGGGAACACCTGCTGGTCGACGCCGTTGGTGTTCTCGGTGGTGAAGGCCAACTCCTCGTGGCCGGCACCGATGCCGACCGCGTAGAGAAGTGCGTCCTTGGAGGTCCAGCTGACCTCGACGGGGTCGCTGGTCGAGCCGACGGCGTCGGGATTGAGTGGCATCTGGTGCTCGCTTTCGTTCGAGTATCGGGCAGGTCTCAGGAGTTCAACATCGTCTGTGGCCAGCCGCCGGGCTCGCCGTTCATGCCCGAGTTCGGCCGGGCCTTTGCGAGCAGGTCGGCGACGGCCGGCCCGATCTTTGTCGGATCGTCGATCGGTGCGGTCGACGGGCCGCGGACCCAACCTTCGGCGACGGCGAGCGTCTGTCCGGAGGCTTCGAAGACACGCCCGGTGACGTTGCCCGCCTCCTCGGAACACAACCAGGTGACGATCGGCGCGATCCAGTGCGGTGCCCGGGCCTCGCGCTCCTCGTCCGTCTCCGGGGCAGGGCCGAGTCCCTCGGTCATCCGGGTCAGCGCCACCGGCCCGACCGCGTTGACCGTCACGCCGTACCGCGCGACTTCGAGCGCGACGATGTTCGTGAACGCGGCGATGCCTGCCTTGGCGGCGCCGTAGTTCGCCTGGCCGGGGTTGCCGTAGATGCCCGAGACCGAGGTGGTGTTGACGATGCGGCCGCTGACCGGTTCGCCCGCCTTGGCGCGCTCACGCCAATAGGCAACTGCCCATCGGGACGGCGCGAAGGTGCCCTTGAGGTGCACGTTGATGACAGAGTCCCACTCCTCTTCCGTCATGTTGGCGAGCACCCGGTCGCGCAGGATGCCGGCGTTGTTGACGAGGGCGTGGAGGTCGCCGAAGGTCTCGATCGCCGTGTTGATCATCCGCTGGGCACCCTCCCAGTCGGCGACGTTGTCACCGTTCGCGACCGCCTCGCCGCCCATCTCGGTGATCTCGTTGACCACCTGCTGCGCCGGGGAGATGTCGCCGCCGCTGCCGTCGACGTTGCCGCCGAGGTCGTTGACGACCACCTTGGCGCCCTGCCGGGCAAGGCTCAGCGCGTGCTCGCGTCCGATCCCTCGTCCGGCCCCTGTGACGATCGCTACCCGACCTTCGCACAACCCACTCATCCCACGGTCCTTCCTCGTACCGATCCGTTGATTCGCTCGGCATCGTAGAGTCAGCCCCGTGTGCGACTGCCAGCGGACGAGGCGCGAGGTCTTGACCGGTGCGCTCGGTGCCGCGGCGGCACTGGGACTCGCTGCATGCGGACGGTCCGACGACGCCGGCGGCACGCCGTCCCAGCTGCCACCGGTCGAATCGCTCGCCACCGTCGAGGTGGCCGCCGGGTTGCGGATCCATCCGCGCAGCGAGTGGGGCGCCGACCTCCCGCCGACGGGGCCGATCGGCACCGAGACCGTCAAGTTCCTGCTCGTGCACCACACCGCGTCGAGCAACACGGTCCCCGATCCCCGATCGATCATCCGTCAGACGTATGCATTCCACACCGGTCCGCAAAAGCGGTGGCCCGACATCTGCTACCACTTCATGATCGGTCCCGACGGTTCGATCTGGGAGACGCGAGCCGGCTCGCTCGCCGGGCCCGTCGTCGCCGATG
>DATKXG010000357.1:0-11995 GCA_035529175.1 Ilumatobacteraceae bacterium
CGCAGCGTCGAAGCGGTCCTGGATCTCCTCGGCGAGTTGCCATGCCGGGCGCGGATCGCCCTGTCCGACGATCAGCAACTCGACGCGTGCCCGGTCGTCGAAGGCGTCGGCGTCGAGTTCGACGATGCGGACCTCGGGATCCCATACCGAGACGGCATCGGTCACCGCTCGTCGGAGCCGGAGATCTTCGAGCGTCGTGCGCGTGTGGAAGGTGAGCGGGATGGCAACGACGGCGACGGTCACGAGCGTGATGATCATGCGGGTGTGCATGGCGCGTCTGCCACCGAACTGACTCGGACGGAAGCCGGTGAGGGCGAGGGCGAGGCCGGCGGAGAAGATGATCGCCGCGAGGTTGGTGAGAAAGAGCAAGAACGCGTTACGTGCATCCGTGCTCAGGCCGAGCTGTGCCGTGATGCCGACGGTCGCCAGCGGTGGGACGAGGGCGACAGCGATACCGACACCGGGGAGCGCCCCCGAGGTCGAGCGACGAGGGAGGATGTAGCCGGCAGCTGCGCCGGCGGCCACCGCAACGCCCAGGTCGAGCAATGTGGGGAACGTGCGGGCACGGACCTCGTTCGGAAGCTCACGCGGATCGACGACGCTTCCGCCCGCGATCAGTGCGATGAACCACCCGACGGCGATGGCGAGCACGGTTCCCAACGCCACGATCGCGAGGGCTCGCCACAGACGCTCGTTTCGGGCGGTCACCGTCGCCGCGGCGGCAGCGGTGATCGGGGTCATCAGCGGTGCGACCAGCATCGCCCCGATCACGACCGCAGCCGAGTCCGCCAGCAGGCCGAATGCGGCGATGCTGGCGGACATCATGATGAGCAGGCTGAACCGCACCACGTACTCGACGAACTCCGGGCCGCCCTGGGGGATCAGCTCGTCGATCGCGTCGTGTTCCTCCGTCGACGGCACGCGCTTGATCGCGTCGCGGAACCACGTCGTGAACGAGCCGATCGGTGTCAGCTGCGGGGGAGCGTCGTCGCCCGTTGTCGGAGCCGAAGCGTCATCGTTGCGATCACTGGGATCCGGCACGGCGCAACGCTATCGGTCGGTCGGTCGACGGTGCTGGATCATGCCGACGGCCAGGATCAGCAAGGCAGCAATGGCGATTCCGATGGCGCCACCGCCGACGACGTCGAGGGGATTGTGCGCGCCGAGGTACACCCGGGCGATCGCATTGAGCGTCGCGACACCGACTGGGATCCATCGCCAACGCCCTGGCAGCACGGTCCACAGCAGCGCAGCAACCCCCCACGCGATGATGGCGTGCCCTGACACGAACGAGAGGCCCTCCAGCGGAACGTCGCCGCGGAAGTGACCGCACGAGGTGTCGAATGCGTCCGGATCGGCGGCGTCGTAGCCGCAGATGGTGGTGCCGGGACGCTCGCGTTCGACGAGTTGCTTCACGATGCCCTTTTCGACGAAGAGCTTCAGCGGGATGAAGATCACCAGTGCGATCGCAAGCCACCACTGCTTGAAGGCGGCCGCGATCACGGCGATCACGAGCGGTACGAGCAGCAGGCCCGCCAGCTGGAACACCCACATCGGTGCCTCGAGCCAGTCCGGAAGGTCGTTGATCGCATGGAAGATCGACTGTTCCCAGCCCGGGACCTCGCCGGTCGACGCGATGAGCCCGGCGACCAGTGCGATGGTGATGGCAATCGCGAAGCCGGTGAACCACGTTCGGCGATCGATGGCGGGTGCCGTGGTCATGCCCGCTCCATCGATGGCGAGGTGGCATTTCTGATGCGATCGACGACCCACAGCCCGCCCATCGCGATGAGTACGCCGAGGCTCCACCCACCGATGAGGTCGGCAGGAAGGTGCACCCCGTGTACCACCCGTGCGAGCCCGACGAGGATCGCCACGACGGCCATCAGCGGTCGCCAGCGCGGAGGCAGGGCGGCCATTGCCATGACCGCAGTCGCCGCGGCCACGGCGCTGTGCCCGGACACGTATCCAAGGCCAGTTCCGTCGCCCTCACGGATCAGAATCTCGGGCAGATAGCTGGCTGGACGATCCCGTTCGACCATTCGCTTCACCCCTTTGGCGGCGAACCAGGCGACGAGCCCGACGCCGATGGTTGCGGTACTGAGCAGCCAGTCGCGTCTGAACACGGCGATCGCGACCGCGACGAGCAAGGGGCCGCCCAGTGTCCCGAACTGCATGATCGGGTACAGCCCGGTGGCGACGACGTCGGGCGCATCGTTGATCCATTCCGTGAGGCTCAGTTCCCAGCTCGGCACTGGATCCCAGACCGCAACGAGATACGAGGTCGCGAGCCCGACCATGGCACCGCTGACGATCTGGAAGGGGTATCTGAGCCCGCCCAGTCGCGGGCGGTCGATCGGCACGACGGACGTCACAGATGCAGTTGAGCACATCGATGACTGTTTGAGGAAGCCTTCTGCGCAACAATGAAGACCTCAGCAACGAACGACATCAGCGCAGTACGACAGGAAGCACCGTCACGCATGAGTTCCATTTCAGCGATCGCGTCCGACAGGACCCAATCGATCATTTCGGACATCACCGGCGAGGGATCCCGCCAGGAGGGGACGCGTCGCTACACCCGTTCCCCCGAGGACGTCCTCCGTCTGATCGTCTTCGGCATCGTCACCTTGGTCACGGCGGCGCTGACCCGCTGGGCCCAGGACTCCGTCGTGGGGTTCGAAGAGGACCTGATCGCGCTCCTCGGGTTCGTGAGCTCGACCATCGAACGAGTCCTGAACGGCTTCATCCAGCTCCTCGGCGGCATCGTCCTGATCAGTCTCTACCTGTTGCCTCTGATCACCAAGCGGTACCGGCTCTTCGGCTACATCTTCCTCTCCTCGTTGGTTGCCTCGCTGCTGATGACGCTGGTCCAGCAGTTCGTCGACCGGGATGCGTCGGAGATGGTGCTGAACGAGCTGGCTGTGCGCGCTGGCTTCGGCACCGACGTGGTCTCCGCGGCGCCCGGCCTGGCGGTGATGTCTGCGTCCTTCATCGTTGTTGCGCCGTTCGTGTCGCGCCGTTGGCGGCGCTTCGGCATCGGGCTGATCACCGTGTACACGCTCGTCACCGTGGTCGTGTCGGTCAGGCTCCCGGCCGATGCGTTCGTGGCACTCCCGCTCGGAGCGGTGGTCGGCACGCTCGTGCTGCTCGCGTTCGGGCGTCCCGATCGCCGGCCCACGCTCGACGCCATCGGCTTCGCACTCGCCGACGCAGGATTGCACACGTCCGGGGTCCGCCAGGCCAAGGTCGACGCCCGCGGCTCGACTCCCTACTTCGCCACCCTCGACGACGGCACCGGTCTGTTCGTCAAGGTGCTCGGGCCGCAAGAGCGCGCTGCCGACCTGATGTTCCGGGTCTACCGGTTCTTCCGGCTGAAGAACGTCGGTGACGACCGACCGTTCTCGTCGCTGCGACGAACCATCGAACACGAGGCGCTGATCGCGCTGCTCGCACGCGACGTGGGAGTCCGGACGCCACGGTTGCGCGGCGTGGTCGATGTCGGCACCGACTCGATGCTGCTGGCCTACGACATGATCGACGGTGTCTCGCTCGACGGACTCGACGACGATGCGGTGACCGACGAGCTGATGGATCAGATCTGGGCCCAGGTCGGTGCGCTGCGCCGACATCGCATCGCCCACCGTGACCTTCGCCGGGCGAATGTGTTTGTCGGCGCCGACGGCGTGCCGTCGATGATCGACTTCGGGTTCTCGGAGATCGCTGTTCCCGACGAGATCCTCGACGCCGACGTGGCTCAGCTCCTGTGCTCGCTGGCGGTGGTGGTCGGGGCCGAACGAGCGGTCGTCTCGGCCATCGACACGATCGGCGCCGAGGCGGTCGGTGAGGCGCTCCCGCGCCTGCAGACCAAGGCGCTCAGTGGCGCGACCCAGACCGCCTTGAAGGAGCGCTCAGGGCTGCTCGAGGAACTCCGCGACGAGGTCATCGAGCGGTGCCACGTCGAGACCGTCGAGTACGCCCAACTCGAACGCGCGAGCCGCAACACCATCGTCATGGTGGTCGCACTCGTGCTCGCGACGTACTTCCTCTTCCCGCAACTCGCCGACCTCCCGGGCATCGCCACGCAGGTCAAGGATGCCAACTGGGCGTGGACCCCGGCGATCATCCTCGCCTCGGCCATGACTTACATCGCCGCGTCGATGAGCCTGGCCGGCTCCATTCCGGAGCGGCTGCCCGCCGGTCCGCTGGTGACCGCCTCGTTCGGGTCGTCGTTCGCCAGCAAGCTCGCGCCGGCCGGCCTCGGCGGGATGGCACTCAACATGCGGTTCCTCCAGAAGCAGGGCGTCGAGAAGGCCGTCGCCGCCTCGGGCATCGGGCTCAACACGGTCGCCGGTCTGATCGGCCACGTGACGCTGATCGGGGTGTTCATCTTGTGGGCCGGACGTGACGCGTTCGGGAGCTTCCGGCTGCCCGACCCGAAGTACTTCCTGATCGGGATCGCCATCGTGGTCGTTCTCATGGTGCTCTCCCTGGCCATCCCGGGCACCCGACGGATGCTTCGCGAGAAGCTCGTCCCAATCCTCCGGCAGGCCTTCGACGGTGTGAGCACCGTGTTGCGGCGGCCGGGCAAGGTGGCGCTGCTGCTCGGTGGCTCGATGCTCGTCACGTTCGCCTACCTCGCCACGCTGTACTTCAGCGTGGAGGCGTTCGGTGGCGGACTTGCGTTCGCCACCGTCGGCGCGGTGTTCCTCGTCGGCTCGGCGGTCGCGCAGGCCGCTCCCACTCCCGGCGGACTCGGCGCGGTCGAGGCGGCGTTGATCGCCGGGCTCGTCGCCGCCGGCCTCGACAACACCGTCGCCGTTCCGGCGGTGTTCCTCTACCGGTTGTTCACCTTCTGGATCCCGATCCTGCCGGGTTGGCTGTGCTTCCAGTGGCTGGAACGTCACGAGTATCTCTGAACCCCCGAACGATCGAGGCCATCATGTCCGGATCCCAACCGCCAGCGGGCCGCATGCGGCTCCCCGAGGTCGAACCACTTCCCCCGATGAGCGTGCGAGAGCGGGTTGCGCGGGGACTCGCCGCGCGTGACCGTGTGCCGCTCGACTCGCACGGGCAGTGGACGCCGGACCAGGCGCGAGCCGACCCCGTCTCCGTCCTCGAACGCCAGGCTGCCGGGCGCGACCCTGCGCTGGTTCCTCTGCGTCACGGGCGCATGGTCGGCTCACCGTTCGCGTTCTATCGCGGGGGCGCCGCCATCATGGCGGGGGACCTGGCGACCACGCGCACGAGCGGGTTGCGGGCACAGCTGTGTGGTGACGCCCACCTCGTGAACTTCGGGATCTTCGACACCCCTGAACGCGCGCACGTGTTCGACATCAACGACTTCGACGAGACGCTGCCCGGCCCGTGGGAATGGGACGTGAAGCGCTTGGCGGCGAGTGTCGAGGTCGCCGGCAGGGATCTCGGGCTGCGCAAGCCGGAACGGCGGGCCGCCGTGGTGGCGAGCGTTCGGGGCTATCGCGAACGGATGAGTGAGCTGGCCGAGATGAGCAATCTCGAGGTGTGGCATGTACGGCTCGACGTGGGTGACGTGTTGCGGATGATCGAGCGCAAGGGCGACAAGGAACTGTCGGCGAACCTCGAGCACGACGTCCGAAAAGGGATGACGCGCAACCACATCTCGGCGTTCACGAAGCTGATCGATGACAGCGACGGCGAACCCCGCTTCGCTCGTCAACCGCCGCTGCTGGTTCCGATCGACGACCTGCTCGACGATCGCGCCCGACGTCGCTACGTCGGCGTCATCAGGGAGTTTCTCCAGCAGTACCGAGCGAGCCTGTCGTCACAACACCAGCACCTGCTCGACGGCTATCGATACGTGCACCTGGCGCGCAAGGTGGTCGGGGTCGGCAGCGTGGGTACCCGAGCGATGGTTGTGCTGATGGTGGGGCTGAACGAGGGTGATCCGTTGTTGCTGCAGCTCAAGGAAGCGAAGCGATCGGTGCTCGAGCCGTACTGCGGACCATCGCCCTACGACAACCGCGGCCAACGCGTGGTGGAGGGCCAACGCCTCATGCAGACCGCGAGTGATCCGCTGCTCGGCTGGTACCGCCTTCGGGCACTCGACGACAAGATGCACGACTTCTACGTGCGCCAACTCTGGGACGGCAAGGCTTCGATCGACGTCACCCATCTCACGCCGGCGGCGCTCGCCTCCTATGCCCAGGTGTGCGGCATCACCCTCGCACGTGCTCACGCACGTTCGGGCTTCCGCGTGTCGATCTCGGCATATCTGGGCGACACCGACGAGTTCGATGACGCCGTTGCCGAGTTCGCCACCACCTATGCCGACGTCAACGACCAGGACCACGCTGCGTTGATCGCGGCGATCGAGTCCGAACGTGTTCCGGCCGAGTTCGAGCAGTCACCGCCGAAGAAGCCACGTCGCTGACCTCTGCGGCGGCGCCCGAACCAACCTCCCCGGTCGTCACAGCTAGACGACTCCATCACGGATGATCCCCGCGACCACGCGGAGCGCGAGGATCGAGGCGGCGACGATGCCGAAGTAGCCGAGCACTTCGTTGATCGAGACCGAGCCACCGAGCGTGGGTCCGATCTCGACGCCGAGCAGAATCGTCGCCCCGACGCCGGTCGCCGCGGCGATGATCGCGAGCACGAGACGGTCGACGAGCCGCGTGATCAACCGGACATCACGCTCATCCGACAGGACCGAAACACTCGCTGACAACTGTCCGGCCAACAGCTGCCCGAACAGCTCGTCGACTCGTTCGGGCACGCGGCGGAGGCGCGGGAGCTGTTGGAGCAGCTCCTGTTCGACCGAGTCCTTGAGCCCACTGACCGTCGGGTGTCCGATGCCCTGTTCGGCGTGCCGGCGAGCAGCATCGACCAGCGAGAACTCCGGATCGATCGTCGTCAGCGTCCCCTCCAGCGACACCATGGTGCGCGTCAGGGTTCCGAACCATGCGGGCAAGCGGATGCCGAAGTGGCCGATCAACGACGCCAGGTCTTCGAAGGCCGCCGCCGTGATCCCACCCCCGGTACTCATGTGGCGACCGAGGAATGTCTCCAACGCAGCATCGAGCACTCTCGTGTCGAGACGCCGATCGAACAGTGCGATTCGCTCCAGCGCCTGACGCAGACCGACGGCATCACCGACTGCCGCAGCGGCGAGGAGGTCGAGCACCGCAGCCCGGTGCCCTGGGCCGATCCTGCCCACCGCTCCGAGATCGATCAGGACGATGGTTCCGTCGGGTTCGATGAGGATGTTGCCGGGGTGGGGGTCGGCGTGGAAGACACCGATGTCGAAGATCTGGTGCAGGAAGGCCTCGATGAGCCGGTTGGCGAGCACCGCCCGGTCGACGCCGAGGGCGGCGAGGGCGTCGTTGTCGACGATGCTCGGAGCTGCGACGTACTCCTCCGTCAAGACCTTTGCGGTCGACAGATCCCGATGAACGGTCGGCACGCGGATGCCATCGACGTCGGCGAGCCCGGTACTCAGTTCGAGCGCGTTGTTCGCCTCGACCCGGAAGTCGAGCTCCTCCTCGACGCTCTCGATGAACTCCTGGGCGAGGTCTGCCGGTTGGACCGACAACCCGAGCGGAGTGCGTCGCTGGATGAGTCCGGCGAGCTGCATGATCGCCGCGCGATCGGTGGCGATCGTTTCGTCGAGCCCGGTCCGCTGGACCTTGACGACCACGTCGTCGCCGGACTTGAGCGTCGCTCGGTACACCTGCGCGATCGATGCGCTCGCGAGTGGGGTCCAGTCGAACGAGGCGAAGTACTCCTCGGGTGGGCCGCCGAGCTGCTCGATGATGTGAGGACGTATCACTGCCTCGGGTTGCGGTTCGGCCGCGCTTCGCAGCAACGACAACTCGTCACACCATGCGACCGGGAGCACGTCGGTCCTCGTCGAGGCGACCTGTCCGAGCTTGACGAAGATGCCACCAGCGGACTCCAAGGTGCGTCGCACGCCGGCGGGCAGTTCGTCGTGGGTCACCGTACGGGCGAGCACACCTTCGTGTCGAGCGATGGCAAGAACCTGGCGGTATCGGCGGAACGGTGCGATCTTCGAGCGGGATGCCTGAATCGGGTTGCGGATCGTCACGAGGCCCGCCGCGCCGTCGTGTGCCAGCGAGCCGACCGGCGCCGCGAGGTCGATCGCCAGCGCGAACGCCATCGTGAGGAGTAGAGCGAGCGCCAGGGTGACGAGCACCATGTCGAGCGTTCGCCATTCCCAGTTGGTCAGCTCGCCGGCGGTCACGACCGCGAGGGCGAACCCGGCGATTCCTGCGAGAGCGAGGGCCAGCCAGCCGCGTCGGGCACCGAGCAGCCGACCGGCAACGACCGTGATCAGCCACCAACCGACCGCAACGACGAAGAACCACAACACGACCGTCATGGGGTCGGATCCTCCCATACGAAGCGCCGTGGCAAGCAGACGTGGCTCGGGTCTCGGCGAGCGCTCATGATGCGGGCTCGTCTCCGGCGAGCAGCTCGAGCAGGATCGGATAGACCGTGTCGACGTCGCCGGCGGGTTGCCCGGGGTCGATCACGTCGTGCGGTAGTCCGGTCGCGGGGAACTCCACCACGTCGACGGTGCCGTCTGCATCGCTCCACCGGCCGACGAGATCCTTCACTTCGCCGTTGTCGACCTGGTTGTCGTCCGGGTTGAGGACCACGGTGACCTCTCGGGCGGCCGCGGTGCCCCTGGGGGCCTCGTTGCCGACCGCGCGTGCGAGGAGGAACATCGCCGCCAACGCGCCGGTCGACTCGCCGGCGTAGGCATGGTCGAGCTTGACGCCGGGCGAACTCAGCGAGAAGTTCGGCAGCCGGTTCCCGACGTTGACGAACGCCGTGGTGAGGAAGTGTGGCACTCGCGGAATCGACACGGCCGGAGCGACGGCCACCACCCGGTCGACGTCGTCACGGAACTCCCCGGTCCAGAGGGCGAGAACGCCGCCCATCGAGAGCCCGAGCACGTCGACCTCGTCGCCGAGCCCGGCAGCGATGTCGACGGCGTCATCGGCGAAGTCGCGCAGTTCCTGAGCGCTCAGCGAACCGACCTTGCCGACGCCACCGACGCCGTCGCCCTGCGCATTGGCCAGTCCGTGGTGCGGTGCGCGCAGGATCAACACATTGGCGCCGGTGTCATACATCTCCTGGGCGAACTCGTCGAACTGCACGGGGCAGTTGGTGAGCCCGTGGAACAGTACGACCGCTCGGGTGGTGCGTTCACCGTGATCGAGGAGCTCCGATCGGCACGGCTCGAACAGTTCGAGGTCGTCCTCGGCGTCGACGATGGTGTCGAAGCGTGCGACCGCATCGTCGTACGAACCGGTGGGTTCGGGTCGGGCGTCGAGATTGCTGCTCGAGACGGGGATCAGCGTCGCCAGGAGCGACACGCTGAGCACGATGCCCAACCCGATGAGGACCCATCGTCCGATGCGACGGCCGCGTCCACGCGATGGTGTGTCGTCCCGAGTCTCGTCCAGGCTGTCGCTCAGCTCGCTCAGTTCGGGGGTCTCGCCGGAAATGGACATGTCGCTGCGCACTCGTCCTCGTCGGGTGTTCCGAACCGGATCGATGCCCGACGGTAGTGGTTGCTGTGGGTATTCACTTGCTTGGGAAGAAAGATGGCTATCGTCCCGATGTCAACCGACCGTCTCGACGGCCGACTCGTCAACGTGCGGATCGAAGTCCGCGAGAAGGAGAACCAACATGTCATCTGCCCCAACACCACACGTCAAGCGACCGGGAGGCATCACGCTCCTGTTCGTGCTCGGACTCATCCAAGGCGTCTCGGCGCTCATCTTGGGATTGGTCCTCGTGCTCGACAAGAGCGACGAGGCCCTCATCAATGAATCCGGAATGACCGAGAACACGCTGCTCGGCACCGGGATCGGCATCATGATCGTCGGAGCCATTTTCATTGTGCTGTCATTCGGATTGCGCGGTGGGAGCAACCTCGTACGCTGGTTGTTCGGCATCGTGACGATGGCCCAAGTTGCCGGTGGCGTCTGGGGCCTCTTCGCGCTGCACGGCGAGCAGCAGCTGTCGGCTGCGTCCAGCGTGACCTTCGGCCTGGTCATCCTGTGGATCCTCTTCGGCAACGAGCGCACCGACGAGTTCTTCGAGCACTGAACCGACGCATCGTGTCCGACTTCATCGGCGGGGTGACCGCCGATGAAGTCGGTCGCGTAGCGACCAATGGGGGCGGATTTCGCCACTCGAGTCCACCGACGGGTGCGGATCCAGTAAGTTGAGCGCCAATGTCTGAAGCCGTTCACGAGAACGCAGAGAAACTGCTCCTGCAGTTGGCCCGGTTCGGTACCGAGCTGAGCCGGTCGCTGGCCGCGGCGACGAACGAGCCGGATTTCGTCACGAATGCGCCGGTCCTGGTGTTGTGTCTCCTCGATCTCGACGGACCCACTCGGCCGGGTGTGATCGCCGAGGTGGTGGGCCTCACGAGCGGCGGGACCACCAAACTCCTCGACCGCATGGAAGCCGCCGGACTGCTCCACCGGACCTACGGCGCGATCGAGAGTGACCACCGAGCCGTCCAGGTGGAGTTGACCGCTCGCGGACGCACGCTGCTGCGACAAGCCACGACCGCGCTCCTCGAGCACCTGCCGGACGCGTCGGCGACCGTCAAGCAGATCGTCTCCGTGATGGACGATCTCGAGGGCACCGCACCTGCGGACTGACGACTCACTTCCCGACCGCGCAGGCGGTCGTCGATGTATCAGAGATGTGTCAATCCGATCTGCACCGGGCTGTATTGCCCTGTCCGGTCGTGTCAACCTGTCCACCCAGGCCAGGGTTGGAAGATGGCCAACTGATCACGTTCGAGACTGTTTCCAGAAGATTCTTGCGACGGCTACTGTCGCATTGATGCGAAACACGGCCGTCCGTTTCACCCTTGTCGCAGCGTTCGCCGTGATCGGCCTGAGCGCAGGCAGTGCATCCGGCGGTCCAGCGTTGGCCCAGACGCCGGTCGTGACCGGGACGATCGCGGCAACTCCTGCATCGACCGGGCCCGGGAGTACGGTTCAGGTCACTGCGGTCTTCACGCCAAGTGGCACGCTGCCCAACTACCGGGTCAGCATCGATCTGACCGGCACGAACGGAGAGGGAACGATCGCCGCAGTGTCGCCGACGCCCGGACTGACCTCGTGTGTCATCGACTCCTCCACTCAGCGTTCGGTGAACTGCGACTGGACCAACCCGGCGAGTGCACAGACACTCGTCGTCACCGTGAACGTGGGCAGCTTGGCGACCCCGAGCACCACGAGCTGGGAGTTGACCGCCAACGCCGCTCCGGACAACGCAAATCTGGTCGTGCTTGCTCGCACCTACATCGAGATCCTTGCGGAATACGCCGGCACGGCCACAGCCGTGTGCGACGGGGGGGACCAGCCGGTCACCGTGGCGAGGAATACGGGAGCCGAGGACCTGACCTACGTGCAGACGGGATCCGGCCCGAGCGGGATCACCGGCTTCCCGCTTCCCGCCGGTGAATCCATCACCGTCCCTTGGCCCATCGGCACCGACGGCGCTCTGTTTCCGGTGCTCGATTGGCGGATGATTATCCCCGGCTCCGGCCTCGACGACCCCGTCGTCGGGCCAGGCACGCTCGACCTGCCCGATTGCACTCCACCCACAACGACCACGGTCGCCACCACACCGACGACCACAGTCGCCACCGCACCGACGACCACGGTCGCCACCACACCGACGACAACCATTGGCAGCGGGGCTGGTGTTCCGACGACCACCGCACCGGTCGCGCTTCCCGAAACCGGCGCCGACACCACGATGCTCGCTCTGCTCGCATCGGTCATGTTGATGGCGGGTGGCGCCGCAGTCGTGGTCGCCCGTCGAACCAGCTGACGATCACTGACCCTCGCGTGCGGTGCGCTGACCGCAGCACCCAATGACGTCCGGCATCGCTCAGCGCCGTTCAGTTTGGTGCCGCTCGTGAATTGGTCATCGCTGGCTGCAACGCAACGCATCG
>DATKXG010000358.1:0-18043 GCA_035529175.1 Ilumatobacteraceae bacterium
CGATGGCGACGCCGAACGAGATCAACACCACGCGCAGGCTGTCGCCGAACTCGCCGTCCGGGGAGAACTCACGCAGTGCGGCGAGCAGCAGGAACCAACCGAGCGCGATCGGGATCAGGATCTTCCAGCCGAAGTCCATCAACTGGTCGTAGCGCAGCCGCGGCAGCGTGGCGCGCAGCCACACGTACAGGTAGAGGAAGCCCATCAGCTTCACGAAGAACCACAGCGTGCCCTCGATCGCGCCGGGGATCAGCGGGATGTCGAAGAGCCCCTGCGGGCCGCCGAAGAACAGGGTGACCATGACCGCGCTCATCGTGACCACGCCCATAAACTCGGCGAGGAAGAACAGGGCGAAGCGGATGCCGGAGTACTCGGTGTTGAACCCGCCGACGAGCTCCTGCTCGGCTTCGACGAGGTCGAACGGCGGGCGGTTCAGCTCGGCGGTCGCCGCGATCAGGAAGATCACGAACGGCACGATGCCGGTGGAGATCAGGTTCCAGTCGACGAAGCTGTCCTGGGCCTGCACGATGCCGGCAGTCGACAGCGTGCCCGACGACAGCAGCACGGCAGCGAGGCTGAGACCGAGCGCCGCCTCGTAGGAGATCATCTGCGCGGACGCCCGCACCGAGCCGAGCAGCGGGTACTTCGAGCCGCTCGCCCAGCCGGCGAGCATGATGCCGTACACGGCGATCGACGACAGTGCGAGCACGAGCAGGATGCCGATCGGCGGGTCGGCCAGCTGCACGCGGGTGACCTCGCCGAAGATCTCGATCGTGCCGTCCTGGCCGTCGGAGAAGTCGCCGCCGAGCGGGATCACCGACCAGATGAGGAACCCGGGCACGAACGACAGGAACGGCGCCAGACGGAACACGATCCGGTCGGCGCGCGTCGGCAGCAGGTCTTCCTTGAAGAAGGCCTTGATGCCGTCGGCGAGGCTCTGCAGGATGCCCCACGGGCCGGCCTTGTTCGGACCGACACGGTTGTGCATGCCCGACACGACCTTGCGCTCGTACCAGATCATCAGCATCGTCGACACGAGGCCGAGCGCGAAGATGATCAGCACCTTGGCGATCACGATGAGCAGCGGCGTCCACAGCAGGCCGCCTTCGAGCAACGGGTCGATCGCGAACATCAGAGCCGCTCGATCCTGACGTCGGTGGTGGCGGCGGCGCCGTCGACGATGTCCTCGATCGTGCCGCCCCCCTGGTTGAACGGCGACCAGACGACACCGCGTGGCACCCGCACGTTGGCGGCGATCGGCAGCACGCTGGCAGCCTTGGCGCTGACGATCTTGACGTCGTCGCCGTCGGAGACGCCGAGGCTGTCGAGATCGAGCGGGTGGACGTGGACGGCCGAGCCGGGCGCCAGGTTGACCAGCGACCGCGACATCTGGGTTCCGACTGCCCGGTCGTACAACTTGCGACTCACCACCAACCGATAGTCATAGCTGTTCCGACCCGGCGCGGAGAAAGACACCTCGCCGAGGGTGGCAGGCTGCGGTGTGCTGAGCACGCCGTTGGGCTCGTCGCGCAGGGCGTCGACGGTGGCCGCAGTGAACCCTGGCACGGTCGCGGCGACGAGCGTCGTGACGTCGTCGACGGTCGACACGCCCCGCAACGGGTGCTCCGCCCCGAAGGAGTACTCGCCGATCATCAGGCCGAGCTCGACCGCGATCATCCAGTCGGGCCGGCTCGTGCCGGTGGCCGTGACCTGCTGGGCGAGCGTGGTCACGCGGCCCTCGAGGTTGGTGGTGGTGCCGGCCTTCTCGCCGTAGGCGGAGGCCGCGAGCACGACGTCGGCGTGCTGGGTCGACTCGCACGGGAAGGTGTCGATCGCGAGGACGCGCCGGGCGCCGGCGATCGCCCGCCGGGCGAGATCGGCGTCGGGACAGTCGTTGAGGGGGTCGGCGCCGAGCAGCACCAGGAGCTCGAGGCGGCCCTCGGCGGCGGCGCGCAGCGTCGCGAGACCGTCGTGGTCGGCATCGGCCGGTGCCAGACCGACCGACAGTGCGCCGACGACGTTGCCGCGCCGAAGGGCCGGCAGCACCGTGGCAGCGGGACACCCGTCGAGGACGGTCTGCAGCGCGGCCACCGTGGCCTCGGCCGACTCGGCGAGGTTCGGGCGACCGGCGACCACGACGACGTCACCGCTCGCGAGTTGCTCGGCGATCTCGGCGTCCGCCAGCGCGTTGGCGACCACCGCCTGCTGCGAGCCGGGTTCGTAGCGCAGCGACTTCCAGGCGTACGGCGACATGCCCGTCTCGAGCGTCGAGAACTCGATGATCCGCGTGCGCTTCTTCTCGGCAGCGTCACGCAGCCGCAGGTAGAGCACGGGCAGCTCTTCTTTCAGGTCCGGTCCGAGCAGGATGACGGTGGCCGCGGTCGCCGCGCCGTCGATCGTGGTCCGGTCGAGACCGAGGATCCCTGCGGGCAGGCCGTCGCCGAGTTGCGCGTCGCGGTACGAGATGCCGATCGAGTCGGCGAGCTGCGCCCAGGCGAATGCGTCCTCGTTGGAGCCGCGGGCGCCGCCGAGCAGCCCGATGCTGTCAGGTCCGCCGTCCGCGAGCGCCTCGGTGACGAGCGACGCCGCAGCGCGCAGCGCCGCGTTCCAACTCGCGGTCACGAGACCAGTGTCGGACTTCACCATCGGGGCGGCCAGGCGGAGATCCGAGTTGACGGCTTCGAAGTTGAAGCGTCCGCGGTCGCACAGCCAACCCCAGTTGACCGGGTCGGAGTCGACGCCCTGGTAACGAAGCAGTTCGTCGCGACTCGACTGGATGACGGTACGACAACCGACCGAGCAGGTCGTGCAGGTGGACTCGCGCTGCGCGAGGTCCCAAGGGCGGGCCTTGAATCGGTACGGCTTGGCGGTGAGCGCGCCGACCGGGCAGATCTGCACGGTGTTGCCCGAGAAGTAGGACACGAACGGCTCGTCGGGGAACGTCATCACCTGGGTGTCGTTGCCGCGGCTGATGAAGTGGATCAGCTTGTCGCCGGCGACCTCATCGGCGAACCGGGTGCAGCGATCGCACAGGATGCAGCGTTCGCGGTCGAGGTAGACCAGGTCGCTGATCGGGATCGGCTTCTCGTAGTGGCGCTTCTCCTCGACGTATCGCGACTCGCCCGGCCCGTGGCTGAACGCCTGGTCCTGCAGCGGGCACTCGCCGCCCTTGTCGCAGACTGGACAGTCGAGCGGATGGTTCGCGAGCAGCAGTTCGAGCATGCCCTCCTGGGCTCGCTTCACGGGGTCGGTGTCGGTGCGGACCACCTGGCCGTCGGCGACCGGGGTCATGCACGACACGACCATCATCGGCCCGCGGGGGCCTTCGACCTCGACCATGCACTGGCGGCACATGCCGACCGGCGACATCCGCGGGTGATAGCAGAAGTGCGGGACGTACTCGTCGGCGCCCAGGGCTGCGGCGATCACCATGTCGCCCTTGCGGGCGGGCACGTCGCGCCCGTTGATCGACAGCGTCACTGCGTTGGGATCGGGATCGGGTTCGGCGGCTGCGTCCTCGCGCGCTTCTTCGGCGGCTGCGTCCTCGTGCGCCGTTTCGGCGTCGGCGATCGTTTCGTCGGTCACCACATCGGCATCAGGTGTCGGCGTGTCGATGTTGTCGCCACTCACTGGCCGACTCCCGCGCTGACGGGGATGTGGCGCCGCTCGGCCCGCTTGGTCACCAACGCCTCGAACTCCTCGGGGAACAGTGTCAGCGCCGAGTGGATCGGCACGTAGGCCGACGGGCCCACGAAACAAATCGTGGTCATCTTGTACGGGAACGGCACGGCGTCGAGACCGAGCCGCTCGCTCGATGCGTGGGGCATCTCGCCCGGACAGATCGACTCGCCCACCTGGCGGATCGTGTCGAGGTCGGCGTCGGTGCCGTAGCCGTCGACGATGCGCTGCACCAGCCGGTAGAGCCAGGTGCCGCCTTCACGACACGGCACGCACTTGCCGCACGACTCGTGCGCGTAGAACCGCACCAGCGTGAGCGCGGCGGCGGGGATGTCGGTGGTGGAGTCCATCACCATCACCGCGCCGGAGCCCAGCATCGACCCGGCGGCGCCGGCCTGCGGACCCTCGAACGGGATGTCGAGCTGGTCGGCGGTGAACCACGGAGCGGATCCGCCGCCGGGCACGAACGCCTTGAGGTCGTTGCCGTCGCGGATGCCCTGCGCGAATTCGTCGCCGTACAGCAGCTCGCGGAACGTGGTGGAGCCGTTGACGATCTCGTAGACACCTGGCCGCACGACGTGTCCGGACACGGCGATCATGCGGGTGCCCGGCGAGGTCGGAGTGCCGATCGCGGTGTACGCGGCCGAGCCCTCCTTCGCGATGAACGGCAGGTTCGCCAGCGTCTCCACGTTGTTGACGATCGTCGGCTGTCCGTACAGACCGACCGCAGCCGGGAAGTACGGCGGCTTGAGCCGCGGCATCCCGCGCTCGCCCTCGAGGGACTCGATGAGCGCGGTCTCCTCACCGACGACGTAGGCGCCGGCGCCGTAGTGGAGCACGATGTCGACGCTGAAGTCCGTGCCGAGGATGTTGGTGCCGATGTAGCCGGCCGCGTAGGCGTCGTTGAGCGCCTGTGCGACGCGTTCGTGGGCGAGGGGCATCTCACCGCGGATGTACAGGAAGCACTGCGACAGGCCGGCGGCGTAGCTCGCGATCAGGCAGCCCTCGATCAGCTGGTGCGGGTCGCACTCCATCAGCAGGCGGTCCTTGTAGGTGCCCGGCTCGGACTCGTCGCCGTTGACGACGAGATAGCGCGGCCACACACCCTGCGGGGTGAAGCCCCACTTGGTACCGGCCGGGAAGCCGGCGCCGCCGCGGCCGAGCAACGTGGAGTTCTTGACCTCGTCGGCGACCTCGCCGGGCGACTTGGCCAAGGCGGCGCGCAGGCCCTCGTAGCCACCTGTTGCGAGGTAGCGCTCGAGGGTGTGCGCGTCCTCGTACTGGAAGCGCGAGGTGACGATCGCAGGGCGGTCGCTCGGGTAGTAGCCCGGCGCCCACGGGTATGGACTGACGACGCGGTCGGTCGACTCGTTGAACGTGCTCATGCGGCGTTGACCTTCATGCTGGGCTCACGGGGATCCAGACGGGACCCTCGGTGACGTCGTCGGGGTGGCGGGCGCCGACGGCGCGGTCAGCGGGGATCTGCTGACGGTTGCGCCCGAGGGTGCCGTGCGGTGGGACCTCGGCGTCGAGCATGCCGGAGCGCAGGTCGGCGACCAGTTGATCGAACGCCTGGGGGGTGACGCGATAGCGGTGGCGGTAGTTGACCTGCAGTGTCGGCGCCTCGGTGCACGCGGCCTGGCACTCGGCGTGCTGCAGCGTGATCAACCCGTCGCTGGTGGTGGAGCCGGCACGGATGCCGAGGGTGTGCTCGGCGTGGTGCATGAGGTCGTCGCCGCCCATCAGCGCGCACGACATCGTGCCGCAGATGTTGATCAGGTACTTCCCGGTCGGCTCGAACCGGAACATCTCGTAGAACGACGCGGTGCCGTACACCTCGGCGGGGGTGACGTCGAGCAGTTCGGCGACGTGGCGCATCGCGTCCTCGGTGACGTAGCCGTTCTGCTGCTGGCTGAGGTGCACCAACGGAATCAACGCCGACTTCTTCTTCGGGTAGCGGGCGATGATCTCCTTGGCCACCACCACGTTGTGGTCACTGAGCCGACTCACCTGTCCACTCCGTTCATCGATCTACTCCGCCGAGCACCGGATCGACGCTACTGATCACGGCGACCGCATCGGCAACCAATCCGCCGCGCATCATGTGCGGCAGGCACTGGATGTTGACGAAGCTCGGCTCGCGCATGTGCATCCGGTACGGCGTCGCCGAGCCGTCACTGACGATGTAGCAGCCGATCTCGCCACGCGGGCCTTCGATGCCGACGTACGCCTCACCCTCGGGCACCTTGAAACCTTCGGTGAAGATCTTGAAGTGGTGGATCAGCGCCTCCATCGACTCGTCGATGCGCGCACGCGGCGGCGGGGTGACCTTCTTGTCCTGGATGCGGTAGTCGCCCGCGGGCATCCGATCGAGGATCTGGCGCACGATCCGCATCGACTCGCGGATCTCGGCGAGGCGGATCGCGTAGCGGTCGAAGGCGTCGCCGTACGACCCGACGATGACGTCGAACTCCATCTCGTCGTAGTGCATGTACGGCTGGTCGCGCCGCAGGTCCCACTCGACACCGGTCGAGCGCAAGATCGGACCGGTGGCACCGAGTGCCACGGCCTCTTGCGGAGTGATCACGCCGACGCCCTGGAGTCGCTCACGCCAGATCGGCTGGCCGGTCATCAGCGTGTCGTACTCGTCGAGGCGATCGGGCAGCATGTCGAGGATCTCGAGCACGCCGTCGCGCCAGCCGGCGGGGAGATCGGCCGCGACGCCTCCGGGGCGGATGTAGTTGTGGTTCATCCGCAGGCCGGTGACCTCCTGGAAGAACCGCAGCACCTCTTCGCGCTCGCGCCAGCCGTAGATCATCATCGAGACCGCGCCGAGGTCCATGCCATTGGTGGCCATGAACAGCAGATGGCTCGCCATGCGACTCATCTCGGCCATCAGCATCCGGATCCAGACGGCCCGTTCCGGGATGTCGCCGTCGATGCCGAGCAGCTTCTCGGTCGCCATGGCGAAGGCGAGCTCGTTGGCGATCGGACTCAGGTAGTCCATGCGCGTGACGTTGGTGCCGCCCTGCGCGTACGTGAGGTGCTCGCCGGTCTTCTCCATGCCCGTGTGCAGGTACCCGATGATCGGCTTGCAGCGCAGGACGGTCTCGCCCTGCAGCTCCAACATCAGCCGCAGCACGCCGTGGGTCGACGGGTGCTGGGGCCCCATGTTGATGATCATCGTCTGATCCTCGTCGGGATCGTCGGGGAGATCGCCGAGCTTGGCGGCGTCGGCCTCGGACATCCGCAGGACCGAGCCGATCTCTCGCATGAGCTCCTTGGCCGAGAGCTCGCTGCGCGGGCGGAGCTGCTGTTCGCCTTCGTCGGTGCCGGCAACCGAGCGCTGGTAGAAGTCGGTTCCCGCGCCGGGGAGCGTCGTCTCGGACATCAGGCGTCTGCTCCCTTGAACTGCACCGGGATGCGACCGATCTCGTAGTCCTTGCGCAACGGGTGGCCAACCCAGTCCTCGGGCATGAGGATGCGGGTGAGGTCCGGGTGGTCGCTGAACTCGATGCCGAACATGTCGAACACCTCGCGCTCCATTGCTTCGGTGCCCGGGTGCACGTCGAACAGTGTCGGCAGCGTGGCGTCGTCCTCGGGAACCTGCACGCGTAGCCGGAGCCGTCGGCGGTTGCCGAGGTCGAGCAGGTTGACGACCACTTCGAACCGTTGTGCCGGCTCGGCGCCCTCGGGAAGCTGGCGTTGCGGGAGCTCGAGGTAGTCGACCGCGGTGAGGTCGATGCACATCGCGTAGCCCTCGTCGGCGAGCGCCTTCACCGTGGCGAGGTACTCGTCGCGCGCGACGTGTCGCACGTCTTGTGGGTCGCTCACTTCTTCGCTCCGAGCAGCACGGGTGTGGGAGCCGAACCCGGCTCGATGTACTCCACGTGCACGTTGGCGCCGGCACCGGTGGCTTCGCGACGCTTCAGGATCTGGTTGGTCTCGATCAGGCCGTGGAGCGTCTCGATCGCGTGGATCAACGTCTCGGGGGTCGGAGGGCAACCCGGCGCGTACACGTCGATCGGCACGATCTGGTCGACGCCCTGCACGATCGCGTAGTTGTTGAACATGCCGCCCGACGATGCACACACGCCCATCGAGATGACCCACTTGGGCTCCATCATCTGGTCGTACACCTGACGCAGCACGGGGGCCATCTTCTGGCTGACACGCCCGGCGACGATCATGATGTCGGCCTGACGCGGCGATGCACGGAAGACCTCCATTCCGAATCGCGAGATGTCGTAGTGCGCTCCGCCGGTCGCCATCATCTCGATGGCGCAGCAGGCGAGCCCGAACGAGGCCGGCCACGACGAGCGTGACCGCGACCAGTTGACCAGGTCCTCGAGTTTGCCGGTGATGACGTTGTGCGACAGCCCGCCGAGTCCGTCGTCGAGCACATCGTTGACGATGCCCATGGTGATGACTCCTTTGCGTCTCGTTACGCAGCCGCGCCGTCGCTGGCCGGCACGCGTCCTTCGGTGCCGACACGACGAACCGTGGTGCTGGCCGTGCGTTCGGGTGACACCATCGCCGCGTTGGCCACCATGCTGCGGTAGCGATGGATCGGCCCCCAGTCGAGCCCACCCCGGGCGACTTCGTACACGAACGTGGCGAAGAACACGACCGAGAAGGCAAAGATCGCCCAGAACCCGTAGAAGCCGAGCGTCGAGTGCGACACGGCGTACGGGTAGATGAAGATGATCTCGATGTCGAACATGATGAACAACATCGCGACGATGTAGAAGCTCACGGGGAACCGCTCAGGCGGTTCCCGGCTCGGCACGATGCCGCATTCGTAGGGTGCTTCCTTGGCCACCGAGGGCCGCCGCGGCGCCAACAATCTCGACGCGGCGAAGCTGAGCACGCCGAACACCACTGCCAGGATCAGCAACACGACGATGGGCAGGTACTGCCCCATTACTGCCTCATCTCAGACGCCGGCTCCGACCTTCTCCTGCTCGGCGTCGGCAGCCTCGACGGGTGCCTCGACCTTCGCGGGCGGCAACGGCTGCTCGAGGTTCGACTTCAGGATCCGGTCACGGCGATGCAGCAGGTAGCACAGCGCGAGGAAGACCACCGCTCCACCGATGGCCAGCACGAGGGCCGGCTGACGCCGAGCGCCGAGGTCGCGAACCATGTAGACGTATTCGCGCTGACGGGTCTCGTCGATCTCCGGACGGGCGGGGGCACGACCGGGCTCGGTACGCACCGGCACGAACGGCGCAGCCTCGGCAACCACGTAGTGCGGCGTGTGGAAGAACGCGATGAAGTCGAGTGAATCGTTGATCTTCGGGTAGCGCTCGCCGCCGATGTCGAACACCTCGACGATCTCGAACTGGCCGGCCGAGAACGCTCCCTCCTCGATCAGCAGTTCCGACGCCGAGGCCTGGGCCTGGCCGAAGGCGGGTGACGCCTTGTCGAGAACGACCCAGCCCTGGTCGATGAACGTGTCGCGCACGATCTCGGCCGACTCGGTGGGCGTCGCGTCGTCGGGCACGTCCGCATTGGGGTCGAGTACAGCCGCGGCGCCGAGCGCGTTGACGTCCTGCAGCACACCGGCACCCGGGACGGCCTGCCATGACGGATCCGGTCCTCGCAGTCCGATCCCGTAGATCGCCCACACGATGCCCATCAGCATCATCCAGCCCGCCAATGCCGTCAGCGCCACCAGGAACGCCAGCCGCGACCCCATGTTGGTGGCCATGATGCCGTACACGCTGCCGCACAGGATCACGAAGCCGATGACGACGGTGAGGAGACCTCGGAGCTCGGGCTCCCATCCGATTGCCAACAAGGTCATGGTCACAGGCTCCGTACGTATTCGACGATTTCGCGGATCTGCTCGTCGGTGAGCAGTGATCCGAATCCGGGCATCCGGCCGCTTCCCTGGCCGTTGAGACCATAGAGCTTGCCGAATTCCGAACCGTTCTTCAGGAACGTGACGAGTTGCTCGTCGTCGGCGAAGTGCGAGTTGACCGACCCACCGGTGAGGTTCCAGCCGAAGGCTCCCTGGCCGGACACGCCGGGCTGGCCGTAGCTCCACCCGAGGGTGTGGCACCGAGCACAGCTGTAGGCGCCGCTGGCGAGGTCGAGGTTGAACAGGGCCTCGCCGACGGAGTCGGCGTCACCATCGGCGACCGCCTTCTCGGCTGCGGTCTGGATGTCGGCTTGGAGATCGGCGGGCAGACTGCCCGAGTCGCAGGTGCGAGCGTCGTCTTCACCTTCGCCGCAGTTCTCCCGCGGGATCTGGATGCTCTTCATGTAGGCGAGCAGGTTGTCGATCTGCTGGGTGTTCATCGGGCCGCCGCCGACGAGTCCCCACGGCGACATCGGCGAGAACGGCCGGCCGTAGTTCAGGATGAACCGCACTTCGTTCTCGTCGAACTTGTAGAACACCGTATTGACCGCCGGTGCCTTCCAGTTGACGGCCTGGACTTCCTGGGTGATCGGGTCGGTGACCGTGAACGGCGCTTCGCCGCCGACACCGGCCATGCCGCCGTGACAACCGGCGCAGTTGAAGCCACCGTCGGCGGTCGGGGCGAACAGCTGCGAACCCCAGCTCGCGAAGCGGTTGTCCCAACCCTCCTCCGCCCCGGCCTGGCGGCTGGGCTCGAACACCCAGTACAGCGGCAGCGCCACGACGATGATGGCGAGCATGATCACGCCGAGCAGCTGCATGCGCTCGAGGCGCGGACCTTCGAGCGTCTCGTCGTCGTAGTACTCCTTGCGGTTGGCCGCGAGCTCGATCTCCGAGCCGACTTCGCGTCGTCCGGCGACGACGTTGAAGAGCCCGTAGACGATCCAGCCGCCGAGGATGACGACGAGACCGATGACCCCGATGGTCGTGGTCGTCAAGGCGAACACCGGCGTCATCAGTGCTCCCCGTCACTGGTGCAGTGCGGACCCTCGGCCTCCTGGCCAGTGGTGTTGGTGCCGATCGCCGGGCCGGGAACGGTGGTTCCGGTGTCGATCGTGACGTCACCGTTCGATGCGACGGTCGCGGGGTGCCGGTCCATACCGCGAGGTGCCGGGCCGGCCTTCTTCTCGCCGGCACGGTTGTACTGCGAACCGTGGCACTGACACTCGAACCACTGACTGGTCGCGCACTCGGGGACGCGGCAGCCGAGGTGGGGGCACTTCTGGCTGAGGATCACGAGGCCCTCGCGCATGGTGACGAGGAGGCTCTCGGGATACACGGTCTCGGCGAGCGGCAGCGCCTCGGCGGGATACTCGGTGATCCACGATCGCGCTTCGGCGGCATAGAAGAAACCGCCGCCCTGCTTGATGCCGTCCTTGATGTTGCCGATCTTGCCGACGGTGATCTGGCCGCCGAAGCCGCCCGTTCCGCTCGGCCACAGGAAGGCGACGAACGCCGCAGCTGCGAAGCCGGCGAGGCTGACGCTCATCAACGACACCGTGGCGCGGTTGAAGAACTGGCGGCGGGTGACGCCGATGATCTCGGGATCGGGCGGGGTCCACTGGACGATCTCGGGCTCGGACCGCACCGCGACCGCTGTGCTGTCGCTGCGAGCAGCGACACCGGCCGCTTCGACGTCGGCCGCGGTGGTCTGGGTGACGACGGGTTCCGCGCTCTTGCGCGCGGACTTGTCGCGCTGCACGGTCTCGCCCGAAAGTGCGCCCGCGCCGCGGACGTCGCTGCGACGAGCGAGGGTGAAGAACGAAATCGCGCCGAGGACGACGACGACTCCGATCGCGATGGCGATGATTGCTGCAGTACTCATGACTGGGGGGTCTCCTTTCGCAATCTCACAACTCGAAGAACAGGCCTTCGACCCACGGTAGGACGAAGTTGAAACCAGGGCCTCGGAAGAACGAACCGATCAGCACGAGCACTGCCCAGAACATGAGGTGCACGGTCATCAGACCGGTCATGAACTTGCGATCCTCGGGCTTGTTCGACGGGTTCCGGTCGAGATAGGGGGCCAACACGAGGGCGATCAAGCCGACGCCGGGCAGCGTCACGCCTGCGACCATCGGGTGGAAGTAGACGAGCAGTTCCTGCAGACCGAGGAAGTACCACGGCGCCTTGGACGGGTTGGGGGTCTGGTTGGTGTTCGCGAGCTGCAGCAGCGGAGCGTGCACGAACACCGAGAAGATGAACACGAACGCCGTCATCGCCAGCGCCGACACGAACTCGGCGGCCAGCAGGTGCGGCCAGGTGTGGACCTTGTCGACGGGGGTGGCCTTGACGTCCTGGATCGATCCGGACTTGACCACGGTGAGCAGACGCTGAGTGTGCCCGCCGGGTCCGGCGCCGACCGGGACGCCGCCACCGGCTGCGGGAGCAGCGACGACCGCACCGACCTTCTCGGCGACCGCCACGGCGCCGCCGCCGGCAGGTGCCTCGTCCGCAGTACCGCCGGCCTTGGCTGCCTTGGCGGCCTTGCTGCGCTGCAGCAGAGCTTCGGGGATGCGCGAGTCGGCCGGCGCGGCCGCCGACTCGGCCGCGGCCTCCGGAGCAGCGGGTGCTGCCTCGGCCGACTTCTCGCGCGCCGCTTGGGCTCGCTTGAGGAGGTGCTCTGGGATCTCGGTCATGGGGTTACCTCATGCTCCAGTCAACCGGGCGAATCACAACGGACCCGAAATTCCGCCGTCCTTGCGAACCCGCCAGAAGTGGATCGCCATGAAGATCACGATCACGAACGGCAGGAACAACACGTGCAGTACGTACCATCGAAGGAGGGTCTCCGAGCCGATCTCGGCACCGCCGAGCAGGACGAAGCGGACCTCCTCACCGAACACCGGCGTGTAGCCCATCATGTTGGTACCCACCGTGACGGCCCACAGCGCCAACTGGTCCCACGGGAGCAGGTAGCCGGTGAACGACAGCAGCAGGGTGAGGGTGAGCAGGATGACGCCGATCACCCAGTTGAACTCGCGGGGCGGCTTGTAGGCGCCGTGGTAGAAGACGCGCGCCATGTGCAGGAACACGGTGAGCACCATCAGGTGCGCGCCCCATCGGTGCATGTTGCGCACCAACAACCCGAACGTCACCGAGGTCTGCAGGTTCTGGATGTCGTTCCACGCCGCCGTGGCCTCGGGCCGGTAGAAGAACATCAAGAAGATGCCGGTGACGGTGAGCAGGATGAACAGGAAGAAACTCAGACCGCCGAGGCAGAGCGTGTAGCTGACCTTGACCGCGTGACGCTTCACCTTGACCGGGTGCAGGTGGTACAGCACCGAGTTCATGATCACGTAGCTGCGGTTGCGCGGGCTGTCGGTGTAGCCCTTGCGGAAGATCGAACCGGGCCGGAAGATCGAGCTCCAGGCCTGGCTGCCCTGCACGTCGCCGACCGCGGTGTTCACGCGGTCCTTGACGGTGGGACGTGGTTTGTCGTCGATGATCTTTGCCATCTCAGCGTTCCCCGGCCACGCAGGCCGCGTCTGGGCGCTCGCTCACTGGCGTTGCGCTCGCTCGTACAATGCTTGTTTCCATAATTCTCAGAGCCTCATGCCGTAGCCGTAGCCGTGGTTGTTGGTTCGAACGTGGGAGTTGCCGGCGGCCGTGGCGGTACCCGCCTTGCCGAGGATGATGACGCCGGTCGGGCAGCGATCGACGCAGAGCGCGCACCGGGTACAGATGTCGTCGTCGATCGTGAACATGAAGGCGTCGGATGGATCGGTGCCCGGTTGTTCGGTGCCATCGGCCTCGACGACCGCGTCGACCGACACCATGTGGATGCACTTCCACGGGCAGATGTCGACGCACCCTTCGCACGCGATGCACTCGGTCTGGTCGATGTGGATGAACTGCTTCGGCTTGACGGCCTTGGTCAGGTAGTCCGCGTCGACCTCCACCAACGTGTACGCGTCGGTGTACGGCATCATCGGGGGATTGGCGTCGGTACGTGCCATCTTCAGCGTTCCGTCCCGCAGCGTTCCCCGGCCACGCAGGCCGCGGTTGGGCGTTCGCTCGCTAGCGCTCCGCTCACTCGCACTGAGCAAGCCGGCTCCATCCGACGCAGAAGTTCGTGCAACATTGTCACGCCTTCTTCACCAGCGGGCGTCCGTAGGTGGAGGTGGGGAGTTCCTTCGGCTTGACGTCGCCGCGCTTCTGCCACCAGACGGCGAGGAAGATGTAGAGCCCGAACAACACCGCGTGGATCAGCACCGCGACGATGTCGCGCAGGGCTTCGTACTGCAGCGTGATCGGGTTCCAGCCACCGGCGGACTCGGGCTTCAAGATGCCGCCGGGGCCGTAGATGATGTTGTCCTTCGACCAGCCGAGGTCCTTGTCGGCGTGGTCGATCCACTGGTGCGGCAGGATGCCGAAGGCCAGGAACAGCACGCCGAACAGGTAGGTCGAGCCGAGCATGGCCTCGCCCCACGAGAACGGTGCACCGACCGGGCGGCGCTTGCCGTACGGGATGATCGCAAGCGACAGCACGAGCGTGGCGACGAGCGCCGTCAGGAAGGCCTGATTTATCCCTGGCCACTCGAGTGGTGCGATAGCGATCATGTGTGCGGTGATTCCTGTCGTGGTCGATCTGTGATGGCTCCCGGACGGCGACGGCGATCGGGGAATCCGATCTGCCACAGACGAGCCGGGACATTCGCCAACGAACTGTAGTCGTCGGCACCAGATGTGCGAAGTCTGGCACGCAAGTCTCGCGAGCGCTCCAGGTTGTGCGTAAGTGCATCGGGATCGATTCCAGGCGCAGATTCCCAGATCGCGACGACGGGCATCTATCATCGGCGAAGTGACCGAGATCCCCGAGCACCTCCTGAAGCGGTCGCGCGAGCGGCGCTCCGCGATCGGACAGGGTGGCGACGCCGCCGCCGATGCGCCCAGCGACGCCGCTGCAGCTTCGAACGTACCGGCCACCACGACGCCCGCCGCCGCGCCCGCGCCGGCCGCCGCCGGCCCGCCGGCACGCACACCGGCCCCAGCGCCCGCCGCGCCGCCGCCGCCCAAGCCCGACCCTGTCTACGTCCAGGCGGCGAAGCGTCGGCGCAAGATCCCGTTCTGGGCGATGGCGACGCTCAGCCTGATGCCCGTCTGGGCCTTCATGTACGTGCGCGCCGTCACCGAACCGCCAGAGGTGGTCGAAGGTCCGATCGGCATCGGCGCCGAGATCTACAGCAGTTGTGCGAGCTGCCACGGCGCCGAGGGCGGCGGAGGCGTGGGCTATGCGTTCGCCGGCGGCGAAGTCCTGAACACCTTCCCGCACATCGAGGACCAGATCCGCTACGTCTACTACGGCACCGAGGGCTACAACGCTGCCGACGTCGAGATCTACGGCAACCCCGATCGCGAGGGTGGGCCACACGTCACCGGCAACCTCGGCGTGATGCCGGCCTTCGGTGGCCAGCTCACCCAGTACGAGATCGTCTCGGTCGTCTGCCACGAGCGTTACACCCTCAGCGGCGCCGACCCGACGAGCGAGGAGTACGCCGAGGAGTACGAGACCTGGTGCTCGGAGGAGTCGCCCGTCTTCGCGGAACTCGAAGCAGGGACGTACGACTACACCTCGCCCGAAGCCCCAGCGTTCGGGGAGGTCGAGATCATGCCGATCGGCCCCGAGGCCGTCCCGGGCTCACCTGCGTCGGCCGGCTGACAGGAGACGCTCTGGACACCGACGTCCTCGTCGTCGGCGGAGGTCCTGCCGGAGCTTCGGTCGCGACGTGGTTGGCCCGATCCGGCCATCACGT
Source organism: Ilumatobacteraceae bacterium (assembly GCA_035529175.1). GTDB lineage: Bacteria > Actinomycetota > Acidimicrobiia > Acidimicrobiales > Ilumatobacteraceae > Sva-07. Next base: position 15,358 of record DATKXG010000358.1, read on the forward strand.
CACGCTCGTCGAGAAGCGGCCCGTCGCGCGCCACAAGGCCTGCGGTGATGCGATCACGCCGCGAGCGCTGAACGAGCTGGCGAGGCTCGATGTCGATCCGGCAGCGCTGGGGGCTCACCGGCTCGCCGGCGTGCGCCTCGTCCACGGCGACCGGGAGGTCACCGCACCGTGGCCGCGCCACGGCGATCTGCCGGACCACGCCGACGCACTTCGCCGCGACGTCCTCGACGCTCACCTGCGCACCCGTGCCGCCGAATCCGGAGCGATCGTGCTGATGGGGCACCAGGCGACGGCGCCGATCGTCGAGCGGGGGTTCGTCCGCGGTGCCACGCTGTCGGTCGATTCCGAACTCGACTCCACCGAGGAGCGCCACGCGAACGTGCGGGCCCGCTTCGTCGTCGTCGCCGACGGCGCCAACAGCAGCTTCGGCCGCGACCTCGGCACGACGCGGCAGCGTCACTGGCCCTACGGCATCGCCACCCGGACGTACTTCCGCTCGGATCGGGCCGCCGAATCATGGATCGAGTCGAACCTCGGCATTCCCGATGTAGCCGGGCACCCGATCGCCGGATACGGCTGGGTGATCCCGTTGGGTGACGGAACGGTCAACGTCGGCGTCGGTGTCCTGTCGACGTACCGAGACGTGCGCGGCATCAACGCGCTCAAGCTGCTCGACTCGTTCGCCCACCAGATCGCCGACCGCTGGCAACTCGACCCGGGCGAGCAGCTCAAGGCGCCGACGCGCTTCCGTGTGCCGCTGGCGGGATCGGTCGGCCCGAAGATGGGGCCGACGTTCCTCGTCGTCGGCGACGCTGCGGGCGCAGCGAGCCCGTTCAACGGTGACGGCGTCAGCGCCGCGTTGCTGAGCGGGCGTTTCGCGGCCGAGGTGCTCGACGATGCGCTCACCGCGGGCAACTCGACGGCCCTGCAGCGCTATCCGACGATGCTCGCCGACGAGGTCGGCCAGTACCAGCAGGTGGGGCGACTGGCCGACCGTCTGCTCGGCCGACCCGCCATCCTGCGCCCGGCGTTGCGGTTGGGAGTCCGCAGTGATCGCGTCGCCGGCGCGGTCCTGCGCATCGCCACCGACGAACTCCGCGACGGCCACCCGGGCGGCGCCGAGCGCGCCTACGCCCTCGTGAGCACGATCAGCAAGTTCGCCCCGAACTGGTAGTCGAGGCCTCACCGAGTTGGTGGTCGAGGCCTCACCGAACTCCCGCGGTGGGCAACGGTTGGTCGGCCTCGACGCCAGGCTCGTCGCTGGCACTTCCCTCGCCGGCCGCCCGCTGGTTTGCTGCCCTCGGCCTCACCGATGAGCCAACCGCCCCAATAGCGGCCTCTCGCTCATCGCAGGATGTCGTCGGGGCGGGATCAGCCGGAGCGACGGCGGCGGCGGAGCACCTTCGGCAAGCGCAGGGTGACCACCGAGAGCGCCAGGATCACCGGATAGATCTCGAGGCGGCCGAGCAGCATCTGAGCCATCGCAACCGCGCGTCCGGGCGCGGGGATCGACAGGAAGTCGTTGGCGTGATCGAGCGAGCCGAGACCCGGCCCGACGTTGCCGAAGGCCGTCGCCGACGACGACAACGACGTGATCATGTCCGGCCCGGTCGCCGAGATCAGCACCGCCCCACCGCCGAAGATCGCCAGTGCGAGGATCATGAAGCCGACGACCCGGCGGGCCACGTCGTCGGGCAGGATGCCGTTGCCGACGCGCACCGGACGGACGAGATGGGGATGCAGGTGTCGCAGCGCCTCGCGGTGGGCGAAGCTGGCGATCGCCATCACTCGCACCATCTTGACGCCGCCGGCCGTCGAGCCAGCCATCGCACCGATCGGCATCGCCAACAGCAGCAACAACTGCGTTGTCTGGCTCCACAGCCCGTACTCGGTGGTGACGTAGCCGGTGGTGGTCACCGTCGACACGGTGGTGAACAGCGCGTCGCGGAAACCGGCGGACTGGGCGCCGTCGTTGCCCGAGGCGATGAACGCCCACAGGGTGATGCCGGCCACGACCAGCAGGTACACCTTGAACTCGGACGACCGCAACAGCGGCTTTGGATCGCGCTTGATCGCGCGGTAGTAGAGCGTGAAGCTGCCACCGGCGAGCAACATCCCGATGATGCAGATCCACTCGATCACCGCGGAGTCGAATGCTCCGATCGAACCCTGGTAGGGCGAGAACCCACCGGTCGAGACCGTCGTGAAGCTGTGGGACACCGCGTCGTAGAGGCTCATGCCGGCCACTGCGTAGAGCACCGCCAACACGATCGTGAAGCCGACGTAGACCGCCCACAGCCGCCGGGCCGTCTCGCGCACTCTCGGGGTGAGGCGCTCGCCGGTTGGCCCCGGCGCCTCGGCCGCGAGCAGGCTCATGCCGCCCGAGCCGACGGTCGGCAGCACGGCGACGACCAGCACGATGACGCCCATACCACCCATCCACTGGGTGGTCGAGCGCCAGAACAGCAGCCCCTGCGACGTCGCTTCGATGTCGGGCGTCACGGTGGCACCGGTGGTGGTGAATCCGGAGATCGACTCGAACAAGGCGTCGTCGATCCGATCGAAGTGACCGGTGAGCAGATACGGGATCGCGCCGGCGATCGCCATCGCGACCCAGGCGAGGGTGACCGTGGTGAACACGTCGAGGATCCGGATCTGCTTCGGCACGATCGTGGCCCGCCACATG
>DATKXG010000359.1:0-3818 GCA_035529175.1 Ilumatobacteraceae bacterium
CATCTCCGTGCCGTTCACGACCGAGCCGAACCATCTCGACGACGAGGGCAACGAGGTGTTCTGGCCCTATCTGCGTGACGAGACCACGCTCGCTCGACCCTGGGCCATCCCGGGCACACCGGGTCTGATGCACCGCGTCGGCGGCCTCGAGAAGAAGGACGGCACCGGCAACATCGACTACACGCCCGAGAACCACGAGCACATGGTCCACCTGCGAGCCGACAAGATCGCGGCGATCGCAGCGGACATCCCGCCGACCGAGATCAACGGCGATCCCGACGCCGACGTGCTCGTGCTCGGATGGGGCTCGACCTGGGCGGCGATCGACGCGTCGATCCAGCGCAGCCGCCGCGCCGGCAAGAAGGTCGCGTCGGCGCACATCATGCACCTCAACCCGCTGCCACCCGACCTCGGCGACATCCTGAGACGGTTCGAGCGGGTGATCGTTCCCGAGCTGAACATGGGCCAGCTCACCAACCTGATCCGTGGCAAGTACCTCGTCGATGCCCGCTGCCTCAGCAAGGTGCAGGGCATGCCCTTCAAGTCACGCGAGATCGAAGCCGCCATCGACGAGGCGCTCGCCTCGATCGCCAACTCGACCGACAACTCGAACGGAGCAACGTCATGAGCACCGCCCAAGTCGCTGTCACGACGAAGAAGGACTGGACGAGCGACCAGGAAGTTCGCTGGTGCCCCGGATGCGGCGACTACGGAATCCTCCTCGCCGTCCAGACCCTGATGCCCGATCTCGGCATCGCGCCGGAGAACACGGTGTTCATCTCGGGCATCGGCTGCTCGAGCCGCTTCCCGTACTACATGAACACGTACGGCATGCACTCGATCCACGGCCGGGCCCCGGCCATCGCGACCGGTGTCGCCGTTGCCCGCCCCGACCTCGACGTCTGGGTGATCACCGGTGACGGCGATGGGCTGTCGATCGGCGGCAACCACCTGATCCACGCTCTGCGCCGCAACGTGAACCTCAACATCCTGCTGTTCAACAACCGGATCTACGGCCTCACCAAGGGCCAGTTCTCCCCCACCTCACCGGTCGGCAAGGTGACCAAGTCGACGCCGATGGGTTCCATCGACCCGCCGTTCAACCCGCTCGCGGTCGCGCTCGGCGCGGAGGCCAGCTTCGTGGCGCGGACCCACGACCTCGACCGCCAGCACATGATCGAGACGTTCCGCGCCGCGCACGACCACCACGGCGCCTCGTTCGTCGAGATCTACCAGAATTGCAACGTCTTCAACGACGGCCAGTTCGACGAGGTCACCAAGAAGCAGGCCCGCGACGAGATGATGATCAACCTCGTGCACGGTGAACCGATCACGTTCGGCGCCGAGCAGCAGCGGGCCGTCGCCATGGGCGTCGACGGGCAGTTGCGCCTCGTCGACCGGGCGGACGTCGCCGCCGAGGAGATCCTCGTCCACGACGCACATCGTCACGATCCGTCGCTGGCGTTCGCGCTCGCCCGGCTCAGCCACGACGACCACTCGCCGACCCCGTTCGGCGTGTTCCGCGACATCGAACGGCCCGAGTACAGCCACGCCGTCGCCGATCAGGTGATGGCGGCCAGCGAGCGCAAGGGTCCGGGCGACCTCGAGGCGCTGCTGCGATCGAACGGCACATGGACCGTCGACTGACAACAGCTGGATCAGCCCGTCAGCCGATACGTCGATCGTCGGAGCGATCGAATGCCACATGGTGGTACACCCGTAACCGAACTGCGCTTCCGACCGCCGGAGGCCGACCAGCGGGAGGTGTGGCGCCGACGCTCACGCCCGCGACGAGACATGCCACCCCGGCGCCTCCGAACTGGGCGGTCGATCGGATGGTCGCCGGGATCGTGCCGGTGTCCGCGATCTCGACGTCCTCCGGCCGGAGACCGACGGTCACGTTCGTCCCGACATGGTCGGCCAGTGCCGGCGACCAGGCCCGGATCCTGACCAGTTCGCCTCCGTGAGGGTCCTCACGCTGCAGCCAGAAGCCCTGCTGCCCTGCCACCACGGTCATCTCGATCAACGACAGCGGTCCCGTCGCGGCCGCGGCGGGCAGGTTCACCGGCAAACGTCGGACCACCGCGGTGTCGCCGAACTGCACCAGCCGACCGCCGTCGAGCACGGCGACCACTCCTGCCAGCGACTCGACATCGGCGCTGTCGTTGGTCGTCATCAGCGTCGTCACGTTGTAGCCGCTTTGCAGCACGGCGAATTCGGCTCGCATCCGGCCGCGGAGCTGCTCGTCGAGCGATGCGAACGGCTCGTCGAGCAGCAACACGCTCGGGACTCGTACAAGCGCTCGAGCGATCTGGACCATCTGCTGCTCGCCCGCCGACAGCGTCGCGGGCTCACGATGCATCAGCGGCACGATGTGCAGGGCTCTCGCTTCGGCGTCGACACGCCGCCGGATCTCATCGGTCGCCACCCGCCGAACATCGAGTGGGAACGACACGTTGCGCCGTGCCGAGAGATGCCCGATGAGCGCCGGCGTCTGAAAGACCATGCCGACGTCGCGCTCACCCGGCGTCGCACGGGTGACGTCGTAGCCGTCGAGTCTGACGGTGCCCCGATCGATCCGATCGAGCCCCGCCACGGCCCGCAGCAGCGAGGTCTTGCCGCTTCCCGAGGCTCCGACGATCGCGACGACAGCACCGTCGTCGATCGCCATCGACACCTCACTGAGCCGGGACGAGCGGCCGCTGGCGACGGTGACGTGGTCGAGGTCGACGGTAGACATCAGGGCATCACCCCGAACACCCAGCCCTCCTCGCCAACCGCGACCCGCGCAACCGCCGGCGGCACCGGCGGTGAGAACAGGGCGCCGAGACCCTCAGCCGCGTCGGTGTCGGCCAGCCAGTTCGCCGTGGCGCTGACCTGCGCTGCGTCCCGGACGGTGCCGCCGTGATCGCCGAGCTCGTGCATCGAGGGCCACACTTCGACCACGACGATCGCCCCCTCATCGAGGACCGGCGGCAGCAACCCCGTCGTGAAGGGCCACACGTCGACGCGCTCGCCGAACCGGGCCCGAAGCCGCGCGAGTAACGGAATGCCGAGCAAGCTCTGGCTGCCCACGGAGCCGGCACCGAACAGTTGCCACGACGAGAACGGGCGGTGGCCCCGCTCGCGGAGCACCTCCTCGGTGGCTCGGAACGGCGCGAGCGCGGCCGTGTCCGTCGGTTTGGTCGTCGTGAGGTGTCGCCCCGCCGACGAAGGCGGGCACCCCCAGAACGGCGACGCCATGCCGGTCAGCCGGCGATTGAACTCGGCTGCCACGGCGAACCGGTTGTTGGCGTTGCGGTCGTCGTCCACGATGTCCTCGGTGAGCAACGACCACATGGCAGACCACGGCGTGCCATCGGCTCCGAGTCCCGCCGCAGTTCCCGCCGGATAGCCCAGCGAGAAGTCGACGCCGACCAACGTGGTCAGCGTCGGTTCGGTCTCGAAGAGGTGGCCGAGGAACGCGTCCGCGTCCCGACGCGTCGGCAAGTTCGTCACCGTCGAAGTTCCGGCTAGGTCGAGGTGGGCGACCCAGATCGAGTCACGACCGAGTTTGGGCGCCGAGTTCGCACTCCAGTCGACCACGACGAACCGGTCGAACATCGACGGCCCCGCAGCCCCTAGGCGACGACATCGACCACGGCAGCGAAGTGCAATGCCGCGGCGAGCACGGTGAGCAGATGCCACACCTCGTGGTACCCGAACACGGTCGGCCACGGGTCGGGTCGGCGAAGCACCAGGACCGGGAACCCGATCGTGTACGCCAGCCCTCCGGCGACGATCAGCCCGAGCTGCAGGCCCGTCAGGCTGTCGACCAG
>DATKXG010000360.1:0-5651 GCA_035529175.1 Ilumatobacteraceae bacterium
TCGATGCCGAGCGTGGCGTACATGTCCTCGCCGATCTTGAAACGCGACGACCGGTACGGCTCATGCAGTGGCGAGGGATAGATGTCGTACGCGGGTGCCTCGACGGGTCGGTCGGCGAGGAACTGGCGAAAGCGCGTCATCGAGTCGCCGTTGACGACGTAGATGCGCCACGGCTGCACGTTGCCGCCCGACGGCGCACGCGATGCGGTGGTGAGCAACTCGGCGATCACATCGTTCGAGACGGGGTCGGGGAGAAAGGCCCGCACGGACTTTCGGGCGTTGACAGCATCGGTCACGTTCACCGCCGCAGTCTGGCCGTCGCTGCGGCCCCCGGTCGAACCGAGCTGATTCAATAATTGGACTCACTTCGGATTTCATGGCAGAGTTCTCCGATGACTACGACCAGCGCTGCGTCAGCGCCACCGACCGAGGTCTCCCGCGAGGCGAAGCTGACGCTCGCCGTTGCGTCGTTGGCAGTCCTGGCCGTGTTCCTCGACACGACCGTGCTCTTCGTGGCCTTCCCCGACATCATCGCCACGTTCGACACGGTGGAACCCGCGCAGCTGTCGTGGGTACTGAACGCGTACACCATCGTCTTCGCCGCACTGTTGGTGCCCGCCGGCAAGTTCGCCGACCGGCTCGGCCACAAACGAGCGTTCCTCGCGGGCTCGGCGCTCTTCACGCTTGCGTCAGTGGCCTGCGGCCTCGCACCGTCAGCGGGGATCCTGATCGCCTTCCGAGTGGTGCAGGCAGTCGGTGCGGCCACGCTGATCCCGTCGTCGCTCGCGCTCCTGCTTCGAGCGTTCCCGCCCGCCAGGGTGCCATTCGCTGTGGCCATCTGGGGTGCGAGCGGGGCGGTCGCCGGTGCGTTGGGACCGACGCTCGGAGCGATCCTCGTCGAGACCGCGAGCTGGCGCTGGGTCTTCTTCATCAACCTGCCGATCGGACTGTTCACCGTGTTCGCCGGGCGTCGAGTCCTCCACGAGTCGAAGGACGAAACGGCCACGGTTCCCGCACCGCTCGGGGTCGCACTGATTGCGCTCGCCGCCGGGCTCGTCTCGCTCGGCCTGGTGCAGAGCGAGTCGTGGGGCTGGACCGACATCCGAACGATCGGGTGCATTCTGGGCGGCCTGGCCGTGCTGGCCGTGTTCGTCGCCCATCAGCGATCGACTCCGGCACCGGCGCTCAACATGGAGCTCTTCGCGATCAACAACTTCTCGTGGGGCAACGCGGCGACGTTCGCGTTCGGCACGGCGTTCACTGCGATGTTCTTCTCGTCGATCCTGTTCCTCACCGAGGTCTGGCAGTACTCGATCCTCCAGGCCGGATTCGCCGTTGCTCCCGGGCCGGCGCTCGTCGCCGTGCTCGCGCCGTTCATGGGCAACCTCGCGGGACGCATCGGCCAGCGCCCGCTGCTGCTCTGGGGCGGCGCGGTCTTCGCCGTTGGCGGCTTCTGGCGCCTGGTGTTCCTCACCGGCACACCGGCCTACGTGGTCGACTACCTCCCATCGATGCTCTTCACCGGCCTCGGCGTCGCCCTGTGCCTTCCTCAACTCTCGAGCGTTGTCGCCCAGGCGCTTCCACCGAACCGCCTCGGCGTCGGCGGCGGATCGAACCAAGCGATCCGGCAGTTCGGCGGAACGTTGGGCGTCGCGCTGACGATCGCATTCGTCGCCTCGTCAGAATCGCTCAGCGATGCACTCCCGAACTTCGATCTCGTGTGGTGGTTGCTGATCGTCGGCGGGCTCCTCACCACCCTGCTGTCGATCCCGCTCGTCACCCGACGGTCGCCCGGAGCGTGATCGGATGACGCCGGTGTTCGTGGTGAGGAGCGATCGATGAAGCGCGCGCCGCTCGGCCACATGAACTGCTCGATCGCCCAGACCCTCGATGTCGTCGGCGATCCCTGGACATTGCTCATCGTGCGCGACGCCCTGTTCGGCACCACCCGCTTCGACGACTTCCGACGCAGCCTTGGGATCCCCCGAGCGACGCTCGCATCCCGGCTCGAGACGCTCGTCGAGCACGGCGTGATGGAGCGGTGTCGCTATCAGGAACGACCCGAGCGGTACGAGTACGTGCTCACCGACAAAGGACGCGACCTGCGCCGAGTGATGATCTCGTTGCTGCAATGGGGAGATCAGTGGTCCGACCTCGACCCGCCGCCGGTCACACTCGTCGATCTCGACACCGACGAGCCGATCGAGCCCGCCTACGTCGACCGGCGCACCGGACGGCCGCTCACCGAACTCCGGGTCGGTCGGCGATTCAACAGCTGACCCATCCGATCCCGCCGTACGGGTGACATAGGGTCGTGTCATGTCGACGATCAGGGAACTCGCGGAGGAGCATTGGCAGGGTCGGGGCGAACTGGTGCACACGCACCACCCGGTGCAACCCGTCCATGTCCACCACGACGATGGCACGCGCAGTACGGCCAGCGAGGAGATCGACGAGGGTCTGCTCACCCTCAAGTCGATTGCGTCGGTCAATGCGCTCGACACCGGCGATGGCCTGGTCATGCTCGATACCGGCGGCGCCTTCGACCGCCGCACCGTCTACGACGCGGTACGAGGCTGGCGACCGGACGCACCCGTGCGCGCAGCCGTGTACTCGCACCACCACATCGACCACGTGCTCGGCACCGCACTGTTCGACGCCGAGGCCGCCGACAAGGGCTGGGAACGACCGGTCGTGTACGCCCACGAAGATCTCCCCGCCCACTTCCGCCGCTACGAGCAGACCGGCGGTTGGAACACGGCGATCAATCGCCGTCAGTTCGCCATCGATGTTCCCCAGTTCTCGTGGCCGAGCGAGTACCGCGACCCTGACGTCACCTACGCCAAGCACCTCACGTTCAATCGCGGCGACCTGACGTTCGAATTGCACCATGCCCGCGGTGAGACCGACGACGCCACCTGGACCTGGGTGCCCGAGCGCAAGGTGCTGCATCCCGGCGACCTGTTCATCTGGGCGCTCCCGAACGCCGGCAATCCGCAGAAGGTCCAGCGCTACCTGTCCGACTGGGGTGCTGCGCTGCGCCAGATGGCCGCGCTGCGCCCCGAGATCCTGCTCGCCGGGCATGGACTGCCGATCTTCGGATCCGACCGCATCGTGATGGCGCTCACCGACACCGCCGAGCTGCTCGAGTCGATCGAGAGTCAGACATTGGCGATCATGAACCAGGGCAAGAGCCTCGACACATGCCTGCACGAGGTGACCGTGCCGGCTCATCTCGCCGACAAGCCCTATCTGCAGGCGGTGTACGACCATCCGCAGTTCCTGATCCGCAATGTGTGGCGCCGATACGGGGGCTGGTGGGACGGTGAGCCCGACAACCTGCTGCCATCACCGCGCGCCCAGCAGGCAGCCGAGTGGGTCGAACTCGCCGGCGGCGTCGACCGGGTCCTCGTGCGGGCGCAGGAGGTGCTTGCGGGCGGCGACGCCCGGCTTGCTTGCCACCTCGTCGAGTTCGCCGCCCTCGCAGCTCCCGAGAGCGCCGACGTCTGGAGCGTTCGCGCCGCGGTGTACGCCGCTCACTCGGCGCAGCACACCTCGTCGATGGCGCGCAACCTGCTCGGTCACGCCGCACTCGCCAGCGAGCAGGGCAAACGCGACCTGGCCGGCGACTACTGACCGGCGGTCGAGAACGGCAACCGGCCAGACATCATTCACGTTTGCGTCGGACTTCAGGTGGGGCGGACCACGAAAAGGTCGACGCAAACGTGGTTGAGCCCGGTGGTCACCAGTCGGCGGCGATGTACTGGGTCTCGCAGAACTCGTAGATGCCCTCGCTCGCACCTTCGCGACCCAGGCCAGACTGCTTCATGCCACCGAACGGGGCGGCGGGATCGGACACGGCGCCCCGGTTGAGACCGATCATGCCCGCCTGGATGCGCTCGCTGACCGAGAGCCCGCGACGCAGGTCCTGGGTGTAGACGTAGGCGGTCAGGCCCATCTCGGTGTCGTTGGCGACGTCGATCATCGCGTCGGTGTCATCGAACGAGATGATCGGCGCAACCGGCCCGAAGATCTCGTGGCGGGTGATCTCGTCGCCGGCGCGGACGTTGCCGAGCACGGTCGGCGGATAGAAGTGTCCCGGACCATCCACGGCCCCACCACCTGTTGCGATCCGTGCGCCGTGGTCGGCAGCGGCCGTGACGAGTTCGTTGATCGACTCGACCGCCTTCGCGTTGATCATCGGCCCGCACGTGACGCCATCGTCGAACCCGCTGCCGATGCGCACGTCGGCCATGGCTGCGGCGAACATGCGGGTGAACTCGTCGGCCACCTTCTCGTGCACGAGGAACCGGTTCGCTGCTGTGCACGTCTCGGCCGAATGGCGCATCTTGGCCGTCATCGCCCCCTGGACTGCGGCGTCGAGATCGGCATCGTCGAACACGATGAACGGCGCGTTGCCGCCGAGCTCCATCACCGTCTTGAGGACCCGGTCGGCGGCTCGCTTCAACAGCACGATTCCAACTTCGGTCGAACCGGTGAACGACACCATGCGTGTGGCCGGGTGATCGACGGCGGCGTCGAACCAGGCCCCCGACGACAGCGTCGGCACAATGTTGACGACGCCGGCGGGAAGGCCGGCCTCGTGGAGCAGCTCGCCGATCCGCAGTGCCGTCAACGGCGTCTCGCGGGGCGGCTTGATCACTGCGGTGTTGCCGGCGGCGAGTGCGGGCGCGAGCTTGCGGGTGATCATCGCTGCAGGGAAGTTCCACGGCGTGACGATCACGACGACACCGACGGGCGGGTGGTGCACGACGATCCGGTTGGCGCCCGCTGGAGCGACGCCGAGCGAGCCGTGGATGCGCACGGCCTCCTCGGAGTTCCATCGGAAGAACTCGGCGGCGTAGGCAACCTCGCCACGTGCGTCGGCGAGCGGTTTGCCGTGTTCGAGCGTGATCAACCGAGCGAGCTCGTCGGTGTGCTCGACCATCAACTCCCACGTACGCCGAAGGATCTCTCCTCGCTCGCGAGGCGGAGTGGCCGCCCAGGCCATCTGGGCCCCGGCAGCAGCGTCACACGCGGCGCTTGCGTCCGCCGTGGTGCCCGCCGCGACTGAGGCGACCACCTGCTCGTTCGCCGGGTTCTCGACGTCGAAGCGCTCTGCGCCCGAGCCATCGCGCCATTCGCCACCGATCAACAACTGCGTCTGCATGCACACATCATGCACGGTGGCGACGCCCGTCCATCACCAGCGCCACATCAGGCCCGGCACCGTGTGGCGGCAAGTCAGGCGACGTCGTAGCCGGCGACGTCGATCGCCGTGCGGATGGCCGCATCGTCACCGCCGACCACAGTGACCGACTTGGCGTGGATGTCCACCTCAACGGACTCGACCTGGGCGACGGACGACACCTCGCCTTCGATGGCGCTCTTGCAGTGACCGCAACTGATGCCGGGTACCGAATAGGTGTGGGTGACGCTCATGCGACGAGCTCCTCGTGTCTGGTTGGGAGGTTGGAGACGGGCTGATCCTTGCTCCGGCGGTATCCGTGGAACCGGCGGAGTCGCAGGCTGTTCGACACGACGAACAGCGACGTGACACCCATCGCTGCAGCGGCGATCATCGGATTGAGGACGCCGCAGGCGGCGAGTGGGATGGCCGCAGTGTTGTAGGCGAATGCCCAGAACAGGTT
>DATKXG010000361.1:0-8530 GCA_035529175.1 Ilumatobacteraceae bacterium
CGCCACGAGCACGGCACGATCAAGTTGCGCTTCGAATCCGGTCTCGTCGCGACGGTCACCGCCCGGTGGCAGCCGGACTCGACGCCGGACTGGGACCTGCAGGCATCCAGCGCCGGCGCCGTGCTGCGCGCCGAGCTGTACCCCTCCCCCACGCTCGAGTACAACGGAGACCCTGTCGCGCTGGGCCCGCCGCTCCGAGCCGGCGGCCCCTCACTCGTCGACGATTACGGCTACGCCCCGCAGCTCAAGCGCTTCTGGACGAACATTCGCACCGGTCGCCCCGTGCCCGCCACCTCGCGGCTGGGCCGCCAGGTCCTCGACGTGATCTGCGCGGCGCACTGGTCGGCCGGCCGCGACGCGATCGAGGTGCCGTTGCCGTTCACCGGCCCTCGGGACCGCACCCCCGCCGAACTCCTCGAGCCCTGACGTACATCCGGTGTCAGGCACCGTGTGTACGTCAGCTCTTCGAGAGGTCGCGGCCCTTCTCGATCACGACCACGCCTTCGTCGCTGACGGTGAAACGCTCGCGGTCGGCGTCGAGTTCGAGGCCGACCCGGGCCCAGTCGGGGACGATGACGTTCTTGTCGACGATGCAGCGATGCAGCCGCACACCCGCGCCGATGCGGACATCGGGGAAGATGATCGAGTCGGTGACGTGCGCATCGTGGTCGATGTAGGCGCCGGGCCCGACGATCGAGCGTTCGACATGCGAGCCCGAGATGATCGAGCCCTGGCACAGCAGGCTCCCATCGACGAACGACGGCTCGCCACCGCGGCCGCGTGACACCTTGGCCGGCGGGAGCGCCCGGCGTGACGTGAACACCGGCCACCGTTCGTTGTACAGGTTGAAGATCGGCACCGGGGCGATCAGGTCCATGTTCGCGTGGAAGAACGAGTCGAGCGTGCCCACGTCGCGCCAGTACCCCTTCTCGCGGTCGTCCTGGCCCGGGATGATGTTCTTCGAGAAGTCGTAGGCACGCGCGACCCCGGCCGAGGTCAACGCCGGAATCACGTGACTGCCCAGATCGGTGTACTGGTTCTCACGCGGCGTGACCACGTCGATCAGGGTCTGGGTGTCGAACACGTAGTTACCCATGCTGGCGAGACACATCTGATCGTTGCCGGGCATGGTCGGCGGATCCGCGACCTTCTCGTGGAACGCAAGGATCTTGCCACTGTCGTCGACCTCGATCACGCCGAAGTCGGTCGCCTCGTGTTTCGGGACGGGAATCGCCGCCACCGTCACACCAGCACCCGATTCGCGGTGCTCGTCGACCATCTGGCGAGGATCCATCCGGTAGATGTGGTCCGCGCCGAACACCGCCACGATGTCGGGCGACTCGTCGGAGATCAGGTTGAGGTTCTGGTAGATCGCGTCGGCAGAGCCCTGGAACCAGTAGGGACCACGGCGCATCTGGGCAGGCACCGGAGTGACGTAGTTGTCGAGCATCGCCGAGAACCGCCAGGTCTGGGAGATGTGGCGGTCGAGACTGTGGCTCTTGTACTGGGTCAGCACCACGATCTTCAGATAGCCGGCGTTTGCGAAGTTCGACAGTGCGAAGTCGATCAACCGGTACGTGCCGGCGAACGGAACCGCCGGCTTGGCCCGGTCGTTGGTCAGCGGCTGGAGGCGCTTGCCCTCACCTCCGGCCAACACGATCACGAGCACTTGCGGTTCCGATGCCATCGAGGCCAACCGTACACAGGCGCCAGGGTCACCGAGGCGACCGGCACACCGGCCGAGTCACCGGCACAGCGCTCGGTAGAGCGCGACGTACTCCCGTGCCGGTTCGCTCCACGACCAGTCGATGGCCATGATGCGCTTCTGGATCGCGACGCGGCGACGCTTGTCTCGCATGCGACGTTCGGCGCGAAAGAGCGCCGCGAGCAGATCCTCGCTCGAGGTCCGTCCGGCGACGAAGCCAGTGCCACCCCGGTGCAGATCGGCGTCGGCGACCGTGTCGACCAGTCCACCGACGGCGGTCACGACCGGGATCGCGCCATAGCGCATCGCCTGCATCTGCGTGAGTCCGCACGGCTCGAACCGGCTCGGCATCAGGTACAGATCGCCGCCGGCGAACATCTGGTGTGACAACGTCTCGTCGTAGCCCTCGACGAACGCGAGCGAGTCGGAATGGTCCGCGGCGAGTGCGTGGAGGTGCGCTGCGAGGCCGGCATCGCCGGAGCCGAGGATGGCGAGGCGCATCGGGATCTGAGCGAGCAGCGGAATCAAGGGAACCAGGAGATCGATCCCCTTCTGGTGTGTGAGGCGGGTGACGACGACGCCGAGCACGACACCGTCGTCGGGGAACCCGACCCGTTCGCGCAACGCCGCGCGATTGGTGGAGCGGGCCTCGAGCGACGATGCAGTGAACGGCGCGGCGATCAGCGGATCGGCCGCAGGGTCCCACACGCCGGTGTCGATTCCGTTCAGGATGCCGACAAGGTCGTCCGCGCGCTGACGTAACGCCTCGTCGAGCCCGAAGCCACCTTCCGGCGTGACGATCTCGGTGGCATGGTGCGGCGACACCGCCACGATGCGGTCGGCGAGCGCGATCGCCCCCGAGAGCGGGTTCGTGCCTCCCCACCACTCGTAGTGGGACGCACGCGGCCCGATCAGCTCGAGCCAGGACGCACCGGTGGTGCCCTGGTAGGCGAGATTGTGGATCGAGAGCACGTTCGGTGGCGGGTCGTCGAGCGCCGCGAGCACCGCGCCGGTGTGCCAGTCGTTGAGATGCAGGACATCGGGCGGATCGTGTTCGACGAGCGCCGCGACCGCCCGGGCGAAGCGGAAGAACCGCCGGTCGTTGTCGGGCCAGCCCTGGCCGTTGGCCTGCAGGTACGGATGCGAACGCGCCATTCCCGGCACGGCCACCAGGTGCAGCCGGCCAGCGACCGGATGGCGACCGGCACGGACCCTCGCCGCGCCGACCCAGCCGGGAACGTCGAGCCGCATCGTGGTCTCGTCGACCAGCGTGATGTCGCCGTAGTCCGGCATCACGAGGTCGACCTCGACGCCCAGCCGGCGCAGTTCGGCGACGAGGCCGGCAGCGGCCGCTGCGAGTCCACCCACCGTTGCGACGGGTGACAGCTCCGCTGTCGCGAACACGACTCGCATGCCATCAGTCTGGCTCGTGCGACCATCCGGGTTTCGGGTTTCTGTTCGGGTTTCGTGCGCTCATCGGTTCGGCTTGACTGTGATGGTGTCCGACATCGCCAACCCGGCCGACATCTCCGTCGTTGCCACCGACGAACACGACGATGCGGTCGGCGACGACATCCGTCTACTCGGACGCCTCCTGGGCGACGCGATCGAGCAGACCGACGGGACCGCAGTCCTCGAGTTGGTCGAGCAGGTCCGCCAGATCGCCGTCGATGCCCGACGAACCGAACGTAGCGACGTCGACGACATCCGGACGGCGCTCGCCGAGCACCCGCTCGACTCCCTGCTCCTCGTGTTGCGTGCGCTCGACTGGCTGTCATTGCTCGCGAACACCGCGGAGGACGTCCACCTCGAACGTCGCCGACGACACCACCGCCAGCACGACGCTCCCCCGCAACCCGGAAGCCTCGACGCCGTGCTGGCTCGGTTCCGAGACGCCGGCATCAGCGCCGACGAGCTGGTCGAGGCCGTGGCGTCGTTGCAGGTCAGCCCGGTGATCACCGCACACCCGACCGAGGTGCGGCGCAAGACGGTCCTCGAAGTCCTCGACCAGTTGGCCGATCTGCTCGACGAACTCGACCTGCGTCGCGGCGACCCCGACGCCGCCACCCGCATCGAGCACGAGCTGTCCGTGTGCGTGCTGCTGCTGTGGCAGACGGCGCTGCTCCGTCTGTCGAAGCTGCGAGTCCGTGACGAGATCAACGAAGCGATCCGGTACTACGACACCAGCCTGTTCGACGTGATCCCGGCGTTGACGCGGGATCTCGCCAGGGGCATCGCGGAGGTCGCAGACGGCCGCCGGGTCGACACGTCCGGTTCGATCACGATGGGCTCGTGGATCGGCGGCGACCGCGACGGCAATCCGTTCGTCACCGCCGACGTCGTGCGCTACGCGACCGGTCGACAGACCGAAACGGCGCTGTCGCGGCATCTCACGGCCCTGCACGGCCTGTCGCGCCGTCTGTCGATGACCGATCGGCTCGTCACCGCCAGCGACGACGTCCTCGCGCTCGCCGCCGGGTCGGGCGATGAGTCACCGTTCCGGGCCGACGAACCGTACCGGCGAGCACTTCGGGGAATGCACGCACGACTGCACGCCTTCGCCCGCCGGGTGCTCGATCCTGGCATCGAGGTTCCCGGCCCCGCCCCCATTGGCGACAGCGCTCCGTACGCGGATCTCACCGAGCTGGTTGCCGACCTCGATCACGTGATCGCCTCGCTGCACGGCCACGGGGCAGGATCGATCGCGGATGCGCTGGTCGAGCCCGTGCGACGCAGCGTGGCGATCTTCGGCGCCCACCTGTGCGGGCTCGACCTGCGCCAGAACTCAGCTGTCCACGAGGAGGTCGTCGCCGACCTGTTCGCGAACGCCGGAGTGTGCGACCACTACACGGAGCTCACCGAACCCGAACGGGTGGAGGTGCTCGCCGCCGAGCTGCGCAACCCGCGGCTGCTGCGCCACCCCGGCGCGGCCCTCACCGAGCGCACGCAGTCGGAGCTGGCGATCCTCGAGGCGGCCGCCGATGCCGTCGCTCGCGTTGGCCGACGGATCGTGCCGCACTACGTGATCTCGATGGCCCACGACGTGAGTGACGTGCTCGAAGTGGCGGTGCTGCTCAAGGAGGTCGGACTGGCCACCGGCGCGCACGGCGGGCGCCCGGCGACGTCACAGCTCGACATCGTGCCGCTGTTCGAGACCATCGACGACCTGCAGCGATCACCCGGCGTTCTCGAGGCGATGCTGCACGACCCGGTGTACCTCGACATCGTGCGATCGCGCGGCAACCGACAGGAGGTGATGGTCGGCTACTCCGACTCGAACAAGGACGGCGGCTACCTGTGCTCGCAGTGGAGTCTGTCGTCCGCCCAGGCAGCCCTGGCCGGGATCGCCGAACGCGCCGAGGTGCAGCTCCGCTTCTTCCACGGCCGGGGCGGAACCGTCGGTCGTGGCGGCGGGCCCGCGTATCAGGCGATCCTGGCGTTGCCGGCAGGCACGGTCGACGGATCGATCCGCCTGACCGAGCAGGGCGAGATCGTCGCGGCGAAGTACTCGAACCGGGCCACGGCTCGCCGCAACCTCGAGACGCTGCTGTCCGCGACACTCGAAGCGACGTTGTTGAACCGTTCGCTGACACACGACTGCACACCGGGATCCGTCGACCGGCGCTACGCCGACACGATGGGCGTGTTGTCGTCGCACGCCTTCGATGCGTATCGCACGCTCGTGTACGGCGACGAACGGTTCGTGTCGTTCTTCCGCGCGATCACACCGACCAACGAGATCGCGACGCTCAACGTCGGCAGCCGCCCCGCCTCGAGGACCGCGTCGAATGCCATCGAGGACCTGCGGGCGATCCCGTGGGTGTTCGGCTGGACGCAGTGCCGGCTGATGATCCCGGCGTGGTTCGGCGTCGGGAGCGCCGTCGAACGCTTCGTGGGCGACGACCGGCACACCGAGGAACACCTCGCCGTGCTGGGGTCGATGTATGCCGATTGGCCGTTCTTCCGCTCGGCGATCGACAACATGGGCATGGTGCTCGCGAAGTCGGACATCGACATCGCGCGGCGGTATGCGGACGTCCTGGTCGAGGACGACGCGATGCGTGCCGACATCTTCGGGGCCATCGCTGACGAGCACGCCCGGACCCTCGCCTGGCACCGCCGGATCACGGGCGCGTCCTCGCCGCTGGCCGACAATCCGCTGCTGGAGCGGAGCCTGCGGATCCGCTACCCGTATCTCGACCCGCTCCACGTGATGCAGGTCGACCTGCTGCATCGATTCCGCGAGGGCGACGACGACGAACTGGTGGTGCGAGGGATCCAGCTGTCCATCAACGCGATCGCCACGGGGCTGCGGAACTCCGGCTGATCTACCCTTCCGGGATGACGCTGAGTCGACGCGCAAGGTTCTTCCGCAAACGGATCTCCAAGTTCGAAGTGGGCGACGACGTGCCGATCGAGGATCGGCGCGCCGCGATGGACAAGCTCGACACGATCCCCCGGCCCCGCAAGGTGAGCTACGTCGACACCGTCGTCGGAGGGGTGCCCGCCATCGTCGCCACTCCGACCGAGGTGCCCCCGGTCCGCCACATCCTGTACATCCACGGCGGCGCCTACGTGGTCGGCTCGCCGCGGAGCCACATCGCGATGTGTGCACGCCTCGCCAAGCGGGCGGCGGCCACCGTCACGGTGATCGACTACCGGCTGGCCCCCGAGCACGTGTACCCGGCGGCGATCGACGACTGCGTCGCCGCGTACCGGGCGATCATCGCCGACGTCGACGCGGCCTCGGTGACCATCGCCGGTGACTCGGCCGGCGGTGGCGCCACGCTCGCAACGCTCGGAGCGCTGAAGGCAGCGGGCGACCCGATGCCCGGCGCGGTCTACGTGCTGTCGCCGTGGACCGACCTGACCGCGTCGGGAGAATCGGTGGTCACACGGGCGCCATTCGACCCGCTGTTCGACGGCCACGGCCTGCCGGAGGCTGCCGCGACGTACGCGGGCGACACACCGCTCGACGACCCGGGGGTGTCACCGCTGTTCGCCGACCCGACGGGCTACCCGCCGACGCTGATCCAGACGGGCATGGACGAGATCCTGTTGTCGGACTCGACACGACTTGCCGAGCGGTACGAAGCCGCGGGCGTCGACGTCCGGCTCGACCTGCGCGACGGACTGTGGCACGTCTATCCGATGCTCGCCGGGTACATGCCCGAGGCGACCGAGGCGCTCGTTCGTGCGGCGGTGTTCATCCGCGAGAAGACGCCGGCGCCACCGCCCGTGCACGCCAAGCCGTCGGTGTCATGACCGGCCCGCGGTTCCCGGAACTCGGCTTCTACACGCTGGCCGGCGGCGCCGAGAACCAGCTCGACCTCGGCGCCGACTACGACAGCCGGCGATCCTCGAGCAGCACGACGCGCGGGAACAGCACGTTGTTCTCCTTGTGGACGTGCAGGTGGGTGTCGGCCTCGAGCTGGGCGAGGCCGTCGAAGAGGGCGCGGTACGAGGCGCAGCCGTCGTCGGGCGCCGTGTAGTCGTTCGTCGCGGTCCGCAGATCGAGCAGCAGGGCACCCAACTCGTCGTGGTCGCGCTGCATCGCCGAGATCGGGTTGCCGATCGAACCGAAGCCGAAGGCGGGTACAACCGGCGACGACGCCAGCTGCTGGATCGCGGGGAACAGCACTCGCTCCTCCTTGACGAGGTGCGGTTCGATGTCCGCTCGAATCGCCCCGTAGCAACTCGCGATCTCGCGCAGTTCGGGGTGGCGGTCGCCGTGCACCTCGACGACGGTGTCGAGCAGCGCCTGCAGGCGCGGGAGCTCGCCCCACAGGTAGCGGTGATGGGTCTCGACCAGGTGTGCGACGAGGTCGTCGACGTCGAGGTGGACCCACGACGCCGGCCCCTCGTCGCCGATCGACGAGGCCAGCTCGACAGCCACGAGGACCGCGTCGAGTCCGGCCTCTCGACACGCCTGGCCGAGGGTGACCGCTCCGCCGCAGCAGTAGTCGAGCTTGCGGCGTTCGAGTTCGCGAGCCAGCGAGGGGTGGCTCGTGACGAGTGCGCCGAGCGTCATCTCGATGTCGATGGTGTTGCTCATGTCAGACCGACTCCGATCGCCGTGACGGCGACCAGGCCGAAGCCGAGCGCCATCTGCCGAATACCGAGCACCTTCGCGGGCGGTACCGGCGAGCGTCGTACCCACACGAGATGCAGGGCGACGATGACCAGCACGGCGAGCGATCCGAGCACCACGCCGGGATCGACGACCGCGGCGGCTGCGGCAACCGCGATCGCCAGGAGCTGGAACAGGTCGCTCGATCCGGTGCTCGCCACGCCACGATGCAGCCGGGCGATCTGGGTCCGGATGAACGGGATCGCTCCGATCGACCGAGCAGCCAGGATCATCCACGCCGCGACGGCGAGCCGAACGCTGCCCTCTCCGGCCACGACGATCGCCGTGGCGATCGCACCCATGCCGATCGCTCCACACAACTCCGGCACGAGCCGGCGACCGCGGCTGCGCACGTCGTACCAGAGCTCCACGCCGAACAGAGGGAGCGCGATGGCAACCGGAACGAGCCAGTGCCATCCCGCGGCGAGGAGGGCGGCTGCGCCGAGTGCGGCGATCGCGACGAGCTCGGCGAGGCCGATGCGCTGGGCGAGCGCCGACCGCTCGAGTTCTCGGTGACGGCGACGATCGACCATCGCGAGCTTGATCGGGGTTCGAGCCAGGAAGGCGAGCATCGCCGCGGCTCCGATGGCCGCCCCCGCCCACGAGAACACGAGCAGCAACCCCAACGCGATGGGCTCGCCGGTGAGCCCCCAGCCGCCGTGTTCGGACGGGATCGCCACCGCCTTCCAGGTCGG
>DATKXG010000362.1:0-10286 GCA_035529175.1 Ilumatobacteraceae bacterium
GAATCCGACCACTCCCAGGGGCGCTCGCCGAGCCTCGATCGACCAGCCGTCGTGGTCGATGCGCTCGATCGTGCCGTCGCGCCGACTCGGCGAGTCGCGCCATCCGCGCAGACCGTCGATCATGTCGCGGCGCATGCCGTCGTCGAGCACCAGTCGGGTGGTCGAACGGTGCCTGGCTGCGGCTGCCGCAACGTCGGCGGCGTTCGCTTCGGCGATCGGGCCGAACCGCACGTCGTCCGCGAGCGCTGCGGCGAAGCGCTCGAAGAAGTCCGAGATCTGGTCATCGCTCACTTGGGAGAACTCGGTGAATGCGTCAGTTGCATCGGCCACGGCGTGCTCGACCAGATCGCTCACATCGGCGGGGATCCGAAGCAGCGTGCCGCTCGACTGCACCACGATCAGTCGGTCGCCGTCGATGAACTGTGCAGCAAGTTCGGCGGGGACGACCGCAACGCGATCGCCGTGGAACGGGATCTCCTGCCCTTCGGTGAGACGGGTGAGCGCACGTACCTCGGGCTTCGACGACACGGCGTTAGCGTAGGCACGTGTCCAGCTCCCCGCTCTACTTCCGCCAGCTGCTGTCAGGTCGCGACTTTGCCGCCGGCGACCCGCTCGCCTCACAGATGGTCAACTTCGTCTACGCGGTCGGCGACCGCCGCACCGGCGAGTGCGTGCTCGTCGATCCGGCCTACGCGGTCAAGGAACTCGTCGACCTCGTCGGGGCCGACGGCATGACGGTCACCGGCGCATTGGCAACCCACTACCACCCCGATCACGTCGGCGGATCGATGATGGGACACTCGATCGAGGGGATCGCCGAGTTGCTCGAGCACGTCGACTGTCCCGTCCACGTACAGCACGACGAGATCGAATGGGTCACGAAGTCGACGAACGTCTCCGCCGAGCATCTCGTCGGTCACGACTCGGGCGACGTGCTCACCGTTGGCGGGATCGACATCTCCCTGGTGCACACGCCCGGCCACACGCCGGGCAGCCAGTGCTTCTTCGTCGACGACCGCCTGATCGCCGGTGACACCCTGTTCCTCGAGGGGTGCGGGCGCACCGACCTCCCCGGTTCCGACCCGGTGAAGATGTTCGAGAGCCTGCGACGCCTCGCGGAGGTGCCCGACAGCACGATCCTGTTCCCGGGGCATCGCTATTCGATCGCGAGCAGCGCAACCATGGACGTGGTCAAGGAGACCAACTTCGTCTTCCAGTGAACCGCGTAGCACCAGCTCATCCGAAATTCGGAGCGAAGCTTGCGCCCAGCGCAACGTTCGCTCCGAATTACCGGGTTGCGAGGGTTCAGCAGTCGGCCTTGGCGGGGATCACGATCTCGAGGCCGACATAGAACGAGCTGTAGCCAGATGTGGACGCGTTCGCCGCGTTCAACGCGTCGACGGTGACATCGAACTTGCTCGCCACCTTGCCGAGGTAGTCGCCTTCGACGATCGTGTAGGTGCCCTGCGAACAGTTGTCGCCGGCGTCGGGGATCGTCTCGGTCGGCGTGGCCTCGGTCGCATCATCGGTGCTCGTGTCGCCGGAGTCGGTCGTCGCCGCCGCGGTCACCGACTTGGCGCCCGGCGGAATCAGGATGACCGTTCCCGGGAACGGGAACTGGCTCGGGTCGGTCCACTCGTTGACGCCGAGCAGGTCCTCCAGCGAAATGCCGAACCGGGTGACCAGCACATAGGGAGCGTCGCCGGACTGCACCGTGTACTCCTGGATGCCTTCGACGATCGCGTCGGGATCACCATCGGCCAGCGTGTCGACCGGAACGGTCGTCGCCGGCGGGCGCACGACGAACGCCGTCGACGCGGCGCTGAGGTCGATGGTCGACTGCGTCGCACCTGACTCGCCGCCGCCACACGACGACAGGACGACAGCGCCGATCAGCGCGGGACCGACGAGCACGCCGAGGCGGCGCGCTCGGGTCGTTGAACTTGACGATTGCATGTGGAGCAGCGTACGCGTTCCCGAAGGCCCCGCGTCGTCAGGTCCGGCGCAGGGTCACACAAGCGGTCGATCGGTTGGCTTCACCGGCGACGGCAGACGGGTCTCGCCCATCAGGTACGCATCGACGCCGGCCGCGCACGCGCGACCTTCGGCGATCGCCCACACGATGAGGCTCTGACCCCGACCCATGTCACCTGCCACGAACAGACCGTGCTGGTTGGTCATGTACCGAGCGTCACGAGCAACGTTGCCACGGGGGTCGAAATCGACCTCCAGCGACTCGAGCCACGAGCCCTTCTCCGGCCCGACGAACCCGAGCGCGAGGAAGACGAAATCAGCGGGTATCTCGTGGTCGGTGCCCTCCACCTTCACGAATGCGCCGTCGACCAGCTCGACCTCGTGCAGCCTCAGTGCCCGCACCCGACCGTTGCCGTCGTCGAGGAACTGCTCGGTGTTGACGCTGTAGAGGCGCTCGCCGCCCTCCTCGTGCGCAGAGGTGACCTTGTACGTCATGGCGTACTGCGGCCACGGGTTGTTCTCGCCGCGATGTTCGGGCGGCTTCGGGAGGATCTCGAGTTGCGTCACCGAAGCGGCACCCTGTCGGTGAGCGGTGCCCAGACAGTCAGCCCCGGTGTCGCCGCCACCGATGATGACGACGTGCTTGCCGTTCACGTCGATCGGCGACCGCTCGATGTCGCCGAGCTGAACACGGTTGGCGTACGGCAGGTACTCCATTGCCTGGTGGATTCCACCGAGCTCGCGGCCGGGGATCGGCAGGTCGCGCCACGCGGTGGCGCCGCAGGCCAGCACGACGGCGTCGTGCGAGGCGCGCAGCACCTCGATGTCGACGTTCTCGCCGACGACGGCGCTGGTGCGGAACTCGGTGCCCTCGGCCTCCATCTGCTCGATTCGACGGTCGATGTGGCGCTTCTCCATCTTGAATTCGGGGATCCCGTAGCGCAGCAGACCGCCGATCCGATCGGCGCGTTCGAGTACGACGACGTCATGGCCGGCGCGGGTCAGCTGCTGCGCGACAGCAAGTCCGGCCGGCCCCGACCCGATCACTGCGACGCGCTTGCCGGTACGCACCGCCGGGACGTGCGGGGTCACCCAGCCTTCGTCCCACGCTCGGTCGATGATCTCGACCTCGACCTGCTTGATCGCGACCGGGTTCTGGTTGATGCCGAGCACACACGCCGATTCGCACGGAGCAGGGCACAGCCGTCCGGTGAACTCCGGGAAGTTGTTCGTCGCGTGGAGGCGTTCGATGGCGTCCTGCCAGTGATCTCGGTAGACGAGATCGTTCCAGTCGGGGATCAGGTTGCCGAGTGGGCACCCGTTGTTGCAGAACGGGATCCCGCAGTCCATGCACCGCCCGGCCTGGTGGTTGAGCTCGTCGTCGGGAAACTCCTCGTACACCTCGTTCCAGTCACGCAGACGTACCGGAACCGGCCGCCGCGACGGCGTCTGGCGATCCCACTTCAGGAACCCGGTCGGCTCACCCATCTTGATGTCCTCGCTCGTCGGCCCTTCGGTTCTCCTCACTCGGATGCGCCTCGTCGCTGGCGCTTCCCTCGGCGCGCGTGCACCTGGTTCCAATCTTCGACGTCATCCTCGGGCTGCTTCCATGATCTTGTCGACGGTCTGGGTCTCGTCGAGGCCGGCGGCCTTCGACTCGGCGATGACGGTGAGGACCCGCTTGTAGTCCCGTGGCATCACCTTGCGAAACGCCGAGACGGAGCTGTCCCAGTCGGTGAGCACCCGATCGGCAACCGCGGAGGCCGTGTAGTTGCGATGCGCGGTGATCGTGTCACGGAGGAACTCGCAATCGTCGTCGTCGAGCGGTTCGAGTTCGACCATGTCGTAGTTGACCTTGCTGGCGAACACCTCGGCAGGGTCGTACACGTAGGCGATTCCGCCCGACATACCGGCCCCGAAGTTCCGGCCCGTCGGCCCGAGTACCACCACTCGCCCACCGGTCATGTACTCGCAGCCGTGGTCGCCGACGCCTTCGCTCACCGCAGTGGCACCCGAGTTGCGCACGCAGAAACGTTCGCCGACTTTGCCGCGCAGGAAGATCTCGCCACTCGTCGCTCCGTAGCCGATCACGTTGCCGGCCACGATCTCCTCCTCGGCGACGAATGTCGAGAACGGGTGAGGATGCACGATGATGCGACCGCCCGACAGGCCCTTGCCGACGTAGTCGTTCGCATCGCCCACCAACCGGAGTTGGATGCCGGCCGGCACGAACGCACCGAGGCTCTGTCCGGCCGATCCGGTGAGCGTGATGTCGATCGTGGCGTCGGGGAGTCCGGCGCCCTTCCACTTCTTGGTGACCTCGTGACCGAGCAGGGTCCCGACCGTGCGATTCACGTTGCGGACGGGAAGGTCGATCGAGACGTGGTGGCCGTCCTGGATCGCCGGCTGGGCCAACTCGATCAACTGCTGGTCGAGGGCTTCGTCGAGGCCGTGGTCCTGGCCGACGCTCTGGATCAGCGACTGGCCGTACGGATTCTGCGGGAGGGCGAGGATCGGGCTGATGTCGAGCCCGGACGCCTTCCAGTGATCGATCGCCCGACGGGCGTCCAGGGCCTCGACGTGGCCGATCATCTCGTCCATCGTGCGGAAGCCGAGTTCGGCCATCAGCTCGCGGACCTCGGTGGCGATGTACTCGAAGAACGTCTCGACGAACTCCGGCGTGCCGCTGAAGCGCGCCCGGAGTTCCGGATTCTGCGTAGCGACACCGACCGGGCAGGTGTCGAGGTGGCACACGCGCATCATGATGCAGCCCGACACGACGAGCGGCGCCGTGGCGAAACCGAACTCCTCGGCGCCGAGCAGCGCGGCGATCACCACATCGCGACCGGTCTTCATCTGGCCGTCGGCCTGCACCACGATGCGGTCGCGCAGACCATTGAGCAGCAGCGTCTGCTGGGTCTCGGCCAATCCGAGTTCCCACGGACCACCGGCGTGCTTCAACGACGTCAGCGGGCTGGCGCCGGTGCCGCCGTCGTGACCGGAGATCAGCACGACATCGGCCTTGGCCTTCGAGACGCCGGCAGCGACCGTGCCCACGCCGGTCTCGGCGACCAGCTTGACGTGGACGCGAGCCGAGGGGTTTGCGTTCTTCAGGTCGTGGATCAGCTGCTTGAGGTCCTCGATCGAGTAGATGTCGTGGTGCGGCGGCGGGCTGATCAGACCGACCCCCGGCGTCGAATGCCGGGTCGCGGCAATCCACGGGTACACCTTGTGGCCCGGCAACTGACCGCCCTCGCCGGGCTTGGCGCCCTGAGCCATCTTGATCTGGATGTCGTCGGAGTTGGTCAGGTACTCCGAGGTCACCCCGAAGCGCCCCGACGCCACCTGCTTGATCGACGAGCGACGCTCCGGGTCGTACAGCCGGTCGACGTCCTCGCCGCCTTCACCGGTGTTCGACTTGGCGCCGAGGTGGTTCATCGCGATCGCCAACGTCTCGTGGGCCTCGGCGGAGATCGACCCGTAGCTCATTGCACCGGTCGAGAACCGCTTGAAGATCTCGCTGATCGGCTCGACTTCGTCGATCGGCACCGATGGACGGTCGGAGGCGAACTCGAAGAGCCCACGCAACGTCATCAGCTTCTCGGACTGATCGTCGACGCGGTTCGTGTACTCCTTGAAGATGTCGTAGCGCTTGGCGCGGGTGGCGTGCTGCAGTTTGAACACCGTCTCGGGGTTGAACAGGTGGAGTTCGCCCTCGCGACGCCACTGGTACTCGCCGCCGAGTTCGAGCTTGCGGTGAGCGCGTTCCTCAGGACGGGTGGGGTTCGCCATCGCGTGCCGGGCCGCTACCTCAGCCGCGATCTGGTCGAGTCCGATGCCGCCGAGTTGGGAGATCGTGCCGGTGAAGTACGCGTCGACGACGTCCGTGCCGAGACCGATCGCCTCGAAGATCTGCGCACCGGTGTACGACGCCACGGTCGACACGCCCATCTTCGACATGATCTTCAAGACGCCCTTGCCGCACGCCTTGATGTAGTTCTCGACCGCCTTGATCGGGTCCATGGAGCCGAGGCCGTGCATGTCCTCGGCTATCAGGTCCTCGATCGACTCGAAGGCCAGGTAGGGGTTGATCGCCCCGGCGCCGTAGCCGATCAACAGCGCCATGTGGTGCACCTCGCGGGCGTCGCCTGCCTCGACGATCAACCCGGCCATCGTGCGCTGCTTGGTACGTACGAGGTGATGGTGCACCGCAGCGGTGAGCAGCAGCGATGGAATCGGGGCGTCGACCGTGTCGGCGTTGCGGTCCGAGAGCACGATGATGCGGGCTCCGCCGTCGATCGCGTCCGAGGCCTGCTGGCAGATGCGGTCGAGTGCGGCGCGCAGACCGGGGCCTCCATCGGCGACGCGGTACAGCCCCGACAGCACCTTGGCCTGGAGGCCGGGACGCGTGCCGTCGTCGTTGATGTGGATGATCTTGGCCAGCTCGTCGTTGTCGATGATCGGGAACGGCAGCGACAGCTGGCGACAACTGTCGGGGCCGGGGTCGAGCAGGTTGGCCTCGGGGCCGACGGTCGAGGAGACCGCGGTGACGACCTCTTCGCGGATCGCGTCGAGCGGCGGGTTGGTCACCTGGGCGAACAGCTGCTTGAAGTAGTCGAACAGCAGCCGAGGACGTTCCGACAGCACCGCCAGCGGCGTGTCGGTTCCCATCGAGCCGAGGGCCTCTCCCCCACTCGCCGCCATCGGGCTGATCAGGATCTTCAGCTCTTCGTGGGTGTAGCCGAACATCTGCTGGCGGCGCAGCACGCTGTCGTGGCTGAACACGACGTGCTCGCGCTCGGGGAGGTCGGGCAGCGCAACCATGCCCTCGGCGAGCCATTCGCCGTAGGGATGCAGTGCGGCGAGTTCGGACTTGATCTCGTCGTCACCGACGATGCGTCCCTCACGGGTGTCGATCAGGAACATCTTGCCGGGCTGCAGGCGGCCCTTCGCAACGATCTTGGACGGTTCGACGTCGATCACGCCGACCTCGGACGCCATCACGACGAGATCGTCGTCGGTCACCCAGTACCGGCTGGGGCGCAGCCCGTTGCGGTCGAGCACCGCACCGATCATCTCGCCATCGGTGAACGCAACGCTGGCCGGGCCGTCCCAGGGTTCCATCATCGCTGCGTGGAACCGATAGAAGTCGCGCTGCTCCTGCGACATCGTCTCATGGTTCTCCCACGCCTCGGGGATCATCATCAGCATGGCGTGATGGATCGGGTAGCCCCCGAGGTGGAGCAGTTCGAGCACCTCGTCGAAGCGGGCGGTGTCGGACGAGCCGGGCGTGCAGATCGGGAAGGCCTGGTCGATACCGGGCAGGAGCTCACTCTGGAGCATGGCCTCGCGGGCGCGCATCCAGTTCTGGTTGCCCTGCACCGTGTTGATCTCGCCGTTGTGGGCGACGAACCGGTACGGGTGTGCGAGCGGCCACGACGGGAACGTGTTGGTCGAGAACCGCGAATGGACCAGCAGGAGCGCCGACTCGACGCGCGGATCGAGGAGGTCCGGGAAGAACTCGCTCAGCTGGGGCGTGGTGAGCATCCCCTTGTAGACCATCGTGCGACACGACAGCGACGCGAAGTAGGTGTCGAGCTCGCCTTCCAGCTCACGCCGGGTTCGCTTCCGGGCGACGAACGCCTTGCGGTCGAGGTCGATGCCGGTCGATCCGCCCGGATCGGACACGAAGAGCTGCTTGAACGTCGGCATCGCTGCACGCGCCGTCTCACCCAGACAGTCGGGCGCGATCGGAACCTCGCGCCAACCCAGCACCTGGAGTCCGGTGTCGTGCACCGTCGCCTCGATGGCGGCGATCGCCTTCTCGCACGCGACGGCGTCCGCCGGCAGGAACGCCGTGCCCGCGGCGTACCCGCCCGCTGCCGGAAGATCGAAGTCGACGACCGCCCGCAAGAAGGCGTCGGGTACCTGGATCAGGATTCCGGCGCCGTCGCCCGTGTCGGGTTCGGCGCCTGTCGCGCCGCGATGCTCCATGTTGGTGAGCGCCTTCAACCCGGTGAGCACCAGCTCGTTGGAGCGCACACCTCTGAGGTTCGCGACGAACGACACGCCGCACGAGTCGTGTTCGTTCCTGGGGTCGTACAGGCCGATCGGGCCCGGGGGCTGCTGCATCATCACATCCGCGTGTCTCGTCATTGCAGGATCCCGTGAAGGCCCGGTCGTCGATGACCTGGCGGAGCGGTCGACGGTGACCGGCTCGCACGGGTGCCCGAGACAACGCTGGCTCGTGGCGGGGAATGCACAGCATAGGCGGTGACGTACGCGGACGGAAAGCTCGTTCGATCGTGATCGCGGTGCTTCCACCACCCTGCTCGTGAACTCGTCTGGGCTCGGAGCCCGCACGAGTTCACGAGAACCGGGCGATGGGGTGGACCGTGCGACCTGAGGACGACATCACCGAGTACATCACGGGTCAGACCCGCGATGTACTCGATCTCACACGTCGGCGTAGACGGGTGGACGCTTCTCGAAGCCGGCCATCACGGCTTCGATCTGGTTCGGGCTGCCGATCTGGGCGCCGATCGTGGCGCGCTCGGCCGCGAACTGCTCCGCTGCGCCGACGTCGAGCATCCGGTTGAAGAGCGCCTTCGCGCCACGCACCGCGCCCGGGCTCATTCCGGCGATCTCCTGCGCCATCGCCATCGCGTCGTCCTTGGGGGACCCGCTGAGCTTGGTGACCAGGCCCATCTCGGCACCCTCGGCGCCGGAGAACACACGGGCGGTGAAGGTGAGTTCCTTGGCGATGTCCGGCCGAACGAGCTTCGACAGGATGAACGTACCGGTCATGTCGGGCACGAGGCCCCAGTAGACCTCGCGGACCGACATCTTCGTGTCGGGGTGGACGATGCGGATGTCGGCGCCGAGCGCGATCTGCAGGCCACCGCCCAGCGCATGGCCGTGTACGGCGGCGATCACCGGCACCTCGAGCTCCTGCCACACCCAGCAGACCTGCTGGCCGAGGTGGGTGATGCGTCCGTCCTTCATCTGGCCGGGGTTGCCATCGGCCCGCGTGGCGGCCTGCTCGGCGCTGTCGCCGCCCGCCATCGCCTGAAACGACGAGAAGTCGAGGCCGGCGCAGAACGATGCACCGTCCCCGGACAGCACCACGGCGCGCACGCCCGGCTCGGACTTGAGCTGCTCGCCTGCCTCGGCGATCGCCGAGAACATGGCGTTGTCGAGGGCGTTGCGCTTGTCGGCACGATTGAACACGACGTCGGCGACGCCGTCGGCGATGGTGATGAGCACGCGGTCGGACATGGCGCCGAGTCTCGCACCTGCACCGGCGCGACGACGAACGGGCACCCCACCCCGACCAGACGGCTGCTACCAGCTGTCCCAGTGCAGCACGGTGTCGAGCGGCAGCCGCTTGGCGGGCTGGAACTCGGTGCCGATCGTGTAGGCGATCGGGAACAAGCCGGCCTGGGTGTAGCGGTCGTGCGGGATGCCGAGCAACTCGGCCGCCTCGGCCTCGCCGCCGTCCATCAGGTGGATCGTCGTCCACGCCGATCCCATCGCCCGCTCGCGCAGGGCCATCATGAAGCTCCAGACCGCCGGCAGGATCGATCCCCATTGCGAGGCTCCCGCGAAGGCGGGCACGCCGTCCAGGCGCCCTTCGATACACGGGATGAGCAGCATCGGCGACCGGTGGAAGTTCTCGGCAAGATACGTCGCGGACTCGGTGATGCGTTCGCGCTGTTCGAAGCGCATGTCGCCTGGCTGGTACTGGTTCGAGCGCGCCATCGAGGCGTACTTGGCGAAGTTTCGTGCGTAGATGTCGGCCAACGCCTGCTTCTTCGCCGCGTCCTCGACGATCACGAACTGCCAACCCTGGCTGTTCGACCCGGTCGGCGCCTGGAGCGCGATCTCGAGACACTCCTCGACGACCTTGCGTTCCACCGGCCGGTCGAAGTCGAGTCGTTTGCGGACCGATCTGGTGGTGGCGAGCACTTCGTCGGCGGAGAGGTCGAGCTTCATGCGCTCAGTGTCCCAGCTCCGCCTGACCGGGACCCCACCGAAGCGCCGGCGACCGGTGCCGCTCAGTGCTTGCGGGTGACGAGCGAGCGGTCGATCTCGGCGATCGTGCGCACGCCGGTCAGCGCCATCGTGCGCTGCATCCCGTCGCGCAGGAACTCCAGCAGTTGATCGACCCCACGCTCACCGGCGGCGCCCAGCGCGTAGAGATACGGACGACCCATCGACACGGCGTCGGCACCGAGCGCGATCGCCTTCACGATGTCACTGCCGCGGCGAACACCCCCGTCACAGATGATCGTCACGCCACCGCCGACCTC
>DATKXG010000363.1:0-2011 GCA_035529175.1 Ilumatobacteraceae bacterium
AACAGCGCCGTTGACGAGGTACTCGTTGATGGTCTGGTCGATGCAGGCGTTCCCTTTCAGGTAGCCGGTGTGACCGTCGCCATCACGGGTGAGCAGCACGCCGGAGTCGATGATCTCGGCGAGTCGTTGCGCCCACGCGTATGGGGTGTTCGGGTCTCTCGTCGTGCCGAGGACGACGATCGGCGCAGCGCCCGGTGCGCTGTAGTCGGGGGCCTGCAGCGCGGTCTCGAGCGGCCACGTGTCGCATCCATACGCAGCGAAGCCACCGACAATCGCCCCGAATGTCGGCGACGCCTCGACGAACTCGTCGATGTTCACCTCGTCGCCCTCTGGTCTGATCTGGGTGTCAAGACAGTTGATCGCCGTCTGGGCCATGAACAGGTTCGACGAATATCCCTCCGCGTCTCGGCCGGTCGCGACGTCGGCCAGGAGCAGCAGCAAATCTCCGTCGCCGTTCTGCGCACTGAGGACCGCCTCGGTGAGAAGCGGCCAACCTTCCTCGGCGGACGACAACGCGGTGACGACACCCCAGAACGCGAGTCCCTGGGTGATCGGCCGGTCCGGGTCGCTGGTCAGTAGCGGCTCCTCATCGACCTGGGCGAACAGGTCTTGCACGGATGCGATCACCTCGTCCGGCGTCGACCCGAGCGGGCACGATCCACCCGAGACGCAGTTGTCGGCGTAGCTTGCCAGGGCGACCTCGAACCCTCCTCCGAAACCCATCCAGAGCTCCGAGAAGGGCATTTCAGGGTCGACCGCACCGTCGAGGACGAGCCGGCCGACGTTGTCGGGGAACAAGGCGGCGTACGTCGCACCCAGATAGGTGCCATACGACGCGCCGTAATAGTTGAGCTGATCATCGCCCACCACTGCGCGCAGCACGTCGAGATCCCGAGCCGTCTCCACCGTGGTCACATGCGACGCAAAGGCTCCGGCGTCCTGCTCGCACCCCTCGCCCATCCCGGCGAGCAGCGTTGCCCACTCGTCGATCTCCTCGGGCGTCTCGGGTGTCGGATCGAAGGCGATGAACTCGTCGAGCGCTGCGGTATCGAGGCACTCCAACGGATCGCTGGCACCAACCCCGCGCGGGTCGAACCCGACCACGTCGTAGGCGGCCGTCACCTCGGGTCCCACGAGCAATGCCCAGCCGGGGGCGAAGTCGACCCCGGACTCGCCCGGTCCCCCTGGGTTGACGAACAGCGTGCCCTGAGCCTCGCCAGAGGCCGGTATACGGACCAACTCGATGAACGTGTCACCCGCCGAAGGGTCGTCATAGTCGATCGGCACCGTGGCGGTCGCGCATTCCCCTAGTTCACACTCGACCCACTCCAACGTCTGCGCATACGGATCGAAGTCGCCGTCGGGCGCCGTCGTCACATCGGTCGTGACGTCGGGAACTGTCGTTTCCGCCGGCGGCTCGGTCGCCTCGGATGCGACCGTCGTTTCCGACCCCTCGCTCGGCGTCGAGCCAGCGTCATCGTCGCTGCTACAACCCGCAACCGCAATCAGCCCGGCCGCCATCACGAACGCAACCCGACGTCCACTCACTCGACTCATCATCCCTCCACAGGTCCGCAGCACCATGCCGCCGGCTAGACGGTACCTTTCCGCGCCAGCAAAGCCCCGGATCCTCGTCGGTGCTCACGGCGGCCCTTCATTTCCAAGCGGTGACAGCGCACCGGGTATGCCACCCACCATCGCGAGCCAAAGTGCGCAGGCCCGCGCCGCACTGCCGGCGCACTGTGAGCCGAGCGGCGTTTGGACTGTCAGCTTGGTTGGAGGTATCGGCGAAGCGCTTCTCGAATCACGTCCGACGGTGACGTGTGATCCTGCTCGGCACGAAGCAACAGTTGGTCCTTGAGCTCCGGATCGAGGCGCACGGACTCGACAGTGGCTGGTCCCGCTCCAAGTGTCGGGCGTCCTCGTTTGTTGCGCCGTGCGACGAGTTGGTCGACGTCGTAGCCGGCCTCGGCCTCGTCGGCGAGGGCTTCGATCTCGGAATCGGTGAGGG
>DATKXG010000364.1:0-5615 GCA_035529175.1 Ilumatobacteraceae bacterium
ATGCACGATCTCCTGGCAGCCCACGCTGCCACTCACTGAACCTGGTTCCCCGAGCCCGGGTCTCCGGGAACCATCTCCGTCCGGTGGCATCTCGAACACATGTTCGATACCATGCCGCAATGGAACTCGCTGTCGAACTCCCGAGCGAACTCTCGGCACTTGCCGAGCGTGTGGCGCCTCTGGCGCTGGCGGGCGACCGCACGCTGCCGGTGACCGAGGCGTTCGCCGAGCTCTTCCCTGAACGCGGTCTGGTGAGGGGTCGCACGCTCGCCTGCTCGGGCCCTGCCGCCACGTCGCTGGCGCTCGCGCTGGCTGCACCCGCGGTGGCGGCGGGGTCGTGGTTGGCGACGATCGACGTGCCCACGATCGGCCTCGACGCCGCCAGTGAGTTCGGCATCGCGCTCGAACGGGTGGTCGCCGTACGTGCCGAGGCGACCCGGTGGCCCGACGCCGTCGCCGCGGCCGCCGACGGCTTCGACATCCTGATCGCCCGGGTCCCGGCCGACGCCTCACCGTCGGCGATGCGCAAGATCGCCACCCGCCTGCGCCAGCGCGACGTCGTCATGCTGGTGCTCGGCGACCCGGGTCCGCTGTCGTGCGACGGTGTGCTCACCGCCGGCGGCGCGGAATGGATCGGTCTCGGCGACGGCCATGGACACCTGCAGCATCGTCGGCTCGTCGTCGAGGCGTCCGGGCGTCGTCTGCACGGCCGCCGTCGGTGCCGAGTGACGCTGCCGGGATAGGTCTGTCATGACCCGTTCAGGAGCCCCAGGACGTTTGCGTGCAGATTTGGGTGACCCGCCCCACCAAAATCCGCACGCAAACGTGGGTTTCGCCAGACCTGAGCCCGAGCCCGAGCCCGAGCTGGTGTCGGAGCGACCGCCGCGGATCGTGTCGATCTGGCTTCCCGACTGGCCGGTGACCGCTGCGGGCTTCGGCGTCGACGAGGTGGCCGCCGTGATGGGCGCCAACCGGGTGGTCGCCCGCACGCCTGCCGCCGCTGCTGACGGTGTGGTGATCGGCCAGCGCCGCCGTCAGGCACAACGACGCTGTCCGCACCTGACGCTGGTGGATCGCGACGCCGACCGTGACGCCCGCGAGTTCGAGCCGATCGTGCGCGCCGTTGCCGAACTGTCCCCACGTCTCGATGTGATCGAGCCGGGCTGGATCAGCCTGCTGGCACGGGGGCCCGCCCGGTACTTCGGTGGCGACCGCTCGCTCGCCGACCGGTTGTCCGAGCGGCTGACCGAGGCGATCGATGCCGCCGGCACGCAGGCGACCGGTATCGGCGTCGGTGTCGCCGATGGTCGGTTCGCGTCGAGTGTCGCTGCCCGGCTGGCGGCGCGTCGCACCGACGCGGTCATCGTCGAGCCGGGCGCGTCGCCGGCGTTCTGTGCCGACCTTCCGATCGGCTGGCTGCAGACGCTCGGCGAGTCCGACGCCGAGCTGATCGAGTTGTTCGGCCGCCTCGGGCTCCGTCGCCTCGGCGACCTGGCAGCACTCTCGGCGGTCGACGTCCTCGGCCGGTTCGGGCATCCCGGTGTCCACGCTCACCGGTTGGCGTCGGGCGCCGACGTCCGCCCCACGAGCACCACCGATCCGGCGCCCGAGCGACGCCTCGACCACGTCCTCGACGATCCGGCTGCCCAGTCGAGTGCGGTGGTGTTCATCGCCAAGCAACTGGCCGACGAACTGGCCGGCACGCTCGCTGCCGACGGTCGGGTGTGTACCCGGTTGGTCGTGGTGCTCGAATCCGAACACGGCGAACGATCCGAGCGATCGTGGTACCGGTCGGCCGGCCTGTCCGCGGCGGCGATGGTCGAGCGGGTGCGTTGGCAGCTCGATGCCTGGATCGACCTGCCGCGGGGGAGCGACCAGGAACTCACCGGCGGCGTCGTGCTCGTGCGGCTCGTTCCCGACGAGGTGCGAGCCGACGATGGCATGCAGCTCGGGTTGTGGGGTGGCCAGTCCGAGGCCGACCGGCGCGCTGCGCGGGCGATCGCGCGGTTGACCACGCTCACCTCCGACGACGCAGTCACGGTGCCGGTGTGGCACGGTGGTCGGCTGCCCGCCGATCGCTACCGGTGGGTGTCGGCTGCCACGGTCGATCTCGATCGGCGGGTGCGGGCGGTGTCGGCAGCCGGGACGGGCAGCGGCCCCAGCGGTCCGTGGCCCGGCACGTTGCCGTCACCGTCGCCGGCCACGGTGTTCGCCGTGCCGCATCCCGCCGAACTGCTCGACGAGCACGGCGAGGCGGTGCGGGTGAGTGCCCGCGGGATGCTGTCGGGTCGCCCGGTGACCCTGCTGCTGTCGATCGGTGGTGAGGCGACCGGGTGGCAGCGCGGGCGCCCGCGCCGGGTCGCTGCCTGGGCGGGGCCGTGGCCGATCGAGGAGCGCTGGTGGGAACCGGGTCGTCAGCGACGCCTGGCGCGTTTCCAAGTGGTCACCGATGACGGCGACGGGTTCCTGATCGTCGCCGAGCACCGGCGTTGGTGGATCAGCGCCCGCTACGACTGAACGGGTCGGTCGTCAGCGAGTTCCCGGTGTGGCTCAGCCGACGGCGGCGAGACCGAACGGGTGGGAGATCTCGAGCTGATCGGTCACGTCGTTGGCGAGACGGAAACCGACACCGCGTACCGTGTGGATCACCTTGATCTGCGGGGCGGCCTTGTCGAGCTTGCGGCGCAGGTTCGACAGGTGCACGTCGACGACATGGTTGTCGCCCACCCAGGTCGGGCCCCACACGGCGTCGAGGAGGTCCTCGCGTGTGCACACCTCGGTCGGGCGCCGGCAGAGTTGTTCGAGCAGCGAGAACTCGATGCGGGTCGTGGCGACCTCTTCGTCCTCGACGCGGACCTCGCGGCGACCGAGGTCGACGGTGAGCGGTCCGAGGTCGAGCACCGAGGCGACGGTGGCATCGGGGCGGCCCTGCATCTGTCGTGGACGGCGCAGCAGTGCATGGCAGCGAGCAGTCAACTCCTCGGGGGAGACCGGCACGGAGACCGCGTCGTCGGCCCCGGAGAGCAACATGGCGGCGCGGGTGCGGTGGGCGCCTTCGTCGGTGATGCACAGCAGGTACTGCTCACTCGAGTCGCGCAGGCGCTCGTAGAGCGGGCGGCCGTCGGGGGCTCGCAGGTTGGAGCAGACGATCAACACGTCGGGGGAGAATGACTCGGCGAGCATGATCGCTGCATCGCTGTCGGTCGGGGCGCTCACGCTGAACCCGGCCGAGCGCAGACCTGCCACGCTGAGCCGGCGGACATCGGGATCGTCGACGGCGATCAGGATGCGAGGTGCGATGTTGGTGTCGTTGTCCATGGAGTGTGCCGCCAGTTCCGCCACGAGGGAGTGGGTGTGGGGTGGGTGTGAGTCGTCAGCTGGATGTCGTGTGCCTGGATGAGGTATCGGCAGGAACCTGACGAACTCAAGAAGAAATTCGGAGAAATCACAGCGATGTGGTTTGTGGGCAGGGCTGCTAGATCTGGAGGATGCAGGGCGACGAACTCCATCGACGGGTCCGAGCCGATGTCGTTGCCCGTCGGCCGGTCGACGAACGCGAGGCGATCTCGGTCGAGCGGTTCCTGGCGGAATTCGACGCGCTGGCTGCCCCGTTCGACCTGGATGCCGATCCGATCCACGTGACGGGGTCGGGCATCGTGGTCGGCCCACGTGGCGTGGTGCTGCTCGAGCACAAGCGTCTCGGGATCTGGCTGCAGCCTGGCGGGCACATCGACCCCGGCGAGACGCCCTGGGAAGCGGCCCTGCGCGAGAGCCGGGAGGAGACGGGCCTCGAGGTCGCCTTCGCCGGGCCGATCGACGCGGCGGGCGTCCCCGAGTTGATCCACGTCGACGTCCACGAGGGCGGGCGTGGTCACACGCATCTCGACCTGAGGTATCTGATCGACGGTGGCGACGTCGATCCCGACCCGCCCGAAGGCGAGAGCCAGCAGATCGACTGGTTCGAGTGGGGCGCCGCCATCGACCGCGCCGACCCCGGCCTCCGCGGCATCCTCGAGTCCCTCCGCGCCCACCCACCCCGAAATTCGGAGCGCACATCTCGCTGAGCGCAACGCTCGCTCCGAATTTTCGGGATGATGTGGGTTGCACAAGGTCGAACGTGTGTTCGATACTGGGGGCGTGGGGTTCAACAACCCGTCGTGGTCGTGGAGCGAACTCGAAGCGGCGCTCTCCGGCAGGCATGGTCGTGACGGGCGCGCCCCGGGGAGTCCGTCGTGGAACTCCGGAGGAGACGGGCCGGCGTGGAGCCGCAAGCGCCAGCCGTTCGAGGCGCCGGTCGATCTGACGACGGCGACGGTGCGTGCGTCGGCGGTTTCGTACGCCGAGTTGCACTGCCACTCGAACTTCTCGTTCCTCGACGGTGCCTCACACCCCGAGGAGCTGGCCACCGAGGCCGCCCGGCTCGGGTTGGAGGCCTTGGCGATCACCGATCACGACGGTTTCTACGGGGTGGTCCGCTTCGCCGAGGCGGCCAAGGCGGTCGGTCTCCCGACGGTGTTCGGCACGGAGATCACGCTCGCCGCGAACGATGGCAGTGTCGCCCGATCGGAGGCAGACACGCTTCGCCAGGTCGACACCGGCATGGTGCCCGACTCGCACGCGCCCGATCCGTCCGGGACCCATCTGCTCGTCCTCGCGGAGGGCCCCGACGGTTACGCCCGGCTTTCGCGGGCGTTGAGCACCGGACATCTCGCGGGTGAGAAGGGGGCGCCGCAGTTCGCGTTCGCCGACGTCGCCGACGCGATTGGCGGTCACGGCTGGGTGCTGACCGGGTGCCGCAAGGGAGCGGTCCCCGCCGCGTTGGTCGCCGACGGTCCTGCTGCGGCTCGACGCGAGCTCCTCCGGCTGGTCGACGCGTTCGGGCGCGACCGGGTGCTCGTCGAGCTGTGGGACCACGGCGATCCGCTCGACTCGGCACGCAACGACGCGCTCGCCGAGCTCGCTCATCGCGAGCGCGTCGACTGCGTGGCGACCAACAACGTCCACTACGCGACCCCGGCCCAGCGTCGGCTGGCGACGGCGCTCGCTGCGGTGCGATCGCGGCGAAGCCTCGACCAGATCGATCCGTGGCTGCCGGCAGCGTCGGGAGCGCATCTCCGCTCGGGAGCCGAGCAGGCCAAGCGGTTCCGGCGCTATCCGGGCGTGGTCGAGCGGGCGGCCGAGGTCGGCCGGGCGGCGGCGTTCGACCTGTCGCTCGTCGCGCCGAAGCTGCCGCCGTTTCCGTGCCCAGCCGGCCTCACCGAGATGCAGTACCTCCGTCGCGTGACCGAGGAGGGCGCCCGGCGACGCTACGGCGAACGCCCCGTTCACGCCGAGGATCTCTCGCTGCGGGCCCGGGCATGGAAGACGATCGACCACGAACTGGCGCTGATCGAACAGCTCGACTTCGCCGGGTACTTCCTGATCGTGTGGGACATCGTCGAGTTCTGCCGTCGCGTCAACATCTTCTGTCAAGGCCGCGGGAGCGCCGCCAACTCGGCGGTCTGCTACGCGATCGGCATCACCGCCGCCGACGCCGTGTCACTCGGCCTGTTGTTCGAGCGGTTCCTGTCGCCCGAGCGCGACGGTCCTCCCGACATCGACGTCGACATCGAAAG
>DATKXG010000365.1:0-4396 GCA_035529175.1 Ilumatobacteraceae bacterium
CGCGGCACCCAGTACGCGTCGTAGTCCTCCCAGCGGGTCAGCTCGATCTGGGTGACCCACTTCGTCGCCGACACGTAGCCGTACAGACCGGGGACCACCATGCGCACGGGATAGCCGTGGCGTGCCGGCAGGGGCTCACCGTTCATGGCGATCGCCAGCATCGCGTCGCGCCCGTCCATCACGATCTCGGTCGGGGTGCCGGCGGTCCAGTCGTCGATCGATCGGCTGACGATCTGTGTCGCCCCCGGCTGGACACCGGCCTCCTCGAGCACATCGCGCAGCAGCACGCCCTGCCAGCGCGCGTTGCCCACGAGGTCGCCCCCGACCGGGTTCGACACGCACGACAGCGTGATGTAGCGCTCGACCTGGGGTCGAGCGAGCAGATCGTCGAAGGTCAGCTCCATCGGGTTGTCGACCATCCCGCCGATCTTCAGCTTCCACGAGTCCTTCGAGACCTGGGGTACCACCAGCGCGGTGTCGATGCGGTAGAAGTCGGCGTTCGGCGTGACGAACGGGCCGAGACCGTCGAGGGGAAGTTGCGCGTCGGCAGGCAACACCGTCGCCGGTGTGTCGACGGGCGGGAGGCTGAGGGCACTGCGCTCGCTGTTGACCTCGAAGCGCTGCTGCAGCAAGCGGCCGACGCCGCCGGCGATCACGGCGACCGACCCGATCCCGATCGCACCGCCGACGAAGCGACGCCGGTCGACACCCATCGGCTGGGCGACCGGCTGCACGGGCTCGGCACTCGTGGTCGAGGACGTTGTCGGCCTCGGTGCGAGGTACAGCAGCACGCCGACGGAGACCGCTGTCCCGACGATCGTCGGCAGCAGCTTGACCAGCGTCGGTTCCGGACGGGTGAGCACCGCCCACGCTCCGATCACACCGGTGATGCACGTCAGCACAACCGCCGCAGCGCGCGCACCGCGCATCGCCAGCACACCGACGCCGATGCCGATACCCAGCAGCACGATCAGGGCACCGAGCACCAGCACCACCTTGTCGTTGGTGCCGAACGTGTCGATCGCCCACTCCTTGAGCGGCCTCGGCACCCAGTCGATGAACACCTGGCCGACGGGCACGACCGGCGACGACGTTCGCTCGAACAGCCCGACGACGAGCTCGGCTGCAGCGAGGCCGGCGCCCATCACCACGAGGCCCAGCACAGGACCCATCCATCTGGGCCCGTACGATCGTTCGTCCATGGACCCAGGTGTACCCGACTCCACCCCCTCCCGAGCCCGATCGATCGTCGCCGACCTCGGTGTTTCCGAGAATGTTCGACTCTCGGAAGAACTCGTTTCCGAAGCGTTGGGACTCATCGCCGATCAGCCTGACACGCTCGATCTCAAGATCGCCACTGCAGCCCTCGCCGAGATGCGCGACGCCTACGCGATGTTCGCCCCGTACAAGGATCGTCGCAAGGTGTCGATCTTCGGCTCGGCCCGCATCGGCACCGACGACCCGCTCTACGGGCTGACGGCCGCGCTGGCCCGTGCGCTTTCCGAGCGGGGTTGGATGGCCGTCACCGGCGCGGGCCCCGGGATCATGCAGGCCGGCATGGAGGGCGCCGGACGTGAGATGTCGATCGGCGTGTCGATCCGGCTCCCCTTCGAGTCCGGGGCCAACTCGATCATCGCCGGCGACGACAAGCACGTCAGCATGAAGTACTTCTTCACCCGCAAGGTGATGCTGATCAAGGAGTCGCAGGCGTTCGTCTGCATGCCGGGCGGCTTCGGAACTCTCGACGAGATGTTCGAGCTGCTCACGCTCACCCAGACCGGCAAGGGCGTGCCCGTTCCGATCGTATTGCTCGACGCTCCCGGCGATCCGTTCTGGGAAGGCGTCGACACCTTCGTGCGCGAGCAGCTGATCGCACGCGGGCTGGTGTCGGCGAACGACGTCGATCTCTACACGATCACGAACAACTGCGACGAGGCTGTTCGGGTCATCGAGAGCTTCTACGCCAACTACGACTCGATTCGGTTCGTCGGTGATCACCTGGTGATCAGGATGCGTCAGGGCCCGACCGACGATCAGCTGGCCGAACTCAACGAGCGATTCGGGCATCTCGTCTCGAGCGGGTCGATCGAGCGGGTCGAGCCGTTCAAGGTCGAGCGACGCGACGACGACAAGCTCGACCTCGACCGGATCTCGTGCATGTTCGCAAAACGCGGCTACAGCGAACTCGTGGCGATGATCCGTGTACTGAACGGCTACGTCTCGTCGAGCTTCTCGTGAACTCGTGCGGGAACTATTCCCGCACGAGTTCACGAGAACGCGGTGGGCTCGCCGTCGCCATCGAGCTGACGGAGCACGGCAGCGGCCTTCTCGATCGCCCGGCGGGCCTGCATCAGCTTCTTGTCCTCGGCTGGCCGTGTGACCTCACCATCGGCGACGGCCTCGCGCAGGCGATCGAAGCTCATCTCGTCGAGATCGGCGGCGATCGCCTCGAGCCGGTCGACGAACGCGGCGTACTCCCCCGTCATCGCCCGGCCACCCCGAGCGCCTGGGCGACGATGTCGACCGGGTGCCGCACCGGGAGGTCGAGCACCGCTGCGAGGTGCATCGAACACCCAGGGTTGGCGCTCGCGACGGCGACCGCCGCCGACCGAGCGGCGGCACGTCCGATCGCAGCGACCTTGCGATCGCGGATCTCGCCGGCGAGCTCGGGCTGCAGCGCCGAATAGGCGCCTCCGGCCCCGCAGCACAGGCCCTCGTCATCGAGTTCCACGACATCGGCGACGTAGCCGAGCAGCACCCGCACCGGTTCGTGGGCCCGTTGCACGTGCCGCAGGTGGCATGGGTCCTGGACGATCACGGCCGGGCGACGGCCCGACGGGACCGGAAAGAGGTCCAGCCGGTCCGCGAGCCACTCGGAGATGTCGAGCACGCGGGCGCTGAACCGGCGGGCCTCATCGGTGTCGACGAGCGTTCCGTAGTCCTTCATCGACGCCCCGCACCCGGCGGAGTTCACCAGGATCGGCGCCGAACCCGGCATCGACGACATGACCCGCTGGGCCAGTTCCACCGCGTCGTCGTGGAGACCGGCGTGGACGTGCAGTGCCCCGCAGCAGCCCCCACCCCTGCCCGGCACGGCAACCGTTGCGCCAGCGAGTGCGACCAGCTTGGCGGTGTTGCGGTGTGTCTCGCGTTGCCACGCATCCATCACACAGCCGGTGAACAACCACACGTCATCGCCCGTCGTCTCGACTCTCGGCGCGCGCCGCAGCGACAGCGGCGGCACGCCGAATCGCTTGGGCACGAGTCGCAGTCGCTGCCCGACGGCGATCGCCGTGGAGCCTGCCAACAGCAACCGGTGGCGCGGCAGGACGCGGAACCCGAGCCGCTGCCACCACGGCGTGATCCGCCCGTCGGCCGCGAGCGTTGTCCGGGTCTCCTCCATCAACGCCCCGAACTGCACGCCGCTCGGGCAGGCGGTTTCGCAGCCGCGGCACTGCACACAGGTCTCCACGAAGTCGATGAACTCGTCGTCGATCGGCAGCTCGCCCCGGTCGACTGCCCGCATGGCGTCGATGCGGCCGCGAGGCGAGTACCGCTCCTCCCCCGTCACACGAAAAGTCGGACAGTGCGGCAGGCACAACCCGCAACTCACGCAGGTCGCCGCCAGTTCGGCGTCGAGCCCGAGCACCGACAGGCCAGCGCGTTCGGAGCTCGATG
Source organism: Ilumatobacteraceae bacterium (assembly GCA_035529175.1). GTDB lineage: Bacteria > Actinomycetota > Acidimicrobiia > Acidimicrobiales > Ilumatobacteraceae > Sva-07. The sequence goes on from DATKXG010000365.1 coordinate 3,679, forward strand.
CGGCGACCATGGTCCGATCATCGTACGTTCTCGCCCGTCATGCCGGAGGGCCACACCATCCATCGCATCGCTCGCGACCACGGTCGGCTCCTCGCCGGCCGGACCGTACGCGTGTCGAGTCCGCAGGGACGCTTCGCGGCCGACGCCGAACGGGTCGATGGCGCGGTGCTCGAACGGATCCAGCCCTACGGCAAGCACCTGTTCTACGAGTGGTCGACGGGCGAGGTCGGCCACGTGCACCTGGGGCTCTTCGGCAAGTACCGCGTGCGACGAACTGTCGACTCCCCGGAACCGATCGGTCAGGTCCGGATGCGACTCCAGACCGAACCCCACGACGAACGTGACGAGTACGTGACCGTGGACCTCGCCGGCCCGACGGCCTGCACCGTCGATCCACCATCGGTCCGACGCGAGATCCTCGCCCGTCTGGGTCCCGACCCGATCCGTCGTGGATCGAAGCCCGACGCCATGATCGAACGCGTCCAGCGGAGCTCCCGCGGCATCGGCGACCTGTTGATGGACCAATCCGTCGTCGCCGGAATCGGGAACGTCTATCGAGCCGAGGCGCTGTTCGTCTCCGGCATCCATCCGCTACGGCCGGGGGCCGACTGCGACGTCGCGGAGCTCGAGGCGCTGTGGTCCACTGCGCAGGGCATGCTCCGCCAGGGGGTGAAGGACAACCGGATCGTCACCGTCAGCCGCGACGACCTCGGCATCG
>DATKXG010000366.1:0-13835 GCA_035529175.1 Ilumatobacteraceae bacterium
CCGGCCAAGAAGGCTCCGGCCAAGAAGGCGCCAGCGAAGAAGGCTCCTGCGAAGAAGGCTCCTGCCAAGAAGGCTCCGGCCAAGAAGGCTCCAGCGAAGAAGGCTCCAGCGAAGAAGGCTCCAGCGAAGAAGGCTCCAGCCAAGAAGGCGCCAGCGAAGAAGGCGCCAGCGAAGAAGGCGCCAGCGAAGAAGGCTCCGGCCAAGAAGGCTCCGGCCAAGAAGGCTCCGGCCAAGAAGGCTCCGGCCAGGAAGGCGCCAGCGAAGAAGGCTCCTGCGAAGAAGGCTCCTGCGAAGAAGGCTCCTGCGAAGAAGGCTCCGGCCAAGAAGGCCTGAACACTCGAACACGGAGACGTCCACGGGCGTGTCACCAGGGATCAGATCCCCGGTGACACGCCCGTGTCGCGTTCAGAGGTCGGCGATCAGCTTGAAGACCTCAGCGGCGTCAATGTCGAACGGTCGACCGAGATCGCCCAGCCGATTGCGGATCCGTTGACCGAACGCTGCCAGTTGCTCGTCGTCGAGTGCCTTCATCGTCGACTCGAACTGGCTCTCGTGAGCCGCCAGCGCAGCGAGCTTGACGTCGACGAATCCACTGACGTCCTCGGCGTGGTCGGGAGCGTCGGCCTCCCACAGCAGCAGCGCCTCGGGCCGGTGGTGGGGAAGTCCATGGTCCCGGAAGAAGTGGGGATCGCGGGCTGCCACGATGCCTTCGCATGCCAGCAGCCCGGCGTGGCGGTGATCGGGATGCAGGCGGTAGCGCTTCCACGGATCGTGGCCCAACACCACCTGCGGTCGCAGCTCGCGGATGATGCGAGCGACCTCGCCCCTCGTGGCAAGGTCGCTGTCGAGTTCGCCGTCGACGCGTCCGAGGAACCTCACCTCGCCCGCGTTCGAACCGGCGAGGCGTCGCGCGGCCTCACGCTGCTCGTCCTGGCGCCGAGCTGCCAGGGCGGTCACATCGACGTCGGGATCCCAGGTGCCCTTCGATCCGTCGGTGCACACCAGGTGGTGGACGACACATCCGTCGGCGGCCCACTTGGCGAGCACCCCGCCGGCTCCGAACTCGACGTCGTCGGGGTGGGCGCCGATCGCCAGCGCCGAGTCGGGCGTGGCGAGATCGGTGGTGGTGGGCGTGGCGAGGGCGGTCGAGTTCAGCGGGCCGGGTTGGCCGGGTTCGTTGGCAGCCATGGGGGAAGCACCTTCCGGATGAGGGGGTGGGCGAGGTCTCGTGCAGTGTCGAGGTCGAGGGAGAGCTCGAGGTCCCGACGAACCTCGACCTCCACGTTCGCCACCGCCAGCGCTTGGCGCAGGTGGCGAGCGAACGAACCGCCGCCATAGCTCGCGCTGAGCGGATGGGCGGCCGGGAACGACATCACGTTCGTGCCGTCGTCGCGGCGGTCGGGGACCAGGGTGATGCATCCCTCGTTGGCGACGTCGAGCAGCGCGCCGGGAAGGGCGAGATCGGCGTGGGTGACGAGGAGGTGGTCGTAGCCCATCGAGATGATCTGGTCGACGCCGTCGTCGACGGCCCCGTTGAGGCCCATTCCGGCTCCCCAGATCACCTGGGCGCCCATCCGTTGCGCCCATGTGGCGACCTCGTCGTCGTCGCAGGCGACGAACGTCGGGATCTCGGCGACGACGTCGAGGACACCGCTCGCCATCCATTCGGCGAGGCGGGCCCGGTCGCCGTCGCCGAGCACGCCGGTCAGGCGGCCCTTGGCCGCCGTGAATCGCTTGACCGGGACCAGAACGGCGAGACGCACTGGCGCCACTGTAGGAGGGCCACGGCCCGAGCGGCGATGCCGCAGTACAGTGGGAGGCAGCGCCGCAAGGCGGTGGTGTACATGCCGCACGATGTGGCACAGCGAATCGGGGGGACGAACATGAGTGCATCGACGATCAACGTGGCGGTCATCGGCGCCGGGTCGTGGGGTACCACGGTCGCCGCACTCGCCGCCGTCAACACCCCGACGGTCCTGTGGGCGCGTCGAAGCGAACTGGCTCGTGAGATCAACGACGCGGGCGTCAATCCCGAGTACCTGCCGGACTTCTCGCTGCCCGAGGCACTCCGCGCCACCGACTCGCTCGCCGACGCCGTGTCGCACGCCGACGTCGTGGTGATGGCGGTTCCGTCTCATGGCTATCGCGACGTCGCGGTCGAAGCCGCCGAGTCGATCCGTCCGTGGGTGCCGGTCGTGTCGCTGTCGAAGGGGCTCGAGCGCACCACGCTCAAGCGGATGAGCGAGGTCACCGCCGACGCCATGCCCGGGCATCCGGTCGCCGTGCTCACCGGTCCGAACCTCGCCAAGGAGATCCTCAGCGGCCAGCCGGCGGCCAGCGTCGTCGCGATCGACGATGTCACGATCGCCAACGAACTGCAGCGCATCTTCAGCCGACCGAGCCTGCGGGTGTACACCAACGACGACGTCGTCGGCTGCGAGGTGGCCGGCGTCGTGAAGAACGTCATCGCCATCGCCGCCGGCATGGCCGAGGGCATGGGCTTCGGCGACAACACACGCGCCACGCTGATCACACGGGGCCTCGCCGAGATGACCCGCCTGGGCGTGGCGATGGGTGGCCACCCGGTCACGTTCGCGGGACTCGCGGGCATGGGCGATCTGATCGCGACGTGCTCGTCGAAGCAGAGCCGCAACAACCAGGTCGGCCTGCAGTTGGGCCAGGGCAAGACGATCGAGGAGATCCTGGCGGCGACGAACATGGTCGCCGAAGGCGTGAAGTCGTCGCCGAGCGTGCTCGACCTCGCCCGCCGGTACGGTGTCGAGATGCCGATCACCGAACAGGTCGTCGCCGTCTGTCACGAGCACCGCCACGCTCCGGACGCGCTCGCGGCCCTGATGCAGCGCAGCCACAAGGGCGAATTCGACGAGTGAGCGCCGCTGAACTGCAAGCTGTCGAACCGACGCTGATCGGCTCGGTCGGAACACCCGGCCGGGCGTGGGTGTCGCCATGGGGTGACGTCGTCCGTTCCGGCGACTCGGCGACGCTGCGCTGGTTCGTCGCTGCCGAGGACCGCTGGCACGTCCCGGCTTCAGAGGCCGCGGTCCGTCAGCGCCGCATCGACGGCACACCGGTGGTCGAGACGCGGGTACGGGTGCCCGAAGGTGACGCGATCCAGCGTGTGTGGTCGGTGCCGGACGCCGGTGGTCTCACCGTGATCGAGGTCGAGAACGCATCGGCGCTCCCGTTCGCCGTCGCGTTCGCCGGCACGCGGGTGCTCACCGACCGTCCCCCGGCCGATGTCCCGATCCGCGGCATCGACCTGCCGGAGGGTGCCATCGTCCTGCCCGTCGCGCACCGTGCGTCGGTATGGGTCGCGATCCCGCACGACCCCGATCGCTTCTCGACCTGGGCCCTGCCGACGCTGGTGCCGGCGATGGCGGTCGTGCGTGGTTGGGAGACCGTCGTGCACCGGGCGAGCCGGCTGGTGCTGCCCGACGCCGGCCTCGGCGATGCGGTCACTGCCGCCCGCAGCGACCTGCTGCTCGCCGGTCCGGTCGAGGCGGGCGACGACCCGGTGGGCTTCCTGCTCGACGTGGCCGAACTCGGTCGCCTCGGCGACGACGCAGACGCCTGGATGCCCGAGATCGTCGAGCCGATCGCGTCGATCGCCCGGTCGGACGACGCCGAGGTCGACCTTGCGCTTCGGGCATGCGAACGCCTGGCGATCACGGCGGGCGACAATCGCGCCCAAGCCGACATCGGCGCGATCCGCCGGCGGCGCGATCGCGATGGGCGGTCCGTGCCGGCGAGCGGTACGGCGACGACGTCGTCGTTCTCCGATCTGCAGCGGGGCGAATCGGTGGGCCGGTTCGTGGCCGAGGTCGAACGGCGGATCGCCGACGAGGGTCGCCTGCTGCCGCTGGGGATTCCGCGCCGCTGGTTGGGCTCGAACTTCGAGGTGCACGGGGTGCCGACCGGGCCGCGCTCCACCATCGGGTTCGCCGTGCGCTGGCACGGCGAACGGCCGGCGGTGCTGTGGGAGCAGCACGGTGACACCCAGCGCCTCACGGCGCCGGCCGTCGACCCCGACTGGTCGAGCGACGCCACCTCGGGCGAGGCGCTCTGGGCGGCGCCGCCGCAGCCGAAACGCATCGGCGTCAGCATCGATCTCGGCGATCGCTGAGGAGCTGTCGTGGTGCGGATCGCAGCGCGTCCCAAGCCGCCCAAGCAGTCGAAGAAGCGGGCGCCGACGCGGGCGATCGAGAAGGACCTGTGGGAGCGCGGCCACGACGTCGTGGTCGGCATCGACGAGGTGGGCCGCGGCGCCTGGGCGGGTCCGCTGTCGGTCGGCGCGGCCATCCTGCCTCGCAACACCCGGGTGAACGGCGTGCGCGACTCCAAGCTCCTCACCGAGCGCGAGCGCGAGGCGCTGTTCGACAAGCTGACCGACTGGTGCATCGCGTGGTCGGTCGGGTCGGTCAGCCAGGACGAATGCGACCAGCTCGGCATGTCAGCGGCGCAGAAGCTGGCGGCACGTCGGGCGATCGAGGGCCTCGGCGTCGCCCCCGACGTCGCCGTCACCGACGGGAAGTGGGACTTCGTGTCACCGGCGGTCCCGCACGTCGAGATGGCGGTGAAGGCCGACCTGCGCTGCCTGAGCGTCGCCACGGCGAGCATCCTGGCCAAGGTCGTTCGTGATCGGGAGATGCGGGCCCACGCCGAGAGCTATCCGCACTGGTCGTTCGACACCAACAAGGGCTACCCCTGTCCCGTGCACAAGTCGGCCCTGCTCGGCTACGGCCCGTCTGCAATCCACCGACGCACGTGGGTATTCATGGACAACTACGTCCCGTGGACCGCCATCCGCCGCACCCCGCCCGCCGGCCAGTCCTCCCTCTTCTGACCCCACCGCCCTGACCCTCACGCTCAACCACGTTTGTGCGCAGATTCTGGTGACCCGGGTCACCGAAAACGTCACGCAAACGGGGTGGACGCGAGGGTCTGGAGGAAGGCGAGAACGGCCTGGGGATCGCGAAGGCGATGCTGGGCGATGGTGTCGGCGCCACCGACCTTGATGGCGACATCGCCAGCGGACAGGTGGGCGAACGCTTCTTCGTCGGTCAGGTCGTCGCCGAGGAAGACCGTGGTGACCGCGCCGAGATCCGACGCGAGCGCCATCAGCGCCGTGCCCTTGTCGGTGTGACGGGCGAAGGCCTCGAGCACGCCGCTGCCTGCCTTGACCGTCGCACCGTCGAGCTTGCGGGCGACGTCGGCGAGTTCGAGCAGTGCCATCGCACCCGCCGCGTCGTCGGCCTGGCGGACGTGCAGCACGACGCTCGCCGGCTTGCGCTCGACCCACGCGCCCGTTCCGGCACGTTCGGCGGCGGACACGGCAGCGCCGTCGAGATCGGCGAGCAGCGTGCGTTCGGCGTCGGTGAGGGGTTCCATCGGATGGTCTCGGGTCTCCATGCCGTGTGAGCCGATCATCTCGACGTCGTCGCCGAACCCGAACTGTGCGAGCCCGGCGAGCGACCGACCCGACACCACCGCCACGAACACGTCGTCGAGTGCCGCCACGGCACTGACGGCGGCCCCCATCCCCGCGAGCAGAGCTGCGTCGTCGGCGTGGTCGACGATCGGCGCGAGGACGCCGTCGACGTCGAGGCCCACCAGCAGCGGTCTGGGGCGACGTCCGACCCGGCCGGCGATCTCGGCGGGGTCGTCGTAGCTGGTCACGGGGCTGGTGGTGAGCCGGCGGCGGCGAGCTGCGCCAGGAATCGGTCGGCCCAGCCCTGAACATCGCTCTTGCGGATCTGGTCGCGCAGGCCCGCCATCCGTTCGCGGCGCTCGTGGCGGTTCATCGCGACGCCGGTGACGATGGCGCGCTGGAGCGCCCGGTCGTCGTGCGGGTTGACGAGCACGGCGTCGGTCAGTTCGTCGGCCGCTCCGGCGAACTCGGAGAGCACGAGCACTCCGTCGCCGTCGATGTGCGACGCCGCGTACTCCTTGGCGACGAGGTTCATGCCGTCGCGGAACGGCGTCACCAGCATCACGTCGCCGGCGCGATACAGGGCGATCAGCTCGTCGAACGGGAGCGTCTGGTACAGGTAGTGCACGACGGGCAGCCCGATGCGGCTGTAGCGGCCGTTGATGGCGCCGACCAGTCGTTCGACCTCGTGGCGCTCGTCCTGATAGTGCTCGACCGCCTCGCGGGTGGGTGTGGCGACCTGCACCATCACGTGACGCTCTGCGTCGAGTTCGCCCGATTCGAGGAGTGCGGCGAACGCCTTGAGCCGCAGGCCGATGCCCTTGGTGTAGTCGAGGCGGTCGACGCCGAGCAGGATCACCTCGGGGTCCCCCAGGCGGGCGCGGATCTGGCTCATCCGCTGGCGCGTCGCGCGGCCGGCAGCCATCTCCTCGACGTCACCCACGTCGATCGAGATCGGGAACGTGCCGACGTGGGTCAGGCGATCAGGGTGCTCGATGGCGTGATCGTGGGCGTCGACGCCGGTCAGCTCGTGTGCTGCGGCGGCGAAGTTCGCTGCGTCCTTCGGACGCTGGAAGCCCACCAGGTCGCAGCCGAGCAGTCCCTCGACCACCTCGGTGCGCCACGGCAACCGTGAGAACAGCTCGTAGGGCGGGAACGGGATGTGCAGGAAGAAGCCGATCGTGACGTCACTCCGTCTTTCTCGGAGCATCTTCGGGACCAGCTGCAGCTGGTAGTCGTGGATCCACACGATCGCGTCCGGCGGGGCGATGTCGGCGATCGTGTCCGCGAAGCGCTGGTTGACGGTGACGTAGGCGTCCCACTGCGCGCCGGAGTAGGTCGACTCGCGCAGTGCGTCGTGGTAGAGCGGCCAGAGGGCGTCGTTCGAGAACCCCTCGTAGTAGAGCTCGATCTCCTCGGCGGTGATCGGCACGGGATGCAGGTCGACGCCTTCGACCGCGAACGGCTCGGTGGTGTCATCGGGCGTCCCGGTCCAACCGACCCAGGTGCCGCCCGTGTCGCGCAGCATCGGCAACAGCGCGCGAACGAGACCACCGGGGCTCGCGGTCCAGCCGTCGTCGGAGCGCATCACCGGCAGCCGGTTGGCGGCGACGACGATCGGTCGATCCGGCTGTGGTGCCTCGTGAGCGAGGGGGAAGTCGGGCGGCAGGCTCATCGGACGCGGTCGAGGGCCTGCTCGAGGTCGGCCACCAGGTCGGCGGCGTCCTCGATGCCGACCGACAGCCGCACCAGGTTGTCGGGAACCTCGAGGGGCGATCCGGCGGCGGACGCATGGGTCATCGCCCCCGGATGCTCGATCAGGCTCTCGACGGCGCCGAGCGATTCGGCGAGGGTGAACACTTCGGTGGAGTCGGCGACGGTCATCGCCGAAGCCATTCCCGCCTTCACGGTGAACGACACCATCCCGCCGAAGTCGCGCATCTGCTTGGCGGCGGCCGCGTGGCCCGGATGGTCGGGGAGCTGCGGATACAGCACGCGGTCGACGGCCGGATGGCCCACGAGCAGGTCGACGACCGCGCGGGCGTTCTCGCAGTGCCGATCCATGCGCACTGCCAGCGTCTTGACGCCGCGCAGCACGAGGTAGCAGTCGAACGGGGCCGGCACCGCGCCCGCCGCGTTCTGTGTGAACCGCAGGCGGTCGGCGAGGTCGTCGTCGTTCGTGGCCACGAAGCCGCCGATCACGTCGCTGTGGCCACCGAGGTACTTGGTGGCCGAGTGCACGACGACGTCAGCGCCGAGCGTCAGGGGCTGCTGCAGGTACGGGGTCGCGAACGTGTTGTCGACGACGGTGATCGCCCCGCGATTCGCGCCGATCTCGGCGATCGCCTCGATGTCGAAGCAGGTCAGCAGCGGGTTGGTCGGGGTCTCGAGCCACACCATGCCGACGTCGTCGGGCCAGTTGGCGCGAAGCGCGTCGAGGTCGGTGAGATCGACGGCGGTCCACGGGAACCCGAGCGGGCTCCACACCTTGGAGATCAGCCGGAACGTGCCACCGTATGCGTCGTTGCCGAGCAGGATCCGCTGGCCCGGTCGGAGCAGTCGCAGGATGTTGTCCTCGGCAGCGAGACCGCTCGCGAATGCGAGGCCGTGGGCGGCATCCTCGAGCGACGACACCTGAGCTTCGAGCGCGGAGCGGGTCGGGTTGCCCGATCGTGAGTACTCGAATCCCTTGTGCCCGCCGACGCCCTCCTGGGCGAACGTCGTCGACAGCGAGATCGGGGTGACGACGGCCCCGGTGGTGGGCTCGGGGTCCTGCCCGGCGTGGATCGCCCGGGTGGCGAAACCCTGCCGTGCGGTCGATTCGTCGAGATCACCCATCGCCGGACACCGTACCGGAACCGCGTTCCAGGGCGTCCTCGGCGATCGCGGTGAAGTACGACAGCACGTCGGTACGGGTGAGCACGCTCAGCGGGCGACCGCCGGACAGGACGAGCAGCGCCGGCGCCGTCTCGAGCATCTCGACCGCCAGTTCGACCTTCTGGCCGACGCCGATCGTGGGGAGCTTGGGTCCCATCACCTTCTCGACCGGGGTCGCCATCACGCCGGGGTCGCGGTTGATCGCCTCCATCAGTTCGAGTTCGTCGATCGAACCGGACACCTCGGCGGCGGCGAACGGTGGCGTGTTCTTGCACACCGGCAGCTGGCTGACGCCGGTGGAGCGCATCAGCTCGATCGCCTCGGACACCAGCTGCTGCGGATTGACGTAGAGCAAGTTCTCGATCGACGCGTTGCGGGTGTCGAGCACCGCTCCGACGCACCGGTCGCACTCGCGCAGGAACCCGAAGTTCGCCATCCAGTCGTCGTCGAACACCCGCGAGAGATAGCCACGACCCGAGTCGGGATTGAACACGACCACGACGGCGTCGGGGTCGGCGGCCTTGGCCACCTTGATCGCCGCAGCGACGGCCATCCCGCCCGATCCGCCGATCAGGATGCCTTCGCGCTGACTGACGTAGCGGGCGGTGAGGAAGCTCTCCTCGTCGCTGATCGGGATGATGTCGTCGAGCAGGTCCGGCGCCCACGCAGCGGGGAAGAAGTCCTCGCCGACGCCTTCGACCAGATACGGGCGTCCCGAGCCGCCGGAGAACACCGAGCCCTCGGGATCCGCGGCGATGATCTTGATGTCGGGATTCTGCTGCTTGAGGTAGCGGGCGACACCGGTGATCGACCCGCAGGTCCCGGCGCCGGCCACGAAGTGGGTGATCCGGCCCGCGGTCTGGCGCCAGATCTCGGGGCCGGTCGTCTTGACGTGGGCCTCGGGGTTGTGCGGGTTCTGGTACTGGTTCGGCCGAAACGCACCGAGTTCGTCGGTGAGGCGGGCGGCGACGCTGTAGTAGCTCTGCGGATCGCTCGGCTCGACGGCGACCGGGCACACGACCACCTCGGCGCCGTATGCCTTGAGCAACGAGATCTTCTCCGGTGCGACCTTGTCGGTCATCACGAACACGCACTGGTACCCGCGCTGGGCGGCGACGATCGCCAGCCCGACGCCGGTGTTGCCGCTCGTCGGTTCGACGATGGTGCCGCCAGGCTGCAGCAGGCCCTCGCGCTCGGCGGCGAGGATCATCTCGAGTGCGGGCCGATCCTTGGCCGATCCACCGGGGTTGGTGGCCTCGTTCTTCATCGTGAACAGGCACTCGATGCCCTCGAGTTCGCTCAGCCGCTTGAGGCGGATGAGCGGCGTCTCGCCGATGGTGTCGATGACCGAATCGACGATCTCCGTGCCCTCGAGTCGTGGATCGCTCATGGGCCAGACAGTACCCGGGATGCCGGAACGGCGAAACGGCCGATGAGATGTGTCACCCGAACACGCGGGTGGCGAGTCGGCCGACGGCGCTCGGCTCGGGTGCTTCGAAGTCCTCGGGGAGGAGTGCGGGATGGTGGACGCCGAGATAGGCGATCAGCTCGCCTGCCGACGGGTTGACGAATCCCCGGTCGCCGATGACGACGGTCGGCACGGTCTCGTTGCCGTTGGCGTGTCGACGAACGATCGCAGCGTCATCGGAGTTCTCCCAGATGTTGTGCTCGACGCGCTCGATGCCCAGCTTGTCGAGCTTGCGCTGCAACATCGAGCAGAACCCGCAGCCCGGCCGCCAGTACAGATCGATCCGGCTGGGCGTGGCGGCGTCGTCGGGCATGCTGGGTGCAACGATGTCGCGATCGATCTATTCCCGGTTGCCTCTTCCCGGGGCTGTGGGAAACTCGTGGAACCGATCGGGGTCGTCCAAGCGTCTCACGGGGTGACGATCTCGACGATCACTGGAGGAACCCGCGATGAGCGTCCACTTCGAGGAGTTGCACAGCGAGCAGGCACCCGACGGGGTCTCGTCACGGCGGAGGTGGTTCGCCGTCATCGGCGCCACGATGCTGATCGCTGCTGCCGCGGGCGCCGGCTACGGCATCGGCCGCAGCGTCGACGACGAGTCGACCTCGTTGGAGCCCGCGGACGAAGTCGCCGGGAGCGCGAACAGCGAGGCCGAGTCCACTGGCGTCGACAGCCCGGCTCCGACGATCGGCGCTCCGCTCGCCGAGAGCGATGATTCGGGCGCAATCGCCTCGTCCGGCGGCATGGGGTGGTCGATGTTCGGATACGAGCCGATGCAGTTGTTGTTCGACCGCACGACCGGCGACGGGCGAGTACTGAGGGCCCATCTCGGTCAGATCTGGGAGCAGGAGTTCGGCTTCCAGGAAGGGGACTGGCAGCCGGCGCCATGGTGCTACGAATCGGGCCAGATCCGCATCGCCCTCGGCGGCAACGGTGTGATCGACGTGGGTTCCGTTCCGTGGTACAACGAGCCGTACCAGGGCCGAGCGGTGTCGTGGGTGACGCTCGGAAGTCCGGATGGCCAGCCGACCTGGGTCTTCGTCGCGCAGGTGCCGCCAGACACCGAGAACGTGGTCGTGACGCTCGACAGCGGCGAGTCCGACGCCGCGCCGCCGCAGAACGGCATCGCCGTGCTCGCGGTTCCCGGCGGCAGTCCGACGGAGGTCGTCGAGGGTCCCGAGCGCTACTGGCTGGAGAATGCACCGGTGTTCAGCCTCGAGGTTCAGGGCGGTTCGGCCTCGGGCGTCGTGGACTCGGGCGGCGTCGGAACCTGGGAGGACCCGGAGTTCCGTGCGTCGTGCACGCCGCCACCGCCGGCGCTGCCTGATGCTGGGGAGCAGCCGGTCGATCCGGCTGCTGCCGAGGCCGAGGTCCGTGATGCGATGACCGCGGTGTACGGCGTGGTCGGCACCGATGACGGCGGCAGCGACCTGATCGACGATCCCACCGGTGTGGCCGAGGCTCGCCAGCAGGTCCAGGAGGGTGACTTCGCTGAGGACGCCGCGGGTGCATCGGCGACGATCGACGAGCTGGTGTTCACCGCGCCGGACGAGGCGTGGTTCCGGTACTCGATCGACACGCCCGGCACTGACTTCGACGTCCGCTACGGCATCGCAGTGCTCGTCGACGGTGTCTGGAAGATCACCCGGGCCACCGTCTGTCAGGACCTGTCACTGGCCGGCGGCGACTGCGGCGGCGGCTGGGAGCCGATTCACCCGCCCGGCGCGTACCCCGACGAGGTGTTGATCACGGACTGACCACCACGTTTGTGTGCAGATTCGGATGGGACGGGTCATCCGAAATTGCGCGCAAACGTGAATGTGGGGGCCGGGGGGCGTGCAGACTGGAGCGATGTCCTCGCCGAACGTCGATTCGTCCGTCTACCTCGATCGGCTGGCTCGTGTGCGCGCGGCGATGGCCGAGCACGACATCGACACGCTGCTGCTCTCGGTCGGCCACGATCTGCCGTACCTCACCGGCTACACGGCGATGCCGCTCGAGCGCCTGACCATGCTCGTCGTGCCGCGTGATGCAGGCGCCACGATGGTGATCCCGGCGCTCGAAGCTCCCCGGGTGCGCGAGGTGCCCGGCGTGTTCGACATGTTGCCGTGGGGCGAGACGCAGGATCCGACGGCGATCGTCGCTCGGCTGTCCGCCGGCGCGAAGCGAGTGGCGGTGGGCGACCAGATGTGGGCCCGGTTCCTCGTCGAACTGCTGCCGCAGCTCCCTGGCGCCGCCTTCACCCGCGCCGTCGACGTGGTCGGGCCGCTGCGGATGGCCAAGGACCAGGCCGAGATCGATGCGCTCGCCGCGGCGGCCGACGCCGTCGATCGGATCGCCGGCGAACTGCAGCGCGGCGAGATCCCACTCGTCGGACGCACCGAGGCCGAGGTGTCGGCGCATCTGGGTCGACGCATCATCGAGGAGGGCCACGACAAGGTCAACTTCGCGATCGTCGCCGCCGGCGAGAACGCGGCGAGCCCGCACCATCACGCCGGGTCCCGCGTGATCCGGAAGAACGAGATCGTGCTGTGCGACTTCGGCGGCACGATGGCCGGCTACTGCTCGGACACCACCCGATGCGTGTTCACCGGCGAGCCGATCCCCGAGGTCGCCGAGGCCTACGCGGTGCTGCACGAAGCGCAACGAGTCGGCGCCGATGCCGGCACGGTCGGAACACCGTGCCAGGACGTCGACCGGGTGACGCGCCAGGTGATCGCCGACGCCGGCTTCGGCGAGTACTTCATCCATCGCACCGGCCACGGCATCGGGATGGAGGAGCACGAGGATCCCTACATCGTCGAGGGCAACGCGCTGCCGCTCGAGGCAGGGCACGCCTACAGCGTCGAGCCGGGCATCTACGTGCCCGGCAAGTGGGGAATGCGCCTGGAGGACATCGTGGTCGCCACCGACGACGGTCCGCGCCGTCTCAACAACTCCGAGCATTCGCTGGTCGCCGTCGACGCATGACGGGTCGATTCCGGCCGTGAAGCCGTCAGGCCGTCAGCTCGTGGCGAACTTGGATTCGTCGGGGGTGGGGCTCGCCATGACGAGTTCGATCACGACGTCGTTGCCGTCGTAGCGGGCGAGCGGGCCGGTGTCGAGTGCGCAGTACACCTTGGTGCCGCCCGACACCGAGACGTCGGCACATGTCGCCGGCTGGCCACCGATCGTCTCGGTGTACCCGCGGGCGGGAGCGAGGCTGCGCCCGGCGTCGACGCGGAGCCGGCGGGCGAAGCTCGACCCGTAGAAGTCGTGGGTGATCTGGACGTCGCTGACCCGGGCGTCGTTGATGACGGCCTCGCACTCCGCTGTGGTGAGGTTGCACGTCGATGCGGTGCCGGTGCCATCGAGGAATCGCACCGCGTTGATCGTGATCGAGCGCCGGCTGTCGGAGGCCTGCACGACCGTGGCGGTCGACTCCTGTCCACCGAGTCGGGTCAGGATCGTGTAGTCGGCGGTGAACTGTTCGAGGCCGACCCGGTCGAGCCGTTCGAGCACGGCGTCGATCGCCGGGTCGCCGGTGGCCTGCTGGGTCGGTTCGTCGGCGTCGAAGCTGGGGCGTGGACCGGTCGCGCATGCAGCCAGCGCCAGCACGGCGACGAGGGCGACGAACACGGTGCGGGCAGATGTGACACCGGCGGACCGATGGTGGCGGGGGAGGGCCATGGCGCCGCCAGGCTACGGCGTTACCGTTGTCGAACGTGATCAGCCTCGACGCCGCCACCGTGCTCCTGCAGTGGGCGACCGGCGGCATGCTCTTCTGCTGGTTCACGACCCGCCGACGCATCGCCAGCCTCGGTTATGGGTGGCTGCTGCGCATCGTCTACTCCTGCTTCGCCGCTGGCGCGCTGGCCGCCGGCCTCGCCTTCGGCGTCGTTCCCGTCCGCGAAGCCGCGTCGATCGGTGTGATGATCTCGTGCGCGGCGGCGCTCGCGGTGTCGATACGACGCAAGGGCGCCGGCGTGAGCGGTGCCCGCGCCGAGCACGACCGGCGCAGCGAGCGCATCGCGGCGATGACCGGCATCGACCGCACCGTCG
>DATKXG010000367.1:0-10244 GCA_035529175.1 Ilumatobacteraceae bacterium
GATGGTCACGGCGGCGCCCCCATCCGTGCGTTCGAGCTGGCCGGCAAAGGTCTCCTCGACCGAAGCGAAGTCGCGGGAAGCGAAGCCCTCCATGTGTCCAGCGTCGGCTTCTCGTGATGCGCCGGATAGAGGCCTTCGCCCTGCAGGCGAGTGTCCGTGTCCGGCCGATTCGAGGGGTAGCCTCTGCGCCTCCGGGCGCATAGCTCAGTTGGCTAGAGCGCTTCCCTTACAAGGAAGATGTCGGGGGTTCGAGTCCCTCTGCGCCCACCGATCTACCAGGGGTTTCGCGACAAGCGGAGCCCCTGGTTTCGTTCTGGGGGGCTAATGCGGGGCTTACGGCTCCGGGCCGGGACTTCCACCCAACCCCGCAAGTATTCAGTTGTGAGCACGACGCTATCGGCCACGCGTGGAGAGGTCGTTGCCGCGCCCGTGATCGAGCGGACCGTGACGGAAGGCCTCGACGGACATCGGCCAGGGGCTACGCTCCTGCGCAAGCTTCCGAAAGTGAGGACTGCCGTGGAACCCTCTGACCAGCCGCCCGTCCCGAGACCTGCCGTCGTCTCGTTCGTCGGCATCATCTTGTACGCCCAGGCGTTCCTCGCTGCGGTCGCCTCGATCTCACTGCTGATCTGGCGCAACGACCTCGTGGACTTCCTCGAACGTGAAGGATCCGCGATGTCCGACGGCGCGTTCTCGGGCACCATCGTCGGCGAAGCGATCACGGCCGTCCTGCTGTTCGTGGTCGCCACCGGGCTCATGCGCGGCCGCGATGGGATGCGGCTGTTCGCCGGCATCGTCCAGGTCCTGAGGATGAGCCTGGCCATCTTCGTCCTCGTCGCGTTCAACGTGGGCGGATACGTCTTCAGCGCCGTGTTCTCGCTGTTCGTCGGCGTGTTCGTCCTCTGGGCGCTCTACGGCAAGGAAGAGTCGGACACGTTCTTTGCAGCAGGCGGGCGACACACGCCGCCGAGGACACCGACGACGACCTGGACCTCCTCGGATCCGACCAACCGCTGAGTCGTCCCACACCGCTGGGCGTCGACGCGAGAGCATCATCGGCCGATCGGCAACGACGAACCGCTACGGGAGCGAGCCGCCACCAGACGACTCCACGTCGTCGTCGAGCCTCCGGCAACTGACCAACACCTTGTAAGTACTTTCAAGGTCAGCGATGTCGGGCCGAGCTACCGGCCGAACAGGATCGCCAGCACCTCGTCGTCGTCACGACCGTTATGGCGCGCAAGTGGTGGGGAGGTCTAGACGTGAGCAGGGCGATGAACGCGGCAGGGCCTACCACCGTCGTACGGCGATCAGGCGCTGTGCGATGAGCGGAGCGACGTCGAAACGCCTGCACGCCTTGTCCTCCAGATGCGAGAGAGGCGAGTGTGAAGACACTGGGCAATCTGCTGTGGCTCGTGCTGTGCGGGTTCTGGACCGCTCTTGGGTGGATGTTCTGGGCGCTCGTCCTCGCCGTCACCGTGGTCGGGATCCCGTTTGCTCGCCAGTGCGTCAAGCTTGCCAACTTCTCGCTCTGGCCGTTCGGACGCACGATCGTTAACGACCCGAGCGCCACGAAGCTTGGAGCCGTCGGTGCCATCCTCTGGATCATCCCAGGACTGCTAATGGCGATCGCATATGTCCTCGCGGGAGCCCTGCTGTGCATCACGATCATCGGGATTCCATTCGGAGTCCAGTCGATCAAAATGGCAGGTCTTGCGCTGCAACCGTTCGGCAAGCGAGTCGTCCGCACCAAAGACATGACGAACATCTACGCCAGAACTGCGTAAGGGGCATGTCGGTTGCCGAGATAGCTCGGCGGCATGAACGGCGCCCGAGTGCCATGGGTCCCGGCTGCGCAAACTCGGCATCACGGGAACTGATCGCAAGGTCGCACCGAGCCTGCAGTGTTCCGGAGCCCGGAACACGTCAATGCGCTCCATCGGCGCCTCGGAGAACATCATCACAGCTCAGCACACCCGGCACACACCACGCTGCGGTTCGCCCCAGGGCGGGGGAGCAGCGCTGGGAGCAGTGTCGAGAACCCCGAGATGAGTGACCGCCTTCGGCACTCTCCGTGGTGTGATCACTCTTCACCTGTTGCTACCTGAGGAGCCCCTTACAAGGAAGATGTCGGGGGTTCGAGTCCCTCTGCGCCCACGAAAAACCGTCGAAGCCTGCGCATAACACCAGGTAGACGGCAGTGGCCCGCCGTCCGGCGACGGGGTGGCGGGCCGGTCGTGGTCAACGCGCGGTCGCGCTGGCAGCCACTCCGCGTGGATCGCAAGATGCCCTAGAGTCGGCGTGACGGCCGCCGGCCGATTGAGGAGCGCCCATCGTGACACTGGCCAACGGCGCTGCGACCGCCCCTGGTACCGGCACGACGACACGACGAGCGGCAGCGAGTGCGGCGGCGACGACCGGAACTACTTGCACATTCTCGAGCACGGAACCGGGCGCCGTGGTGTCGTTCGCGAGCGGGTCGGCCGGTCCGAGGGCAGGAGTGATATGAGCGTCCGTGACCGGGACTTGTCGGGGACCGTTCCGTCGGCCCGCCACGGGTCGGTGTTGTCGGGCAGACTGGTCGCATGCCCTCCCACCAGCAGTCCTCGTCGGCGGCGCTCCCCTCGAGTCCCGTGCGGCTGATGGCCGTCGAGGGGCCGAACCAGCCAGCGCCGAGCGCGGAACTCGACCGGCTCTACAGGCACTTCGAGGCCGAGATGCTGGTCCCGTTGTGGACCGAGATCAGCGGGTTGATGCCCCCATCACCAACCTCGGACGCGGTGCCTCACCTCTGGCGGTGGGAGCGGTTGTACGAGGCAGCGGCCAAGTCCGGTGAGTTGGTCGAGGTTGGCCGGGGAGGGGAGCGACGCGCGATAGCGCTCGCCAACCCCGGGTTGGGTGGTCAGCCGTATGCGACACCGACGCTGTGGGCCGCCATCCAGTACCTGAACGCCGGTGAGGGCGCGCCGGTGCATCGGCACAGCCAGCACGCGTTCCGGTTCGTGCTCGAGGGCGAGGGAGTGGCGACCGTGGTCGATGGCGACGCCATCACGATGCGGCGGGGTGACTTCCTTCCCCAGGCAGGCTGGCATTGGCACAGCCACATCAACGATAGCGACCAGCCGATGGCGTGGATCGACGGGCTCGACATCCCGTTTCAGAGATATGCCGACACGACGTTCTTTGAGCCCGGCCCCGACGTGGCCGATCGTCCCGACGTGGTTCCCGAACGGTCGCGGTCTGAACGACTGTGGGGGCACCCTGGGCTGCGACCGCTGACGCAGCCCGGCGCCCATCGGGCAACACCTCTGCTGAACTACCGGTGGGAGCACACCGACGCAGCGCTCGCGGCCCAACTCGATCTCGAGGCGAGAGGGCACGACGTCACGATCGAGCCCGGTCACGCCGCGATCCGCTACATCAACCCGACTGACGGCGCGGACGTGCTGCCGACGATGCGGGCCGAGTTCCATCGTCTCGCGCCCGGCGCCCGGACTGCTCCTGGTCAAGAGGTCGGTTCGGCTGTCTGCCAGGTCTTCGCCGGTAGCGGCCGAGTCGAGGTGGGTGGAACCGGATGGGAAGTTCAACCAGGCGACCTCTTCGTCGTTCCCTCCTGGGCGGTCGTCTCGATTGAAGCAGACGACGGACTTGACCTGTTCCGCTTCAGCGATAGCCCCATCATCGAAAAGCTCGGCCTCACCGCTCACCTACCGACCGGCACCTGCTAGATCATCCGACGAACACCGCAAACCTCGACCCGCCGAGCGACGGTCAACGCAACATCCCCAACCCGAGTTGGGCGCCCATACTGACGTCGTCGGACCTCACTCCGAACCGCTCTGGAACCGGCAGGATGCTCGCCGCCGACCCACGCAAAACGTCCACTTGGCAATCCGCTTGGAGCACGCGCTGCGCGCCGCACTCCGGCCCTTCTCTCGCGCGGGATAATGATCAGCGCCGCTCCTGCTCGGAGTGAGCTGGCGAGGTCCAGCCTCGTCGGGGTCGCCCGATAGGCCTCAACGAGGTCGTCGATGTCGGTGGGGGAGAGGCGTTGTTGGGGAGGGTTTGAAAGCCGTCCCATAAGGTCCACCGATTTGTCCGCGGCGCCATTTCAGATGCCGAGAACGGCTCGAAGTCCGTCGTCGATGTCGTCGATCAGTACGGTGGGCAGCTTGCCGGCCTGGTCGCCGAGGAGTGACCGGTCGATCAACTCGAGCCCGAGCGGAACAGCGACCGAGTCCTTCGGCAGCCCACTTGCCCTGGAAGGAAGCAACACATTTCCGGCGATTCCCGCTCGCGCGGTATTCGACGTGATCGGTACGACGTGGGTCTGCCAAACATCCACACCGAGCACATCGTCGGACGAGACGACCACACACGGCCGGCGTTTGTCGAGTTCGATCCAGTACACCCCGCCCCTCGCTACCACGGTGCCGAACGCTCCATCCGCTCCAGCGCTGCCATCGACTCCGCCACGGTAGGAGGTTCGGCGTTCGCGAGCTCAGCGTCGACCAGTAGCTGCTGGGCGAACCTCAGCGGCGAGTGGGCAGCGGCGTGACGCCGGAGCTGATCGGCAACCCAGGTCGAGAACGGGACGCCGAGCCCCTCGATGATCGGTACCACGTCCTCCGGAACACTGATCGTCTTGTTCGGCATGTACGTATCATACATACATATCATGGAGATCGAGCGGCCGACGATTGGAGCGCTGCCGGTCGTCACAGCTACGAGCCGTGCTGGTATCGCCGGTGACGGATGCGCCAGCCCGCAGCGGTGTGCACGACCTCGTCGTCGTAGTGGCCGTAGAACACGCTGGTCGGACTTCGCGGATCCGACGGACCGACCGGGTAGACGCCACGCGAGCGAAGGTGAACGAGGGGCCCACCGTCTCGCAGGTCGTCGGAGACCGATTCGATGTAGACGTTGGTCATCAGGTGGGCGCCGGGGTGCACGTCGGGACGGCCCATGAACTCCATGATCTCGTCGAGTCCGTCGAGTCGGATGCGGTCGATCATCTCCCAGACCGCATCCTCTGTGAAGACCTCACGCAAGCGGTGGGGCTCGAGGCGATCGAGCGCGTCGGCGTAGCGGGCGGGAAGTTCGGCGATGTCGAGCCGATCGTCGGTGGTCAAGCGCACAGCCCGCAAGGTAGTGGTACTGCATGCCGCCGTCACGCGATCTGCACTTGCGACCCGATCAGAACGCGACCGCGAACGCGACGCCGGCGAGGAACATCACGTTGCGCGTCGCGCTGCTCGGCTCGATTACAGGCTGGCTTCGATTGCGGCGACCAGCGCGGGATCGTCGGGGAGGATCATCGGCCCGAAACGGGTGATGGCTCCATCCGGGGCGATCAGGAACTTCTCGAAGTTCCAGCGGACGTCGCCGCTGTGGCCCTCGGCGTCAGCGACGTCGGTGAGCACCTCGTAGATGGGGTGGCGGTCGTCGCCGTTGACGTCGATCTTCTCCATCAACGGGAACGTGACGCCGTAGGTGGTGGAACAGAACGTCTCGATCTCCTCGGGGGTGCCGGGCTCCTGGCCGAGGAACTGGTTGCACGGAAAGCCGATGACCGTGAACCCCCTGGGGCCGTAGGTCTTCTGCAGCTCTTCGAGTCCGGTGTACTGAGGTGTCAGCCCGCACTTCGACGCCACGTTGACGGCGAGGATGGTCTGGCCCGAGTACGCAGCGAGCGAGGTCGACTCGCCCTTGAGGCTGTGGATGGGAGCATCGGAAAGCGTCATGGCCGCTGATTCTTGCCGACACCCCGAGGATTTCGAGTGTCGGGCTGTCATGAGTTTCGTCGTCGACGGGTGTGGGTGCCAGAGGACGAGGGTTGTTCACCAGGCCGAAACGAGCCTGGAACAGTCCATCCGTACGTTCGTCCGCATGACGTTCCACACCGCCACGATCAACGGCGACCGGCCGCCGATGAAGCCGACTCCTGCAAAGCCGACGCCGACGAAGCTCACGCCCCCGCGTCAGACGCCGATCAAACCAGAACGCTCCTGAACTCCAACGATCCTGCTCGGTGTCGCCGAGCGCGATCTCGGAGTCCCGTGTGCCGCTGCCACCGTGCTCGCGGGTGCTGTCGGCGAAGCCTACGAACGTTCCGACATCGGACCTGCCGCGCTTCCGGCGTACCTCTCGGAGCAGGCCTGCTGAGGGCCGAGTGCGCCGAGTGGGTGCTGATGTCCCGTACAGTCGGCTCGTGGAGGATCTCCGATGTTGGTGACGTTCTGGGGAACACGAGGTTCGATCGCCAAGGCGGGGCCTTCCACGGTGCGATTCGGTGGCAACACCTCGTGTGTGTCGGTTCGATCCGATGCGGGTACCCAGCTGGTCATCGACTGCGGGACCGGCGCCCACGGTCTCGGTCAGTCGCTCGTCGCCGCGTCGGGCGGTGGCCCGATCGACGGTCACATCCTGATCAGCCACACCCACTGGGACCACATCCAGGGTCTGCCGTTCTTCGCTCCACTGTTCGTGGAGGGCAACACCTGGCACATCTACGGCCCGAGCGGCCTGGGCGGTTCGCTCCACGAGATCCTCGCGGGACAGATGGAGTACCGGTACTTCCCCGTCGAGATCGACCAGCTGTCCGCCCACGTCGAGCACCACGACCTCGTCGAAGGGGTCCTGCGCATCGACGACGCCACGATCGTGACCCGCTACCTCAACCATCCCGCGCTCACCCTCGGCTACCGGGTCGAGGTCGACGGCGCCATGGTCGTGTACTCGTCCGATCATGAGCCACACGACCAGTCGCTCGCCGTCGGCGGCGACCTGGCCCGGAACCGTCAGGACGACGCCCACGCCCAGTTCGTGAGCGGTGCCGATCTGCTGATCCACGACGCGCAATACCTCGGATCCGAGTATGGCGATCACGTGGGTTGGGGTCACAGCACCGTCGAATACGTCATCGATCTTGCACGTCGCGCCGATGTCCGCAGCGTCGCGCTCTACCACCACGACCCGAATCGGACCGACGACCAGATCGACGACCTCCTCGAGATGGCACGGGCGCACGCTCGTCGTTCGGGCTACGACGGCGACGTGTTCGCAGCAGCCGAAGGATCGGCGATCGAGGTCCGCGGGAACCGCCCGCTGTCGCCGATGGTCGCCCAGGCGACCGACGCCGCTGCGTCGTCCGCCGTGGTCGCGCCATCACAGGTCGCGGTCGTCGTCGCACAGAGCCCGGACGTCACCGAGACGCTCGCCGCTGCCGCGCGCGCCGAAGACCTCGACGTCGTCGTCACCGCCGACCTACGCGAGGCCTTCGAGATCGTGCGGTCGACCGAACCGGGGATCGTGCTCCTCGAGCCGTTCGCCGACGACGGCGGCTTCGACCTTGTCGCCGCAATACGCGAACTCGGGACCGGACACGGCGCCAGCGTGCCGATCATCATGGTCGGTCGTGACGAGGCCCGCTGGCATCCGGACTCCGAGGAGACCCGCATCACCGAATGGCTCGTGTGGCCGGCGAGCCCCTTCTTCCTGCGCACCAAGCTGCGAGCGTGGCTGCTGCGCCGGTCGTTCCGCTGGCAGAACGCACCGCTCCCCGATGACGAGGACCAGCGAATCACGGCGTTGCACGACCTGGGTGTTCTCGACACTGCGCCAGAGGCGCGCTTCGATCGCCACACCGCCGACATCGCAGCGATCCTCGACGTCCCCGTGGCGCTCGTGAGCCTGGTCGACACCGACCGGCAGTGGTTCAAGTCGCGACGTGGCACCGTGGTCGAGCAGACCCCGCGGGAGATGTCGCTGTGCGCTCACGCCATCCTCGGCACCGAGGTCCTGCAGATCGAGGACACGCTCGCCGACCCGCGTTTCGCCGACAATCCGCTCGTCGCTGGTGGGCCTCGCCTGCGGTTCTACGCCGGGATGCCGCTGACGCTCGACGACGGCAGCCGCGTCGGCACGCTGTGCGTTGCCGACCACCGGCCCCGCCACCTCGACGACGACCAGCTCGAGGCGCTGCGCCGGACCGCTGCGCTCGTCGTGCAGGAACTGCAGACCCGGTGAGCACGTCGAACAGCTTGGTGCGTGGCACAGTACGCAACAGTGACTGCACTCACGATCCTCTCCCTCGTCGTCGGCATCGTCTGCCTGGTCGGCGGCGCCGAACTCCTCGTGAAGGGGGCAGCGACCATTGCGTCGAAGTTCGGCATCGCGCCGGTGGTGATCGGGCTCACGGTCGTGGCGTTCGGGACCAGTGCTCCCGAGCTCGCCGTCAGCGTGTCGGCGGCGCTCGGTGGCGACGCCGACGTCGCGTTCGGCAACGTCGTCGGTAGCAACATCGGCAACATCCTGTTGATCCTCGGAGCGTCTGCCGTGGTCGGCGGTCTGGCGGTCCAGCAGCGCATCATCCGCTTCGACATCCCGCTGCTGATCGTCGTGTCGGTCGTCGCGTTGTTCATGTCGCTCGACAACGAGGTCGGGCGCATCGACGGCGTCATCTTGTTCGCCGGCGTGATCGCGTACGTCGCATGGCTCGTCCGCGAAGCGCGCGGCGAACGCTCCGATGTGGTCGAGGAGTACGCGAAGTCCGTCGAGACACTGGAAGGGGTGGCGACCGAACGGCCGCTCTGGTTCAACTTGGCGCTCGTCGCTGCCGGGCTGACCGTGCTCGTCGTCGGCTCTCAGTTGTTGGTGAACGGTGCTACCGACATCGCCGAGTCGGCGGGCGTGAGCGATCTCGTCATCGGGCTGACGGTCGTGGCGATCGGCACCTCGCTCCCGGAGCTGGCGACATCGATCCTGGCGGCGGTCCGCGGCCAGCGTGACATCGCCGTCGGCAACGTGATCGGCTCGAACCTGTTCAACCTGATGTCGGTACTCGGGCTCTCCTCGATCGTGTCGAGCGACGGCATCCCGGTCAGTGACGTGTCGCTGCGCCTCGACTTCCCGGTGATGCTGGCCGCCACGGTGGTGCTCGTCCCGATCGTGTGGAACGGCTTCCAGATCAAGCGTTGGGAGGGTGTCGTGCTGATCGCCTTCTACGCCGCGTATGTCGCCTATCTGGTCCTCGACGCCAGCGATTCAGCGGCCGCCGACGTCGTCGGACCGGCAACGCTCATCGTCGCACCGCTCGTGGCCATGACGTTCGCCGTCACCGGTTTCCAGGGGTGGCGTCGCCACCGACAGACCAAGGCGCTGGACGCCTGACGAGCTCAGTCGTGGATCCACACGGTGGATCGCAGCGGGAGCAGATTCTGGCCCCAGATCAGGTCCATGACCGGGTTGGCAACACGGATACAACCGTGTGACGCCGGATAGTTCGGCACCCTCGGGGCACCGTGGACGGCGACACCGCCGATGACGAACTTCGGGCGGTACAACGTGCCCAAGTCGCCCTCGTACCTGGCAACGTCGTGCTCGCGGTAGGTGCGGAAGGTGCCGGTGGGCGTGATGGCCACACCGATCACCCGGCTCCCGGCGTTCTTCTGGTCCTCCTCGTCGTACGACTTGCCGTTGCCGGTGGAGACGTTGAACACGTGCTGCACCTTGCCGCCGCGCACGACGAACGCGATCTGCTTGCCCTTGTCGACCTCGAAGTAGTCGCCACTGCGACCCGCGGCAGGGAAACACCGCTCGGTGTTGAGCGCGATCGCGGTCGCCGTATCGACGACGGTCGTGGCCGGCAGGCCCTTCCACTTCTGGAATGCCATCACCGACTGGGTGGTGGTCAGCCCGTAGCCACCGTCGGCACCGGCGTTCCAGAAACCCAGTGCGAGCAGCCGGTTCTGCAGGTTGGCGACGGCCGCCCGGGATGACCCGTACACGATCGGGCCGACCGGTACGACCGGTTCGCCGGCGGTCCGCGTGGAGCACACAGGTGCCGTCGGGTTGGTCCGCGGACCGAACGGTGCAGCGGCCGGGGCGCCGATGAAGTACCCCGCGAGATCGGCGAGCAGGTGCCCGCCGGGCTCGGTGTACATCGAGAAGCCTCTCGCCGACACGGGAACGATCGCGTGGTTGGCGAGCATCTGAGCCGGTCGGACCACGTTCATGGTCGAGGTGGTCGGGGCAACGTTCGGGTCGGTTGCCCCAGCGGTGCCGACCGTGATGTACCCGATCGTGAGCGCTTCGACGGAGGTGGCGTTGAGGACCACCGCGGAGACGTCCGACCGACCGATCACCGGATTGCTGGTGACCGGCACCTCGAAGCTGCTCTTGATCGACGGTCGCGTTGTCCCGCCGAGCGGATTCAAGCCGGCGATGCGCGTGTCGACGACACG
>DATKXG010000368.1:0-2981 GCA_035529175.1 Ilumatobacteraceae bacterium
TCGTACGTCGCCGAGCAGCTCGACGGTGTCAAGGTGCGTGACCTCACGTTCTTCGGGATCGCGCAGGCCGGCACCGACATGGACACCGACTCGATGATCGACCAGCGCCAGCGCCTCGGAGCTGCCGGCGCGGTGGCCATCGTCGACGAGAACGGCGAACTCGACGGGCTCGTGCTCGAGGACCAGCTCTGGGCGGTTCCGTTCGACCGTCGCCCGATGGTGATGCTCACGCAGTTGATGGTGCCGTTCACCAACCTGGCCAAGGCGTCACTCGACGAGGACCTCGCCACCGTGCTGCCCCGGCTCGATCCTCGGCGTCCCGTCGTCACGGTGTGGAACGACGGCAAGCTGCTCGGCATCGTGCACCCCAAGCGGTTGCAGGAACGCCTCGAAGCCGCTCAGCGTCGAGCGTTCCCGAACGCCCGCACCGTCTGACGGTCGACGATCCGACCGTCAGGTGAAGATCAGGCGTCCTTGACCGACCAGTCGCGCTTGGCGACGGGATCCTGGTCGCTCCACGGGAAGTTGATCCAGAGGTCGGTCTCCTTCCAGACGTAGTCGCACTTGACGACCGAGTGCGGCTTCTCGTAGAGGACCCCGGTGCGCACGTCGGCCACCTTGCCCTCGACGAACTCCTGGACCGAACGCAAGGTGTGCCCGGTGTCGGCGACGTCGTCGACGATGAGGATCCGGGCGTGGGACACGTCGACGAAGTCGGGGGCGGGCGGCAGGATGCGCGGCACCTCCAGGCGCTCGTCGACGCCGGTGTAGAACTCCACGTTCATCGTGTACACGTTCTTGACCGACAGTGCGTAGCCGATCGCGCCCCCGATCAACAGGCCTCCCCGCGCGATCGCCAGCACCATGTCGGGCTCGTAGTCGTCGTCGGCGACCATCTGGGCGAGCGCCCGCGATGCCGTTCCGAAGACGTCCCAGGTCATGATTTCGCGCTCGGCGGACATGGACTGCGAACCTAGCCGTACCGGGGCGACACTCCGACATTCCGGACGTGCTCGATGCGCCGCACCGCGTGGACGTCAGAGACAGATGTCGGCGGGACGGACCGGAACTCGTTCGAGGGGCTTGCCGACGCCGTCGATCTGACGTAGCGCATCCCGGATGGCGGCCACCACCGCCGGCGTTGCGGAGATGCACGGCGGCTCGCCGACGCCCTTGGCGCCGAGCGGGGCGTGCGGGTCCGGCTCCTCGATCAGGGTGGCCACGACATCGGGCATGTCGAGGAACGTGGGCAGGAGATAGTCGGTGAAGTTGCCGTTGCGGATCGCACCGTCGATCTGGATGATCTCCTCCATCACCGCCAATCCGAGCCCTTGGGCGATCCCACCCTCGATCTGGCCGAGCACCGACAACGGATTGAGTGCCCGCCCGACGTCCTGGGCGGTCGCGATCTGCACGACCTTGACGAGCCCCAACTCCGGATCGACGTCGACGACCGCGCGGTGGGCGACGAAGGCGAACGCCGTGTGGCAGTTGCCCTGGCCGTTCTCGTCGAGTTCCTCGGTTGCCGGGTGCCGGTACTCGACAGTTTCGTCGATGACGATCCCCGCGCTCGCTTCGGCCACCGTGATCCTCCAGCCCGACACCGTGTCGACGACATCGGTGCCGTCGATCGCCAAGCGCAACGGGTCGACGTCGTTGGCCCGTCCCACCTGTTCGAACAATCGTTCGCGCACGGTTCGACACGCCGCATCGACCGCTCCCCCGCTCATCCATGTCTGGCGCGACGCCGACGTCGATCCCGCCGAGCCCACCTGGGTATCGATGCGGTCGAGCCGAACCTCGTCGACGCCGAGGATCGTGCGTGCGATCTGCGGCGCGATCGTGACGAATCCCTGCCCCACCTCGGAGGTCGCGAACTTCAGGGTCGCCACGCCGTCGGCGAGGCGACAACGTGCAGTCGAGTAGTCGTCGAACCCTTCGGAGTACATCAGGTTCTTCATTGCGACGCCCCAGCCGATGCCTCGCACCACGTCGCCGCGCTCGGCGGTGCGGCCGGCACCGCCCGGCAGGCGCATCACGTCGACGCCGCCGTCGGCCATCGGGAACCCACCGACCGGCATGTCCGGCAACGCAAGTGCCGCCGTGTCACGAATGCATCGCTCGACCGGCGCCACGTTGAGGACCGGCTGCCCCGTGATCAAGGGATCTCCGGTGCGCATGGCATTGCGCAGCCGGATCTCGACCGGGTCGAGCCCGCATGCGGCTGCCAACTTGTCCATCTGGGACTCGTGAGCGAAGCACGCCTGCACCACACCGAACCCGCGCATCGCCCCACACGGCAGATGGTTCGTGCGCACCGCATACCCGTCGACCACGGCGTTCGGACACCGATACGGGCCCTGGGTGTGCGTCACCGCATTGATCAACACCGCCGACGACGTCGAGGCGTACGCGCCACCGTCGAAGACCATCCGCGACTCGATCTTGACGATCTCACCGTCAGCGGTGCTGTGATGACGCATCCAGATGGTGGCGGGATGCCGATGGACGTGCCCGAGGAAGCTCTCGGCGCGGCTGTACGCAATGCGAACCGGTCGCCCCAGCCGCAGCGCGAGCAGGCACGTGTGCACCTGGAGGCTGATGTCCTCGCGAGCGCCGAACGCTCCGCCGACGCCGCCCAACACCAAGCGCACCGACTCGACCGGGAGTGCGAGGCACGCCGCGATCTGCGTGCGGTCCTCGTGCAACCATTGCGTCGCCACGTGCAGCTCCACACCCTTGCCGCCCGGGTCGGGCACCGCGAGCGCCGCCTCGAGGCCCAGGAACGCTTGGTCCTGCATGCCGATCTCGTAGGTGCCCTCGACGACGACGTCACCGATGACCGAGGCGTCACCGCACACGATCCGCTGGTGGCGGATCACGTTGCCGTCGGGATGGATCGGCGGATGGCTCCCATCGATCGCACGTTCCGCTTCGAGCAGGGGGTCGAGCACCTCGTACTCGACCACGATCGCCTCGAG
>DATKXG010000369.1:0-4685 GCA_035529175.1 Ilumatobacteraceae bacterium
CTGCGAGGGTCCACCGGCCGACCACCTGAGCCTCGGTGGTGGCCGACTCGACGACCGCGACGGGCGTTGTCGCGGCGAGGCCGCCGGCGATCAGTTCGGCGGCGATCGTGGCGCGCTGTGACACGCCCATGAGGACGACGACCGTCCCGCCGACCTTGGCGAGCGAGCGCCAGTCGACATCCGGCTCTCCGGCGCGGCGGTGCCCGGTGACGACGGTGAACGCTGCGGAGACACCCCGGTGGGTGACGGGAATACCGGCAGCTGCCGGGGCGGCCACCGACGACGTGATGCCCGGCACGACCTCGAACGGGACGCCGGCGTCGGCCAGGGCAGCGGCCTCCTCGCCGCCTCGGCCGAACACGAACGGGTCACCGCCCTTGAGGCGCACGACCCGCCTGCCCTGGCGGCCGAGTTCGACCAGCAGCGCAGAGATCATCTCCTGAGGCGTCGAGCGGCCGGGACGCTTGCCGACGTCGATGCGCTCTGCCGACGCGGGGATGAGGTCCAGCACGCCCTCGCCGACGAGCGCATCGTGCACCACCACCTCGGCCGTGGCCAACAGCCGGGCTGCCTTCAACGTGAGCAGGTCCGGATCCCCGGGCCCCGCTCCGACCAACGCCACGCTCACGCCGGCCGCCATTCCGACGTTTGTGCGCAGTTTCGGGTGACCTGGTCCCCACGAAGTGCAACGCAAACGGGATGGAACGGGCGCGGGTGCTGGCTCATGTCTCCGGGTCCGGATCGACTCGGGTGCGCCCGCGGGAGGCCGTGGCCGGCAGGAGCGACTGGAGGCGCTCCCAGTCCTGCGCGACGGCCCAGTTGCCGAAGCTGTCCTGGTCGTCGGAACGGGAAAAGGCCTCGAGGAGTGGCCGCAGCAGTTCGGGCACGTCGGTCAGCGGGACGTCGGCGCGCAGGAGGCGCGCGAGCCGATCACCGGCGGGCGAACCGCCCACGAAGACGTCGTAGTTCTTCTTCGTGCGCCCGACGATCCCGAGTTCCGCGGCGTACGGCCGCGAGCAGCCGTTCGGGCAGCCGGTCATGTTCAACCGCAGCGGCAAGCCGGTGTTGCCGGTGTCGGCGAGCACCTTCTCGAGGCGGTCGACCACATCGGGCAACACCCGCTCGGCCTCGCCCAACGCCTTGGAACACGTCGGCAGCGCGGGGCACGCGATCGCCAGGTTCCGAGTCGGGCTCTGATCGTCGGCGAGACGAGCACCGTTCGCGCGCAACACGTTCTCGACGGCGACGCGGTCGGTCACGCCGAGCAGCAACAGATCCTGGCGTGGCGTGACTCGCAGCTCACGCACCGTCGAGTCGGCGACCAGACGTCGAAGTGCGAGGCGCAGCCCGCCGGCGACCTTGCCCGAGGGCACGGGCAACCCCAGGGCGCTCGAACCGTCGACGTCGTGCCACCCGTGATGGGCGTCGACTTCCCAGTCGGGCAGCGCCACGGGCTCGGCCAGCGTCAATCCGGTGCGCTGCTCGATCTGGTCGCGCAGCCAGTCGATGCCCTCTGCTTCGAGTAGGTACTTGAGACGGGCACGCGAACGGTCCTCGCGATTTCCGTGGTCGCGCTGGGTGGTCACGATCGCCTCGACGACGTCGACGACATCGCCCGGCGGCACCCATGCGACGGATTGCGCCAGCAGTGGATAGGTGTCGTCGGGGCGGCTGTGGCCCATGCCCATCCCGCCGCCTGCGAGTACGACGAAGCCGGTGAGCTCGCCGGTCGTTCCTTCCGACAGCGTCGGCACGATCCCGACATCGTTGGTGTAGACGTCGACGCAGTTGTCGCCGGGCCAGGCGATCGCGATCTTGAACTTCCGGGGGAGGTAGGCCGCGCCGTAGATCGGCTCGACGTCGTCGATCGGTGCCGCGGCATCAGGTCGCTCGGCCGACACGGCGCGCTCGCCGTCAACCCACAGCTCCCAGTAGCTCTCGGTCTGCGGGCGGAACCGGGCGACGATCGCTGCGAGCAGCGGATCGAGGACCGCCGAGCGCTCCGGATGGGGGAGCGGGCACGCCATCACGTTGCGCACCACGTCGCCGCAGGCCCCGAGCGTGGTCAGCAGCGACGAGTTGACCCCGGCGACCAGCTCGCGCAACTCGCCCTTGTGTACGACGTGGTACTGCACGCCTTGGCGCGTGGTGAGCCGGAGCTTGTGGTCAGCCAGCGCCGCCACCCGATCGAGGGCGAGCCACTGCTCGCTGGTGATCACGCCGCCGGGCACCGAGGCGCGCACCATGCACGAGTAGTCCAGCGGCAGTTTGAGCTGGGTGCGCGCGCGGCGGACGTCGCGGTCGTCCTGCTGGTAGATCCCGTGGAACTTGAGCAGCAGCTCGGCGTCGTGGTCGAAGTCGTCGCGGTCGTTCGCGAGTTCCTCGCCGATCGTTCCGCCCAGGTAGTTGCTGGCGAGCTTGATGGCTTCGGCGTCGGCGCTCACAGGTGCAACCCGCACTCGGTCTTCGCGCTGTCGGCCCATCGCCCTGCGCGCTGGTCGTCTCCATCGGCGACCGGTTGGGTGCACGGCCAGCAGCCGATCGACGCGAAGCCGCGGTCGGCGAGCGGGTGGTCCGGTATGCCGTAGGCGGCGACGTAGGTCACGACGTGGGCGTCCGTCCAGCCGGCGAGCGGGTTGATCTTCACCACGCCTCGCAGGAGATCGTCGTGGACGAACGGTGCGGTTCGGCGCGCAGCGGAGTCGCTTCGTCGGAGTCCGCTCACCCACGCCGAACGCCCGGCCAGCGCCCGTGCGAGCGGCTCGACCTTGCGGGCCGCGCAGCAGGCGTCGGTGTCGGTCTGCCAAACGTTCACGGGCAGACCGGGTTCGGGATGGATGATGCGCAGGTCGAGGTCGAAACGCGAGCGGAGGTCGTCGGCGAACCACTCGGTCTCGGCGAAGAGGTAGCCGGTGTCGAGCAGCGTGATCTCGACGCCGGGGATCGCCTCGCTCGCCACGTGGGCGAGCACGGCGTCGCCGAAACTGGCGGTCACGCAGAGCCCGCCACCGAAGCGTCGATGCGCCCAACGCAAGACGTTGTGGGCGTCCACGACGGGGTCGTCCGTCTCGGCAGGGCGGTCGGTGATGGGGGCGGACGAGCTGGGCACGAGCCGTATTCAATCAATCCTGACCAAACAGATCAACTTTGTAGGGAATTGAGTTCCTACACTCCTGCTCATGGCTCTGGGACCTACCTCGACGTTCGCCTATCCCGTGTTCCTCGACCTCCACGACGTGCCCGTGCTGGTGGTCGGTGGCGGCCGCATCGGAGCACGGAAGGCCGAGGGGCTGGCCGCCGCTGGGGCCAGGGTTCGGCTGGTGGCCACGAACGTGAGCGGGCACGTGGACACGTCGACGATCGATGATCTCCGGCCTCGGTCCTTCCAGCTCGACGACCTCGACGGGATCCGACTTGTCGTGACCGCAACGGGTGACGAGCGTGTCGACGCCTCTGTCTCCTCGCAGGCACGCGCCCGCGGCATCTGGACCAACGCGGCGGATCAGCCGGTCGATTGCGAGTTCATCCTCCCGGCGATCGCCCGCCGCGGCCGCGTCTCCGTGGCGGTCAGCACCGACGGCGCGAGCCCGGCGCTCGCCCGCGAGCTGCGCAACGTGATCGATGAGTTCCTCACCGACGAGATCGGCGGGCTGGCCGAGACGCTCGCCGCCGAACGATCGGCAGTGCAGGCGAGCGGCGCATCGACGGAGGACATCGACTGGACCGAACGTGTTCGTCGCGGCATCAGCGAGGCACTCGCCGGCCGTAGTCTCGCTCCGTGACCCCCGCTCGCCGGCCCCGACGTTCCTGGGTCGCTGCAGCTGCCGGCGCAGTGCTGCTCGCCGCCTGCACTGCCACATCCGACGTCGAGGTCAAGGCGCCCGAGGGCGCGCCGGCGGGCACCGCGGCGCAGCAACCCGTCGGCGACTCCACGCCGGTCACGGCGCCGGACACGACGGGACTGCCGTCGATGAGCGAGCCGGACCCGGCGATCGTGATCGGCGAGCTCGACAACGGGCTGCGGTACTTCATCCGCGACAACGACAACCCGGGCCGACGGGTCGAGATGCGACTGGCCGTCGATGCCGGCTCGGCCCTCGAGGACGACACGCAGGACGGTGGTGCCCACTTCCTCGAGCACATGCTCTTCAACGGCACCGAGGAGTTTCCCGAGAACGAGCTGATCGCCGTCCTGCGCAGCTTCGGCGCCGGGTTCGGCGCCGACATCAACGCCTACACGAGCTACGACGAAACCGTGTACCAACTCACGATGCCGACCGACGACCCGACGGTGGTCGACACCGGGCTCGACGTTCTCGAGCAGTGGCTGTCCGCCGCGACGATCGACCAAGCACAGGTCGAGGCCGAGCGAGGCGTCGTCCTCGACGAGTGGCGTGGCTCGGCGGCCACCTCCAGCGGTCGCATCTTCAACGCGTTGGAGGAACTGTTCCTCTCCGGTTCCCCGTACGAGGACAAGGACCCGATCGGTTCGGACGAGGCGATCGCCACGACTGATGCGGAGCCGTTGAGGGCGTTCTACGACGACTGGTACCGGCCTGACAATGCAGCGGTCGTCGTCGTCGGCGACATCGACACCGGCACGATCGAGGACGGCATCGTCGATCGGTTCGGACCGATCGTGGCCAGGGGAACGTCGCCGGTGCGGCCCGAGTTGACCGTCGAGC
>DATKXG010000370.1:0-11111 GCA_035529175.1 Ilumatobacteraceae bacterium
CGATCCGTCAACCCATGGAACGCAACCGCAACGTGATATCGCAGCGGGAGATGAAGGTCAGTGAGGGATCGCCATGAGTGATGCTTGTGCAGGGGACGCAACAGATGAGCAGATCGGCAAGGACCGGCTCGGCGACCGGGACTCCGGCGAGGTCGACCTGACGATCGTCACCCTGCGCTTCGACGCCGCCGACGACGCGGGGCTCCTCGCGGTGCTGTCGAAGTACGTCGTGCTCACTCGCATGCACGACGGATGCCGAAACGTCGACCTGTGCTCCAGCGTGACGGTGCCGGGCCGGCACCTCCTCGTGCAGAAGTGGGAGACCCCCGAGCACCAGCGCCGGCACTTCGACTCGCCGGTCATGGTCGACATGGCCCGTTCGTGCGAGGGGCTGCTCGCTGCTCCCCCCGAGGTCGACCTCTGGGAGGCGACGAGCGCCCACGATCTCAGGTGAGAACTGTGTGACAGCGGCGCTTGATTGCGGGCACCTGGACACCGAGCGGCGGTACAATCCTCGGACCATGTCGAATCCAGTGTTCAAAGAAGAAGCCTTCAACCAGGCCTCGCAGGACTTCCGGGCGACGCAGCCCGGATGGGCTGCGCCGGCGGCCGGCTCGCACATCCAGACCCAGCCGGTCACCGACGGTCCGGTCTCGGGTTGGCAGAAGGCGATGACGATCAACGGCACCATCAGCGCCTCGCTGGTGCTCCTCGTCCTGCTGCTCATCTCGGGTGCCTTCGGGTGGAACGCTGCCAGCGGCCCGACGCTCGACAACGGCGTCGAGACGTACTCGTTCCCACCGATCGCATTCCTCGGCATCGTGCTCGGCTTCGTCGCGGTCATCGTCGCCAACATGAAGCCGAACCTGGCGAAGATCCTGGGCCCGGTGTACGCACTGGCCTACGGCTTCGCGGTCGGGGCGATCTCGAAAGGCTACGAGACCTTCTACAACGGCATCGTCGTGCAGGCGGTGCTGGCCACGGCATCGGTGTTCATGGTCATGCTCGTGCTCTACCGCACTCGCATCATCAAGGTCACCGACAAGTTCCGCCGGGTGGTCATCTTCGCCACCATCGGCGTGATGGTGCTGTACCTGGTCTCGTTCGTGATCGGACTGTTCGGCACCACGCTGCCGTTCATGAACGGCGACAACATGGCGCTGAGCATCGCGTTCTCCGTGTTCGTCTGCGGGCTCGCCGCGATGAATCTGGCGCTCGACTTCGACTTCATCGAGCGCGCAACCCAGTCGGGCATGCCGAAGACCTACGAGTGGGTCGCGGCGCTCGGACTCGTCGTCACCCTCGTGTGGCTGTACCTCGAGCTGCTGCGCCTGTTGTCCTACCTGCGCAACTGATGTCGCAGGTGCGCTGATCCTGTGGTCGGCGCGTTGACATGAACCGAAACGAATCGTCCGACGGCGGCAGTCTCCTCGAGGCTGCCGCCGTCGGCGTCGCGGGCGCAGCGTTTGCTGTGGTCGTTGGCTCGCCACTCGGGATCGCAGTGCCGCTCGGTGCCGTCGGTGCTGCCAACGGAGTGATCACGGGCTGGCGGCGCGTCTACGACTGGGGCTGTTCGACGGGTCCGGTCGCGTTCGTCCTCGACTCCACGTGGGCACTGCCGATGACTGCCGCCGCGCTGATCTCCCAGGCGCTCGGTGTGCTGCGCGGTGCTGCTGGCTACGACCAGTCGCTGAGCCGGCGATCGAATCGCATGGTGTTCCGACGTGGGTTCGTGCCACGCCGCGGGTTCGCGATCACGATCGGCAACGTCGTCAGCGGTGCCGGCGACACGTCGCTGCCCCGTCGCCGCAAGCTGGTGACCGACCACGAGGACGTCCACGTCTGGCAGGCCCGCTGGTTCGGCCCGTTCTATCCAGTGCTCTACGGGGCATGGATGGTGGCGGGAGGAGCCGCCGGAATCGTGCTCTGGGCGGTGAAGCGTCGATCCGATCCGTTCGCCCGCGTCGTCGAGTCGTGCGCGTACTACCTGAACCCGTTCGAGTGGTGGGCCTACAGCCGCGACGACCACTGGCCGCCGTCGGGCAAGGTCGCTGGCCTCGGCTGGCGCAGGCCGATCGCGCGGCCCCTGCGTCGCGACGCCTGAGCGCGAGACCCCAGTCTCACCCCGTTTGCGTTGCAGTTCTGGTGACCCGTCCCTCCGTTAATGCAGCACAAACGGGGAGTTTGCGTCAGCCGCCGGCGGTCGACACGACCTCGGACCAGCCGAGGTCGTCGGCGGCCCAGAGCGCGTCGAACGCAGCGTCGACGCCGTCATGGAATCCGAACCGGTTGCGGTGGTTGTAGCGCCAACGTTGCTGGTTGGTCTCCACCCCCATCCGCTCGAGTCGTCCTGCGCAGTAGGTGTCCCACGCGGCGTTCTCCTCGAGCGTCAACTCCAGGTCGGCGGGTGCGTCGGCGAAGTCCGCACGCATGCGGTCGTGGGCGCGAAGCAGGACCCGGCCGAGCGCTTCTCGTGCGCCCGTCGCGCTGAACGACATCGGGTGCTTGCGATCCTCGAGGGCGCCGCTCTCGGCGTGCAACGTGATCGTCGCGTCGGACGATGCCGCCTCGATCTCCTCGTACACCTTGGCGAGCGGCGTGGCCTCGTCGACCACGACGCGGATCGGATTGGCGATCTCGAGTTGGTCGGCGAGTTCGGCGACGATGGCGGCGATCACCGCGGCGTCGTACTTGACGAAGGTGAACTCCTCCGGGCTGACGGTCACCTTTGCCGTGGATGTCGCGGCAGCGCCAGAGGGTGGGCTCGCCGTCACGTCAGACGTCGGCACCGACGCGCTCGCGGTACCTGCGCACCGCTTGCTTGCGCTCCTCGAGCGCCTCGGCGTCCATCTGTGAGATCGTCTCGACCTCGTCGTCGGTGAACCCGGCGAGCTCACGGAATCGCTTGGCGAGGCTGAACGAACTCTCGGGGCTCTCGCCGCGGGCGCCGCCGAAGCTGAACAGCTTGTCGACGACCTGCTGGAACTCGAGGGCCTTCGTGCGCCGGTCGGGGTCGTTCGCGGTGACCGTGCGCAGCCAGTCGGAGCCCATCTTCACGTGGGTCACCTCGTCGGCGAGCATCCAGTCCTCGCAGAACTCGAGGAACGGGTCGCCGGCGACGTCGCCGAACTCCTTCATCTGCGTGAACACGTCGATCGCAAGGCCCTCGAGCGCCCGGTTGACGCCGGCGAGCCGGAGGATCGGGTCGTTCGAGCAGGCGGCCTCGAAGAGCACCGTGTTCTCGGCGAACTCGCCGAGTTCGGTGCCCATCCAGTCGGAGAGCTTGGCGCTGATCTCGACGTGGCGGGCCTCGTCCCAGGCCTGTCGGGCCATGTCGAGCTTCAACTCGAACGGCACCGTGTCGTTGGTGCCGTCGCCCGCCGCGAAGTCGTGGGCGGTGCGTCCGGCGCCTTCGAGCGCCTGGATCTCGCCGACCATGATCCCGTGCATCAGCCCACGGGCCGCGTCGGAGGCGTCGTGGCGCTCGGGCGTGAGGCGCTTGCTCGCCCCGCGGCTCTTCGCGGACGACTCCTTGACGTCG
Source organism: Ilumatobacteraceae bacterium (assembly GCA_035529175.1). GTDB lineage: Bacteria > Actinomycetota > Acidimicrobiia > Acidimicrobiales > Ilumatobacteraceae > Sva-07. The sequence goes on from DATKXG010000370.1 coordinate 3,542, forward strand.
ATCGCGGTGCGACCGTCCTTCATCCGCTCGGCCATGTTCGTCTGCACGAACCGCTCGTCGCGAGCGAGGTCTTCTACCGGAAAGAACTGACGCATCAGGCGCCCCCCTCAGTCATGGTGGTGATCGCCGAACCGATGCTATCGGGTCCGGTGATGCCGCCTGCCTCAACCATCAGCGCCTCGAGCTTGGCCTGATGCTCGGCCGCTCGGCGGACATGATCGGGTGTGGTGATCAGCGACTGCAGCAACATCTCGCCGTCGCGCCAGTCGTCGAACTCGTCCTGGAGGATGAAGTTGATCGACCGGATGGTCGGAGCGTCGGTGATCTCGCTCGTGTTGTTGCGGTGGTACGTGTACGCGGCGATGAACCGCGGGATCAGCACGCGATAGACGCCGACCAGCTTCTCGATCGTCAGCTCGGGCGCCTCGGGTTCGGTCATCGCCTCGATGAAGCGCTCCATGGCGTCGTTGGCCGGGACGGTGAGTCGCTCGGGCTTCATCTCGCGCAGTTCGGGCAGGCGCTTGTGCCAGAGGTCGGCGTGCCAGGCGTGGTGATAGCAGTGCGTGCCGAGGCGCATCTTCACGTCGAGTTCGGGCACGGTGGCGACCCATCCGCCGAGTGCCTCGAACAGCTTCATCTCGGTCCACTTGTAGTTGCCGACCCGCCGAGCGGTCTCGTCGACGCTGAATGATCCCGGGATGTCGCGGCGGTCCCACGGCGCGAACGGTGGTCGTGCCGTCGACTCGATCTGGGTCGTGTCCGTCATCCGGCCGACGCTAACGAACCCGTCGGCGCCCCCTCCGACCGGAGCCGGGATGAGCGAACCGCCCCAATATCGCCACTTGGCTCATCGCGGGAAGCCGGCCCGCATCAGCGATGAGCGAACGGCCCGAATACCGTCACTTGGCTCATCGCTGAGGATCGGCCCGACCGGCAGGTCCGGTCAGTGGATCGGGCGACCGGCGGCCCAGGCGGCTTCGGCAGCGCCGAGGTCGGTGGCGGGCTCGCCGTCGGCGATGTACTCGAGCAGCATCCCGCGCCATGGTCCGGTTGCTTCGAGCTTGCCGAGGATCGCGCTGACGCCCCACACCACCCGGTCGAGGATCACGAAGCTCGGCGGCATGTTGAGCTGCTCGATCACCGGCGCATGGGGGCCCTGCACGTCGAAGATCTTCGCGATCGTCTCGCGCATCCAGTCGCGGGTGAACGTGAACTCGTCGGTGAGGTATGGGACGTAGGGGCTCGACACGTAGTCGTAGACGAGCTCGGGGTCGAGCCCGTGACCGCTCGGCAGGAAGTTCGAGCGCACCATCTCGTGCACGAGCAGCTCGGGGTCGCGGTCGATGATGATCGCGTCGACGGTCGGGCGCAGGGTCTCCCATTCACCTGGCGACCAGCGCTTGACGAGTCCGTAGTCGAGGAACGTGACGCTGCCGTCGTGGTGGAACTTGTAGTTGCCGGGATGCGGGTCGCCGTTGAAGATGCCGTGGCGCATGATGGCGCCCTGAGCGAAACGCCAGATCACCTCGCCGGCGCGTTGCTTGGTCTCGTACGACTCCGATGTCCGGAACTGGTCGAACGTCATCCCGTCGATCCACTCCGTCGTCAGCACGCGACCGCTGCTCAACTCCGGCACGAGTTTCGGGATGCGCACCCATGGGTGGCCCTGGAACCGTGACTCGAACTCGGCGAGGTTGCACGCCTCGATCGAGTAGTCGAGTTCTTCGCGCATCCGCTCGCGCAGTTCGTCGACGAGTCCCTTCGCGTCGAGGCCCTTGAGCATCATCGACGAGAACATCGCGTACATCACCTCGGCGGCGTCGAGGTCGCTCTCGATCGCCTCGTGCACGCCGGGGTACTGCACCTTGACCGCCACGTCGCGGCCGTCGTGGGTGACGGCGCGGTGGACCTGGCCGATCGACGCGGCAGCGACGGGCATGTCGGCCCAGTCGAGGAAGAGCTTCTCGGGCGGCTTGCCGAAGTCGCCCTTCACCACGTTGGCCGCCAGCGTCGGCGCCATCGGCGCCGCGTCGGCCTGCAGCGTGGCGAGCGCCTCCTGGGCCTCGTCGGGGAGCGCCTCGAAGATGAACGAGATCAGCTGGCCCGCCTTCATCAGCACGCCCTTCATCTCGCCGAGTTCCTTGGCGACGTCCTCGGCGGTACGGATCGCGAACTGCTCGTCGAGTTGGGCGCGTCGTTCTTCGGCCGAACCGATGCCTCGCACCCGGGACACGGCGAAGCGAGCCGAGTTCCGCGCCGAGAGTTTCCACACCCGAGCCGACCGGTTGAACCGGCTCGTGAGCGGCGACTCCTTCGCCTTCTGAGCTGCGGCGGCGAGCCCGGCGGCGAGCGCCACGACCGATGCGAGTCCGGCGACCGCCTTCTTCTGCATCACGCCCGCCGAGCAGTCGGGTCGTCGGCGAGGACGTTGTCGGCAATCGGCTCGCCGGTCACCTCGTCGGTCCAGTAGGTGCCGTCCGACAACCGCTCGAGCGCCCGCTCGACCCCTGCGAGGTCACGTTCGATCGCATCCAGGTCGACCTCGGGTGCGGACGCACGAGATGTGCCTGACGCATCGTGTACGTCCGCGGCCTCGTCGGGACCGGGTGTACGAGTTGTGCCTGGCACATCGTGTACGTCGATGTCATTCGGGTCGGTGTCGGCCACGACTGCGACGCTAGCGCTCCGGGGCGGTTGGGCGCAGGTGAACACCGAACGAACTCGGCGCTGGCAGATCGCGCCGCACGAGCGTCCTGCAATAGGGTTCGTGCCGTGGCCGCAGACCGCCGTCGACGATCTGGGTTGGGCGACCTCCCTCTCGCACTGGCGATGCTGACGCCGTCCGCCGTCATTCTCGGCGTCTTCGTGCTGTATCCGCTCGGCCGGGCGGTGTGGCTCGGCCAGCAACGCTGCGACAACTTCGGGAACAACTGCGTGTCGCAGGGCTTCGGTCAGTACGTCGATCTGTTCCGCAGCAACGAGTTCCAGAACGCGCTCGGTGTCACGGTCCGATTCGCGCTGATCACGGTGCCTGCCGGTGTGGTCCTCGGCGTCGGGCTGGCGGTGCTCGCCGACAAGTACCTACGTGGCATCGGCGTGTTCCGCGGGATCTTCTCCTCCACGGTCGCCACGTCGGTCGCCGTTGCGAGCCTCATGTGGCTCTTCCTGCTGCAGCCGTCCGTCGGCGCGCTCGCCAACATCGGGTGGTTCAACTCCCTGTTCCCGTCGGTCAAGAGTCCCGGCTGGCTGCAGGATCCCGACACCGCGTTGTGGGCGGTGAGTGCATCGAGTGTGTGGGCCAACCTCGGCTTCACGTTCATACTCGTGACCGCCGGGTTGCAGTCGATCCCGCGCGACCTCCACGAAGCAGCGGCCGTCGACGGCGCCGGTGGCATCCGCCGTTTCTGGTCGATCACCGTGCCGATGCTCGGCCCGACGCTGCTGTTCGTGGTGATCGTGTCGTCGACTCGGGCGTTCCAGGCGTACGGCGAGATCGACCTGCTCACCGGCGGAGGCCCCCAGCCGACGAACCCGACGACGACGATCCCGTATTTCATCTACGGACAGAACTCGCCGATCCGCAACGACACCGGATTGCAGGCCGGCGCCGCGGTGCTGCTCTTCCTGCTGCTGCTCGTGCTGTCGGGTCTGCAGCTCGCTGGGATCGGACGACGGGTGCACTATGGCGACTGAGCTCACCGACGACCTGACGATGCCGGTGCCGGGTGAACTGGCCCGGGCGGCTCGGCGCCGACGCCGCGTGCAGACCTTCGACGAGCCGACCGGCGCGGGCCGGGTCGGCCGGTATGCGCTGCTGGGCATCGTGACGTTCCTCGTCCTGTTTCCGATCTACACCACGGTGATCGCGGCGCTGAAGCCGGGCAGTGAGGTGTTGGAGAATCCGCTGTTGCCGACGACGGTGACCTTCGACGTCCTCGTCGAAGCCTGGAACGAGGGACGTCTCGGCAGGTACCTGTTCAATTCGTTCGTCGTCGCGTTCATCGTCACCGTGGCCCAGGTGATCACCTCCGTGCTCGCCGCGTACGCGTTCGCAATTCTGGAGTTCCCGGGCAAGCGGATCGTGTTCCTCCTCTTCGTCGCCACCCTGCTGGTCCCGGCCGAGGCGACGCTCGTCGTCAACCTCGACACGGTCGACGGGCTCGGCTGGCTCAACACCTACCAGGGCCTCGCCGTCCCGTTCCTCGCGACAGCGTTCGGCATCTTCCTGCTGCGCCAGGTGTTCCTGACGCTGCCGCGCGACCTGCGCGACGCTGCCGCCATCGACGGTGTCGGCCACCTCGGCTTCCTCCGTCACGTCGCCGTGCCACTCGTTCGCCCGACGATCGGGGCGCTCGCGCTCTTCAGCTTCCTCGGCACCTGGAACCAGTACCTGTGGCCCAACCTGGTGATCAACGAGGCCGACATGAACACCGTGCAGAGCGGCCTGCGACTGCTCAGCCGGTCGAGTCTGTCGGAACCCAACCTGGTGATGGCCGGCACCGTGATCGCCGCGGTGCCGATCTTCGCGGCGCTCTTCGTGTTCCAACGTCAACTCGTCCGCGGCCTGACCGCGGGCGCCGTGAAAGGATGACCTGATGCTGCCCTCGTCGCTCGTTCGCCGCCGCTCCGTGCTCCGCCTCGCCGCCCTTGCCGTCGTCGGGGCCTCGGTCGCAGCTGCCTGCTCGTCGGGCGAGTCCGCGCTCGAGATCGACAGCGGCGAGGCCACCCCGACCGTCGCCCCCGGCGACAGCGCCGGCGCCACGACGGACGTCACCCCCGACGCGACATCGCCGGAGGAGACGGCGCTCGCGTCCACGACCACCGTCGCCCCGTTGGCCGAGTTCCCCGACTGCCCGACCGGCACGCTCGACTCGGCGACCGGCCCGATCGAGATCACGTTCTGGCATGGGATGAACGACGTGCTCGAGGATTCCTTGATCGAGCTCACCGACGCCTACAACGCCGGGCAGGACAAGGTCAGGGTCACCCTGCAGAACCAGACCGGCTACGACGCGGCGATCGACAAGTACATCCAGTCGAGCCCCGAGAGTCGACCCGACATCGTCCAGCTCCCCGAGTACCCGTTGCAGACCTTCGCCCAGTCCGACACGATGATCCCGGTCGGCGCCTGCATCGAGGACAGTGGATTCGACACCTCCCCCTTCCTGGATCGGGCGCTCGAGGCCTACACGTTCCAGGGTGTGCAGTGGGCGATGCCGTTCAACGTGAGCAACCCGGTGCTGTACTACCTGCGGCCGAAGTTCGAGGAGGCGGGGCTCGATCCGGATGACAGCCCGATCACGCTCGAGGAGATGCGGTCCGCGTCGCAACAGATCGTCGACAGCGGCGCCGCCACCTTCGGCTGGGTGCTCGACTCCGGCACGAACTCCGGCGGCGGCTGGTTCCTCGAGCAGTGGTTCGCCCGTGCCGGCGTGCCATATGCGGACAACGACAACGGCCGCAGCGCCCCCGCCACCGAGGTGCTCTTCGACAGTCCGACCGGCGTGGAGTTGATGACGTTCCTCCAGGACTTGATCAACGACGGACTGGCGGTGTCGGTCGGTGACAACGCCAGCGGCCAGGACACGTTCTTGAAGTTGATCGATCCGGCGGCCGACGGGGCGATGACGATCGGGAGCAATGCATCACTCGCCGGAGTCCTGGGTGCGATCGACGGCGGCCTGGCGCCGGGGCTCACCGGCGCTGACGTGGGCGTCGGTCCGATGCCCGGGCCGAGTCCCGAACCCGGCGTCAACCTCGGTGGCGCCTCACTCTGGATCGTCGACGGGAAGGGTGACGAGAAGGCGGCTGCTGCGTGGGACTACATCACCTACCTGATCACCGCCGAGGCGCAGTCGCAGTGGGCCTCTCAGACGGGGTACGTGCCCGTGCGAAGCGACGCGCTCGAGATCGAGCCGTTGCTCACGACGTACGCGGAGGATCCCCGGTTCCGCGTCGCCTACGACCAGATGGTCGGCGATGTCGAGAGCGAGACGTCGCTCGCACCGGTACTGGGGCCCCAACGCGAGGTCAGGGTCGTCACGGCCAACGCGACGGCCGCGATCTTCAACGGCGCCGACGTCGCCTCGACTCTCGCCGACGCCGCCGCACAGGCCAACGCCCTGATCGCCAGCTACAACCAGCGCAACTGAGCGGACGCTGCCCGAACTGTCATACCGTGCCGGGTCAACTGTGACAGTTGCGGAGGGCAGGCCGTCGACGTCGCACTCGACCGTGGGTGAGGCACCGGCCGATAGGGTCGGGCTCCATGGCTACAGCGTTCCCCCCGTTCGATGGTTCGGCTCCCAAGCAGCAGGACTTCAAGGAAGCTCCCGAGATGGGCATCGACCCGTCGAAGCGTTACACCGCGAAGCTCGACACGAGCCTCGGCGAACTCGTGATCGCCCTCGATGCGGTCAAGGCGCCGAAGACCGTCAACAACTTCGTGTTCCTCGCGCTCAACCACTACTACGACGGCGTGATCTTCCACCGGATCATCAACGGCTTCATGTGCCAGGGCGGCGACCCGACCGGCACCGGCCGCGGCGGTCCCGGGTATCGGTTCGAGGACGAACTGCCCAAGCCGCGTGAGTACCAGATCGGCTCGGTCGCGATGGCCAACGCCGGCCCCGACACCAACGGCAGCCAGTTCTTCATCGTGTCCGGCCCGTCGGGCGTCGGTCTGCCGCCGGCCTACAGCCTGTTCGGCCAGGTCGTGAAGGGCCTCGAGATCGTCGACCAGATGCAGAAGGTGCCCACCGGCGGCGGCGACAAGCCCAAGACCGACGTGGTCATCAACTCCGTCGAGATCACCGTCGCCGACGACTGACGAGCAACGATTGGTGTCAGACACCAATCGTTCTGTCGCAGCGATGGGGGCCACTGAACTCTCGAACGCGCAGGTCCGTCGCCTCGCGCTCGGCGCACAGGGACTCAACGATCCACGCCCATCCGGTCGAGTCGACCGACGTCACCTCCGGCGTGCCGTCGATCGGATGGGTCTCATCCAGATCGACTCGGTCAACGTGTTGGTGCGCAGCCAGGAGCTGGCGCTGTTCGCGCGGCTCGGGCCGCACCCGCGCAGGCTGATCGACGACGCCGCCCGCGACGGTGAGCTCTTCGAGTACTGGGTCCACGAGGCGAGCCACGCGCCCGTCGAGCTGCACCCGTTGATGCGCTGGAAGATGAACGGCGAACATCAGTGGAAGGCGGTCACGAGGCTGCAGCAGCGTCGACCGCAGTTCGTGGCCGACGTCGAGCAGAGGATCCGCGACGAAGGACCGATCGCGGCCGGCTCACTCGATCAACGCGTCGGACCCAAGGGGTCGTGGTGGGACTGGGACGACGGCAAGATCGCGCTCGAACACCTCTTCCACACCGGTGTTGTCGCGGCGATCCGGCGTCCGGGCGATTTCGCCCGGGTCTACGACCTGGCCGAGCGGGTGCTGCCTGCCGACGTCCTTGCGCTCCCGACGCCGACGGAGGCCGACGCACGCAAGGAGCTGCTCGTGCGGGCCGCCAGGCACCACGGGGTGGCGACGTTCGAGGATCTGACCGACTATCACCGTCA
>DATKXG010000371.1:0-3293 GCA_035529175.1 Ilumatobacteraceae bacterium
CAGGAGATGTTCGCCGGCCCGTTCCGGCCGCTGCTGAAGGCACTCGGTGGAGTGCCCGTCGATCGCGATGACCCCGGTTCGCTGGTCACCGACCTGGTCGCCCATGCCGGCGAATCAGATTCGTTGGCCCTGCTGATCCCGGCCGAAGGAACACGGGCGAAGGGCCAGTACTGGAAATCCGGGTTCTACCGGATCGCCTGCGACGCCGACATCCCCATCGTGTTGTCCTACCTGGACGGTCCGACCAGGACCGGCGGGTTCGGTCCGGTGATCCACCCGACCGGCGACGTGAGCGCGGACATGGAGCTGATTCGAGCGTTCTATGCCGACAAGGGCGGCGTGAACCCAGCCAACAAGACCGAGCCACGCTTCAAGGACGAGTCTCCTCTGACGCTCTAGGATCCCCGCCATGACTTCCTTCCAGGACTTCACCATGACGTCGATCCAGGGCGATCAAGTCGACTTCTCCGACTACGAGAACCAGGTGTGCCTCGTCGTCAACGTCGCCAGTGAGTGAGGGCTGACGCCTCAGTACGCAGGTCTGCGTACGCTTCACGAAGACAACAAGGACGCCGGCTTCGCCGTGCTCGGCTTTCCGTGCAACCAGTTCGGTGCGCAGGAGCCCGGGACCGACGAACAGATCCTCGAGTTCGCCACCAGCAAGTACGACGCCACGTTCCCGCTGTTCTCCAAGATCGAGGTGAACGGCGACGCCGAGGCGCCGCTCTACACCTGGCTCAAGGACGCACAGCCGGGCGACGGCGACACCCCCGACATCGTCTGGAACTTCACCAAGTTCCTGATCGGCCGCGACGGCTCGGTCATCGCTCGCTTCGAGCCGATGGTCACGCCCGAGCAGATCGCCGAGGAGCTTCCGCAACACCTCGGATGAATCCGGGTCGCACCGGAGCGGGCCGATGAACCAACCGACGACGACCGCCGACTCGTCGCGGGGGGCATGGACCAGGGCGAAGGCGCTGCTCTCGCCGGGTGAAGGACCGCCGCTGCGCGCCATCGCCGAGTACGGCGGGTGGTACCCCCTGGTCGTCATCACGTCGCTGAACGTGGTCGACGAGCTCGACCGGGCGGTGCTCGGGGTGTTCGGTCCGAACGTGCAGGAGTACTTCGGGATGAACGACCAGACCTTCGGCTTGCTGGTCGGGGTCCAGGTCACCGCGCTGGTGCTGTTGGCCGTGCCCATCGGCTATCTCGGCACGAAGGTCGACCGGGGCCGCATCCTGCGTTGGTCGGCCGCCGCGTGGAGCCTCATGAGCTTCGCGACGACCTTCGCCATCAAGCTGCCGCTGTTCTTCCTCGCTCGTTTCGGCGTCGGCATCGGCAAGTCGGGCGTCGAGCCGGTCGGGAAGTCGCTGCTGACCGACTACTACCCGCCCAACTCGTGGAACCGGATCCTGGCGATCCACGGCGCCGCCAACCCGGTCGGGGGGATGCTCGGCCCAGCGTTGGCGTTCGGCATCGCGGCGTTCGCCGGCAACGGGCCCGACGTCTGGCGCTGGGCGTTTCCGGTGCTGACGGTGCCGAGCGTCATCGCGCTGATCGCAAGTCGCCGGCTGAAGGAACCCGAGAACCAGATGGTGCGCGGCCTCGCCGGTTCGATGCTGACGGTCACCGGCGTGCCCTCCGGCATGAACTTCCGGGAGGCGGCGAAGCGACTGCTCACGATCACGACGTTCCGACGTCAGATCCTGGGCATCGGCATCCTCGGCTTCGGCCTGGTGGGTGTCGTCGCCTTCCTCAACATCTTCCTCGAGCGCGAGTACGCCATCGACGCAAGCGGGCGCGCCATCATCGGCATGATCCTCGCGTCGGCTTCGCTGCTCGGCACCCTGGTCGGCGGCAACGTCGGCGAGCGGATCTTCAACCAGTCGCCACCGCGTGCGGTGCGCATGGTGGGGCTGGCGATCGCGGTGTTCTCGGTCCTGCTGTCCTTCGCGGTCTTCCTGCCGTCGGTGTGGTGGTTCGTGCCCGCCGCCTGGATCGGCCTGTTGTGCCTCCAGGTCGGGATCGCCCCGTTCTACACGGCCCTCTCGGCCATCAGCCCGCCCCGCCTGCGTCCCCTCATGTTCTCGCTCCTCGGCCTCATGGTCGCGGTGATGGGTGGCATCGCAGGCGGCGTCATCGTCGGCACCATCGCCGAGGCCTACGACATCCGCTGGGGCCTGGCGGCCATGGGTCCGACCGGCATCGTCGGCGGGCTGCTCATGACCCGCGGAGCGGCGACGATCGAGGGCGACATCGCCAAGGTCGCGGCCGAATCCGAAGGCGACCCCCTCGCCGCCTTCATGTGATCCCCACAGCGCCAGGTCCACCCTTTCGAGGGCCTTCCCGGCGCAGCTCCTCAGAGCAGTGACTTCAGGATCGCCCGCGTCCGTGCCCGGTCGTCGGCATCGGCGGTGAACTCGACCGCGGCGAGGTCGGTGACGCCGGCAGAGGCGACCCGCTCGAGCTGAGCGCCCACCTCGTCCTCGCTGCCGATGATGGCGATCCCCTCGGGCCCGCTGGCACCCTCGCGTTCGATCATCGCCTGGTAGGACGGCAGCTGACCGTAGATGGCGAACGTGGTGGCTGCTTCGGACCGGGCGCGCTCGGCGTCGTCGGTGACACAGACCGGGAGGCCTGCGGCGATGCGAGGTGCGGGTCGACCGGCTGCTTCGGCCGCGTCGGTGATCGTCGGGCGGATGTGCTCTGCGAGCGTGACCGGCCCGGTCATCCAGGTGATGGTGCCCGCGGTCTCCTTGCCTGCGAGCTGGAGCATCTTGGGTCCGAGGGCTGCGATCATCACGTCGGGGGTGATCGATCCGCGAGCGTTGAGCTGACCGTTGGCGGTGATCGCCTCGGTGTTCACCCCGACCCGCTCGCCCGCGAGCAGTGGCATGAGCGCGGCCAGATAGTCGCGCATGTGTCGGAGCGGCTTGTCGAAGGAGTAGCCGAACATCGCCTCGATCACGATCTGGTGCGACAGACCGATGCCGAGGGTGAACCGGCCGTCGGCGAGGGTGTTGGCGGTGAGCGCCTGCTGGGCCATCACGAAGGGGTGGCGCGGGTAGGTCGGCACCACGGCGGTCCCCAGATCGAGCCCAGGCACCCGCTGACCGATCACGCCGCACAGGGCCATGGCGTCGAAGCCGAAGATCTGCGGCAGCCAGTACGACGCGAAGCCATCGGCGGCGGCCTGCTCGGCCCCCTCGATGAGCTGGTCGACGCTGCCTTCGCCGCCGAAGATGCCGATGCGCATGGGTTGGCTACCGATCAGTTGGTGTGGCGTCGATCCT
>DATKXG010000372.1:0-5023 GCA_035529175.1 Ilumatobacteraceae bacterium
GGCCGACGGACAGATCACCTCCGTTCGCGCCGGGATCGAGGCGGCGCGACAACTCGGCGCGACTGCCGTCGTCGTGGGGCTCGCCGACCAGCCCTTCATCGACCCGTCGGCCTGGCGTGCCGTCGCCGACACACCCGGCCCGATCGTCGTGGCCACCTACGGCGGGCGGCGGGCGAACCCCGTGAAGCTCGACGCAGAGGTGTGGGATCTGCTCCCGACGACCGGCGACGAGGGAGCCCGGGCGCTCATGCGCGTTCGTCCCGATCTGGTTCGTGAAGTAGCGTGCGGAGGTTCACCCGCCGACATCGACACCACAGAGGACCTTCGCCGATGGCAGAGCAACTGATCAACGAGTTCACGGTCAACCGCCCGATCGAGGAGGCCTGGCCGTTGATCACCGACCTCGAGCGGATCGCGCCCTGCCTGCCAGGTGCCGAACTCCAGGAGATCGAGGGCCCGACCTACCGAGGTGTCGTCAAGGTGAAGCTCGGCGCGATCAGCAGCCAGTTCAAGGGTGAGGCGCACTTCGTCGAACGCGACGACGACAACTACCGAGCCGTCATCAAGGGCGCAGGGCGCGACACCGGCGGGCGTGGCAACGCGTCCGCGGAGATCACCGCACAGGCCGAGAGCCTGTCGCCGACCAGCACGCGCGTCGCCGTCACCACCGACTTGCACATCACCGGCAAGGTCGCCCAGTTCGGACGGGGCATCATGGGTGACGTCAGCTCGAAGCTGATGGCGCAGTTCGCCGACAACCTCAACGAGATGATCGACGAACAGGGCGTGGGCTCCTCCACCGATGCCGAGCCGCCGGCACCCGCACCGACCGCGACCGACGACGCGTCTGCCACGAGTCCCGAGGCGGACGCCGCGCCACAGGTGCGCAAGATCGAAGGCCCCGCCACCCAACCGATCGACCTGATGGAGGTCGGCGGATCATCGCTGGTCAAGCGCCTCGTCCCTGCGCTGGTGGCCATCGTGCTCGTGCTCCTGATTCTTCGCCGCCGACGCGGCTGATGGACGATCGCGCTCGGGTCGCCGAACTGCTCGGGCGCGAGCCGGCCGGCGCCTTCGAGGTCGTCGTTCGCGACGAGACCGGCGATCCGGTCGTCGTACGGAACGCTCCGTTCCTCGACGACGGAACCCCGATGCCGACGCGCTTCTACCTCGTCGGCGCATCGCTGGTCCGTGACGTCAGCCGCCTCGAGGCCACCGGTGGGGTCAAGGCCGCCGAAGCAGCGATCGACCCCGACGAAGTGGCAGCACTGCATCGGCGCTACGAAGCGGAACGCGACGCCGCGATCGACCCGGATCACGACGGACCGCGACCCTCGGGCGGCGTCGGCGGAACCCGTGTCGGCGTGAAGTGCCTGCACGCGCACGTGGCCCACCATCTGGCGGGCGGCGACGACCCCGTCGGTCGATGGGCCCTCGACCAGCTCGGTCGAGGCGAACCCGTCCGGCAGCGCACACCGTCGTCGGTGCCGGGCACGCTCAGGGTCACGATCGACGACCGCACGCTCGTCGTCGACGTCGACGGCGGCGGCATCCACACCGTTCCGGTCGGGCCGGCCACGCTGCTCGACGGGCCGCTGCGCGGCAGCGACCCGCCCCTGCCCGCAGATCTGACCAACGCGTTGGGGCTGGTGCAGGACCACCTCGACGATCTGCTCATCGAGGCGCCGTCGATCGCCGCGACGCCCGCCGTGATCGCCTCCGGGGCCCACGCCGAGGCGATGGCTCGAGTCGAGATCGGCGCCGACGAGATCCCGATCGGCTACGAGCTGCACCGGGCCGACGCCGACGAGGTGTTCCGCACGCTCGCCGTCGAGGACGCGGCCGACCGGCGGCACAATCCCGGCCTCCCCGATGAGCACGTCGAGTCGATCGTCGCCACGTGCTGCGTGATACTGGGAGTCATGCGACGCCTCGACCTGCGCACCGTGGGAATCCAGCCATCGCAGGCGGCGCCCTGATGGTCCTGCGTCACCCCTCCCGGTCGAACTCGCCGGTCCGGCTGTACGGCCGCCGGGTGATGCTGCGACCACTGGCGGCCAACGACTTCCGGTCGTGGAGCGAGGTACGCCAACGCAACGCCGACTGGCTCACCGTCTGGGAACCGAGTCGACCGCTCCACCAGCCCGATCCCGTCACCGACCGCAGTGCGTTCGCCGCTCGCTGCCAGCAGCGCGACCGCGATCGCGCCGCCGGGACCGCGTACCAGTTCGGACTGTTCGTCGACCAGCAGGTGGCGGGTGAGGTCAACCTCAACAACGTGGTTCGCGGGGCGATGCAGTCGGGCACGATCGGCTACTGGATCGACCAGCGCCAGGCCGGCAACTCCTATGTCGCCGAGGCCGTGGCCGTGGTGATGCAGTTCGGATTCGAGCAGCTGTCACTGCATCGATTGGAGATCTGCATCGTCCCGCGCAACGACCGCAGCCGCCGGATCATGGAGAAGCTGAACATCCGCGACGAGGGTGTCGCCCAGCGCTACCTCGAGATCAACGGCACGTGGGAGGACCACGTGCGGTACGGCATCACCGTCGAGGAATGGAACGAACGGCGTGAAGAATTCGTCACTGCGTGGATCCATCGACCCCGCGACCTCGTCTGAGGCCGCGGGGTTCGGGAGCGATCCGCGGAATCAGTAGCCGACGAGGCCGGAATTCTCACGGGCCAGACGCATCTGGTCGGCCCGGTCGCGACGCAGCTGGGTGCGACGCTTCCACATCTTGGTCTTCCAGTGCCGCTTGGTGCGGGTGCGCTTGGCGAGCTTGTTCTTCGCGACCTCGGAGTCGTGGTGGCCGATCGGCTTCCACGCCATGCCGGGTTCGTGCACGTCTTCGGGTTCGAGACCGGCACTGACGTCTTGAGCGACGCTCTGCAACTCGACGTGGATGCGGTGCCGTTCGCTGTGGGCGTGGGCACGCACTTCCTGCTTGAGTGGCAACACAGTCTCGGGAGACCGGTGACGCTGGCTCATTGCTACCTCCTGCTTCGTGGCCGTGCCACGGTGGTTTCGGTGCTTGCAGAAATCAACCTAGTGCAGGCCGTGCGTCCGTGTCGTGGGACTTGTGTAACGATCCTGCGCGATTCGTTCACCGTGCGTTCGCCCGCCGTCCACCTCCCGTCGCAGCGCCGACCCGGTCGACGAGGATGGGTGGTTCGGCGGGTCAAGGAGGGTCAAGACGGGGGCCATCGGTGCCGATGATTCCCTCGTGGACACCTTGCCGCCGCCGACCATGAACGCGCCCGACATCACGATCGACCCCACTCCCGGTTCCGCGCCCAGTGGTTCGACCGGCAGTCCGGGCGACGTCGCCGGACTCGGCGCTCGGCTGGTGGCGAACATCGACGCGGTGATCGCCGGCAAGCACGACGTCGCCGAAGTGGCCGTCGCCACGTTGCTCTCGGGCGGCCATCTCCTGATCGAGGACATCCCGGGTGTCGGCAAGACCCTGCTGGCCCAGGTGATGGCACGCAGCATCGGCGGCACGTTCCACCGCATCCAGGGCACCTCGGACCTGCTGCCCGGCGACATCACCGGATCGATGGTTCCGAGCGGACGCCTCGACATCGACAGCATGACGTTCCGGCCCGGCCCGGTGTTCGCCAACATCGTCGTGTTCGACGAATTGAACCGTGCGACGCCACGTACCCAGTCGGCGCTGCTCGAACTCGCCGAGGAAGCCACGGTGACGGTGGACGGCGTCGTGCACCCGCTGCCCGACCCCTTCATGATCGTCGCCACCCAGAACCCCGTCGACATCGCAGGGACCTATGGACTCGGCGAGGGCTCCCTCGACCGCTTCCGCGCCGTCGTCACCCCCGGACGGGCTCCCGCGGCTGCCGAACTCGAGGTGCTCACCGGACGGCGGGGACGGACCGTGCTCGATGCACTGGAGCCGGTCGCGACGCTCGACCACCTCGACGCCGCTCGCGCGGCCGTCGCCACGGTGCACATCAGCGATGCAATCGCCGGCTACGTGGTGCGACTCCTCCAGGCGACGCGCGAACATCCGTCGGTCCGCGTCGGCGCGTCCACGCGAGGCGGCGTGGCCGTCGTCGCACTGGCCCGCGCGTTCGCCGCGATGACGGGCAGAACGTTCATCACTCCCGACGATGTCGTGCGAGCGGCCGGCCCGGCCCTCGCCCACCGCGTCGCCGGAACACACGTCGGCGTCGATGCCGGTCGAGAACTCGTCGCCGACTGTCTCGCCGGGATCGACCCTCCGACTCGCTGATGGCGACGGTCGACACAGCCGACGCAGCCGACGCTCGATCGTCGCCCACCCACGACGCGCGCGTACGCCCGAGCGGTTGGTCACCGGGCACGGGCTCGCTGCTGGGGGCATGGCTCGCCAGCGCGGCGATCGCTCGCCTGACCGGCGCAACGGCGGTGATCCTGATCCTCGCTGCGGCGCTCGTTGCGGCGGTGTACGAGATCATCGCCGGATGGTGGTCGGCGCGTTCGGTCCACGTCCGCTCTGCGATCGCGCCGAGCGTCGCGACGGTCGGGGACGATGTGGCCGTGCTGGTCACGATCGACGGCCCTGGATCACCACGAGCGATCGCGCGGCGTCGGATCACGCTCACGCGGCCCGACGGCGCGGTCGTCAGCATCGATCATCCGGACAGCCCGGCCGGCACCGCGATGTCGGACACCCACGGCCTCACGGTGCGGTTCGAATCGCCCGGGATCGTGACCGAGTTCACCGTCACCGTGCAGGTCGCCGGCCCGGCCGGTCTGTTCTGGTGGCGACGGGCGCAGAACGTCACCATCGAACCGCTGCACGTCGCACCGATCGGACGCGGCCCGCTGCTCGAGGTCGAGAGGAGCACCTCCGACCGCGAGGGCTCGGTCGCCGCGCGACGCGGCAACCACGGCGGCGAGATCGACGGCGTGCGACCGTGGCGGCGCGGTGACGCGACGAACTCGGTCCACTGGGCGTCATCGCTGCGGACCGACGAGTTGATCGTGCACGACCGTGTGACCTCGATCGACGAGCGGTGGCTC
>DATKXG010000373.1:0-6866 GCA_035529175.1 Ilumatobacteraceae bacterium
GACGCCGGTCTGCGGGGTGCGCCGGGCATCGCTCCGTATGTGGCGAGCAAGCACGCCGTCGTCGGCCTGAGCGAAAGTCTGTTCCTCGAACTCGGACTGATCGGATCCCCGGTCGGTGCGAGTGTCCTCTGCCCGTTCTTCGTCAAGACCGACCTGAAGAGCAAGGACAAGGAGCCGGAGACCGTCGATTCGCCGGTGGCCCAGTTCATCAATCAGGCGCTCGCTGCGGGCGTCGACGGCGGCATCCCTGCGAGCCAGGTCGCCGCTGAGGTCGTCGCCGGGATCACGGCAGGACGGTTCTGGATCTTGACACACGACTCCACGCGCGAGGCCTCTGTGGCGCGGGTGCAGCGCGCGGCCGATGGTGTGAACCCGCCGATCAACCTCCCCACCGGCGATGCCGAGAGCTGAACGGATTCGAATGGGTACGTCCACCTCGTCCTTCGGCGTCGGCAAGCGCGAGTCGCACGACTCGACCGACTTCTACGCGCGCTTCGCGCCGCCGGAGGTCAGCGACGACGACGCGCTCGGCGAGCCCGGCGAACTCGACGTCATCCACGTCGGCGACGCCCGCGACATGTCGGCGGTGCCTGACGCGTCGGTGGCGCTCGTCGTCACCTCGCCGCCGTACTTCGCCGGCAAGGAGTACGAGACCGCGCTCGGCGAAGGCCACGTTCCGGGCGACTACCTCGACTACCTGGCGATGTTGCGCGACGTGTTCGCCGAGTGCGTTCGCACCCTGGAACCGGGTGGCCGCATCGCCGTCAACGTCGCCAACCTCGGCCGCCGCCCCTATCGCAGCCTTGCCGCCGACGTCACGACGATTCTCCAGGACGACCTGCGCCTGCTGTTGCGCGGCGAGGTCATCTGGCAGAAGCAACGCGGCGCCAGCGGTTCGTGCGCGTGGGGGTCGTACCAGTCGCCGGCGAACCCGGTGCTGCGTGACACCACCGAGCGGGTGATCGTCGCGAGCAAGGGTCGCTTCGACCGCGTCGGACGGTCGGCGTCACCCGGAGAGCCCGGTGGCGCAACCATTCCCGGCGACGAGTTCATGGAGGCCACGCTCGACGTCTGGGAGATCCCGGCCGAGAGCGCCACCCGCGTCGGCCACCCCGCGCCGTTCCCCGTCGCTCTGGTCGAACGCTGCATCCAGCTGTTCACCTACGACGGCGACGTCGTGCTCGACCCGTTCGTAGGGTCGGGAACCACCGCGGTCGCCGCGGCGAACACCGGCCGTCGCTATGTCGGCTACGACACCGATCCCGACTACGTCCGCCGGGCTCGTGAACGGGTGGCGTCGATGGTGCCCGTCGCGGCAACCGAACGCCGCACGTTGAAGGAGATGGCGCGCACGTTGCTCGACGCCGCCGGATTCGTCGACGTCGAGGAGAACGTGCGGGTCGCCCCGGGCGTCACCGTCAGCTTCCGTGCGGTCGGCCCCGACGGAGTTGCACGGCTGTTCGAACTCGGGGGAGTGCACACCCCGGCGCGCCCCGGCCTGTCACGGCTCGATGCGGTCTGGCGCACGATCGCCAAGGCCGCGATCGCACAGCAGGCGACGCCTGCAACCGACTTCGTCGTGCTGACGTCTGGCTCGGTCCGCGGCGGACCGCTCGCCGCGGTCGTCGGCGACGGCGGCCCCATCGCCACAGTTGTCGATGTCACAGGCCCCGAGGCGCTCGAACGTCTCGTCGCCGTCTGCGCCGAGTGAGCGCCGCCGCGTACGACGCCCTCGATCGACGGGCGCTGCGCTCGGTCGCTGTGCAGTTCTTCGCGAACGGTGCGGTGTACGCCACGTGGATCCCGCGACTGCCCGACATCCGAGAGCGCGTCGACATCTCGATCGGCGCACTCGGGCTCGTTCTCACACTCGGCAGCGTGGCGAGCCTCGTCGGTTCGTTGCTCACCGGTCGGGTGATCGCACGGTTCGGCAGCCGACGGGTGATGATCTACGGCGCCGCATCCTCGATCGCCTTCCTCCCGGTGATCGGGTTCTCCACCGGTCCGGTGCTCCTCGTCGCCGCGCTGTTCGGGCTGCTGTTCTTCGACGTCTTCATCGACGTCGCCATGAACGTGCAGGGCTCGGCGCTCAGCGCGCGGCGCCACACGCCGGTGATGAACCGTCTGCACGGGTTCTGGAGCCTGGGGACTGTCACCGGTGGGGTGGTCACGGTGCTGACCCTGCGCGCCGGGGTGAGCACGCCGGTACACCTGACGATCGTGGCGGTGCTGCTCGTGGCTGCGCTCGCCTTCGTCGCGCCCGGCCTGCTGCGCCGGGACGAGGCGCCCGAACTGGAGGAGGCCGCCGCGACGAGCAGCCGACCGCTGCGGCGGGCGTTGAGCACCGCGTCGTTGCTGCTGGCGGTGGGTGGGGCGATGGCGATGATGCTCGAGGTCGCCAACGGCGACTGGGCCTCGTTCCGGCTCGGCGAGGACCTCGCCGCCCGGCCGAGCCTCGCCGGTCTTGCGTTCCTGGCCTTCACGTCCGGCATGACGATCGGTCGGTTGGGCGGTGACTGGGTGCAGGTGCGAGTCGGTCCGACCGATCTCATTCGGCTCGCTGCGTTGGTCGCCGGATCGGGCTCGTTGATCGCCACGCTGGTCCCGAACGTTGCGGCGTCGATCGCAGGATTCCTCGTTGCCGGGCTGGGGACGTCGGTGCTGTTCCCGCAGCTCTACGACCGTGCGGCGCGCTCGCCGGGACCCCCGGGATCGGGGTTCGCGTCGATGCTGATCGGTCAGCGAGGCGCCGGACTGCTGACGCCGCTGGTGGTCGGCGCGTTGGCCGACACCGAGGCGCTCGGTGTCGGCCAGGCCATGGCGATCGTCACCGTGCCGGCGGCCGTGGTGGTGTTCCTCACCACGCTCGTCCCGACCACCCGGCCCGCCCGACCCACCCGGCCCACCTGACCCTCCCACCCCGGACCCTCCCGCCCCATCTCCCAGCCCCCATCGAAAATTCGGAGCCGACGTTGCGCCTGGCGCAACCGTCGCTCCGAATTTGGGTGGCGCAGTCCGGACCACCCCGAAATTCGGAGCCATCGTCGCGCTGGACGCAACGTTCGCTCCGAATTTTCGGTTGGGCGGGGGGTCGGGACGAGCTCGGGTCAGAGTGTGGTGACGGCGAGGTCGAACTGCGGATGGCTCCATGTCTCGATGACGCCGAGGCCGTCGGTCAGGATGGCGCGCGCGAGCTCGCCCTTGGCGGCCTTTGCGAAGTGACCGCCGGGTTTGCCCGTTGGATCCACCAGGGTGAGCGACATGCCAGCGACGCCGTCGAGGACGAGTGCGGCGCGATGTTCCTGGGGGAGCAGGTCGACGACGAATCGACGCCGCGAGAGGCGCTCGAGTTCCGCGGTCAGCGCCTCTCGCCACCACGTCGAGAGCTTGCCGAGCGGGCGGAGGTTGGCGCCCATCTTCAGGCGGTAGTCGGGTACCGGGTCGTCACCGCGCACCAACCCGAGCAATCCGGACACGACGACGATCTGCCTGTGCGCAGCTGGGGCCAGCGTGGCCGGATCGAGGTGGTCCCACACGACGCCGGTGTAGCGCTGCCACGCCGGGAGCGTCGCTGCGCCGATGAGGGAGCTGTTCGCCGACTGAGCGCGGAGCAGGTGCTCACCGCGCACCCCGAGCAGTTTCTCGTCGCCGCCGTGCACCGCGAGGAGTGCGTCGACGACCGTGGCTCGACGGTCACCGAGTCGCGCTCCGAACGAACCGGCATCCGGTGTCCACGGTGCGCGCCGTCGATTGCCACCCTCCGCCTTGCCCTCCGAGGGTGGCAACAGCAGCATTGGAACATTGTTCGAAAAAGTTGCCCGTTCGCTGGTCACCGCCCCACTCTGGCCTCTACAGTCGAAAATATGCGTGTACACCTCGATGCAGAGAAGTGCCAGGGCCACAACCGCTGCTATGCGTTGGCGCCGGAATTGTTCGATGTCGACGATTACGGCCAGGCCATGTTGCTCGTCGAGGGCGATGTGCCCGCAGAGTTGCAGGACAAGGCCCGTCTCGCAGCCTCCAACTGTCCCGAGTACGCGATCACCATCACGGAGAACGGCTGACATGAGCATCGACGAGAGCACCGACTCCGTCAACGAGAACGCGATGACGCCGGACGTCCGAATCGACCCGGACACCGGCAACAAGATCATCACCTGGGAACGCAACGGCGAGACCATGGAGTTCATCGTCGGCAGCCGCCCCGAAGGCACGGATGTCTGGCAGCGGGTACCGTACGACGCTGCCGATTACGGCCCGGTGACCGACTTCGCGACCGACTTCGACCACGCTGACCGTGCCTACAACCCCAACGCTCCCGAGGTGTGGAAGGCAGTCCGTGAGGGTGGGTGCCCGATCGCGCACTCCAATCGATACGGCGGCATGTGGGTGCCGTTGACGCACGACACGGTCCACGAGATTGCCTACGACACGGAGCATTTCTCGAGCCGGGCGGTCGTGCCCGGTGTCGGGCGACCCGGCGACCGGGCGTTGCCCGCCCCGATCGGCCTCGCCCCACCGATCACCAGCGATCCTCCCTTCCACGCCATGGCGCGTCGATTGCTCCTGCCGGCGTTCGCGCCGAAGGTGATCGAGCCGTGGGAAGGCGAGATCCGGCTCTTGTGCAAGCGGTTGCTGGACGAGATGGGAGACATCACGCCCGGTGAGACCGTCATCGACGCGGCGATCCAGTACGCGCAGCACATCCCGGTGAACGTGATCGGTCGGATGCTCGGCTTCCCGCAGGAGGACGAGGCGATGTTCCGAGAGATGGTCCATGAGGTCCTGGAGCGCATCAACGAGGAGCCAGGGACACGTCAGGCGTCGAACGACTTCGGCGCCTACGTCCAGCAGCAGATCGCGGACCATCGTGAGAACCCGCGCGACGACCTCACGAATTTCCTGATGAACGTCGAAGTCGACGGCAACACGCTCGCCGACGAAGTCGTCGAGGGCATGATCATCCTCCTGCTCGTCGCCGGAGTCGACACCACATGGTCGGCGATCGGATCGTCGCTGTGGCATCTCGCCCAGCATCCGGAGGATCACCAGCGCCTGCTGGACGACCCCGAGGTCATGACCTTCGCGCTCGAGGAGTTCCTGCGGGCCTACGCACCCGTCACGATGGGCCGACTGGTCACGGAGGATCTCGACTTCCACGGCTGCCCGATGAAGAAGGACGACTGGGTGCTCCTGGCGTTCCCGGCCGCCAACCGTGATCCGCTGAAGTTCGAGGATCCCGACACCTTCGTCATCGACCGTGCGGAGAACCGGCACGCGGCGTTCGGGCTCGGCATTCACCGTTGTGTGGGCTCGAACCTCGCCCGCCTCGAGCTCAAGGTCGCCATCGAGGAGTTCATCGAGCGCTTTCCGCGCTTTGAACTCGCCGGCGACACCAGGTGGAGCGTCGGCATGGTCCGCGGTCCGCGCGAGATCCCGGTCCGCATCCTCGAGACCGCCTGATTACATCACGGGTCAGACCCCTGTTGTAACGATGACGTCACGGGTCAGACCCGCGATGTAATCGTCACGCGAAGGTGCTGCCGAGGGAGGCGGCCGCGCACGCGGACATCACGGTGACGCCCGCGTAGACGCTGCCCCAGCGCCAGCCGAGAGAGCGCGTCTCCATGGCGAACGACGAGAAGGTCGTCAGTGCGCCACAGAATCCGACGCCGAGAATCGTCCGCGCGTCGGTTCCCAGGTCGGATGCCGCGATCAGGCCGAGCACACCGGCGCCGATCGAGTTCACCCACAGCAGCGACACCCACGAGCAGGCGAACTGCGCCACCAGGTGCCGCCCGAGCGCGCCGAGCCCGGCCGCCGCGACGAACAGCACCGCCGTCATTCGCCGACCTCGATGGGCCGGTGGGCGACGAATGTGGCGCCGACACCCGCAGCGAGCGTGACGGCGCCGTAGAGCACGGCAACCGGGAGGCGTTCGGCGTCGGCGAGATCGTTCAGCTCGACTGCAAGTGCCGAGAACGTCGTGAATCCGCCGAGCACGCCGGTCACGGCGAATGCCCACGCGATGGTTCCGGCCGACAGCGTCCGCGCCGCCAGACCGATCAGCAGACACCCGATCAGGTTGACGATGAGCGTCGCCCACGGCCAGGTGCCGGGCACGTGCGGTGTTCCGGCAGCGTCGACGAGTTCGGCGACTCCCCAGCGGCCGGTTGCTCCGATCGCTCCACCGGCCGCGATCGCGCCGAGTACGAGCGGAGCGAACGGGCGATCGGCGATCTGCACCTCTCGTTCGTAGCAAACCGATGAACGCGGACCCTGTCTTTTCGGGTCGGGTCCGGAAGGACAGGGTGGGGTCACACCGGATTCTCACCGCGTGCGAGCAGACTGGCGGACGTGACGGACACAACGAGCGCTCGCATCCTCGTCGCCGAAGATGACCGAGCCGTGCGCGAATCCCTCGTACGAGCCCTCCAGCTCGAGGGCTACACGGTCGCGTCGTCGAACAATGGCGCCGAAGCGCTCGAAGCGATCCGTCAATCGGAGCCCGATGTCCTGCTGCTCGACGTGTCGATGCCGATCGTTGACGGCCTGACCGTGTGCCGGGTGCTGCGATCCGAGTCCAGCAAGCTCCCCGTGTTGATGCTGACTGCCCGCACCGAGACCAGCGATCGTGTCGCCGGCCTCGACGCCGGCGCCGACGACTACCTGCCCAAGCCGTACGACCTCGACGAGCTGCTTGCGCGGATTCGAGCGCTGCTTCGCCGCTCGGGTTACGGCTCCGATGACGCAGAGCAACCCGAGGGCGAGCTCGTCCTCGGCGATCTTCGACTGGACACCTCCGGGCGTCGAGCGTTCCGCGGCGAGCGGGAGGTCCAGCTCTCCAAGACCGAGTTCGACCTGCT
>DATKXG010000374.1:0-11775 GCA_035529175.1 Ilumatobacteraceae bacterium
CGTCAACACGGAGCGCGCATTTCGACCACGCTTGGTGTTCGTCTGGCGTACTCGGCCATCCTGGCTGAACACTACCTTGAGTGTTTCCAGAGACCGGCTTCACGTTGGCCAGGATCTCCTCACTCGATGCAGCGCCAGTGAGGGAGGCAACCGGATGAGACCACGCCCGAAACGATCGGCGACGACTCTGCGTGGCGTAGCGTCCCCGATTCTCGATCATCGTGCCGGCTCACAACGAGGAAGAACTGCTCCCCCGAGGACTGGAGGCACTCCGATGCGCGATCGCCCGTTCCGGTTCGAGCGCTGAGATCGTGGTCGTCGCCAACCGCTGCACGGACGCGACGAAGTCCATCGCCGAAGCCGCTGGTGCCGTGGTCGTCGTGGACCAACAGCGGAACATCGCCGCGACTCGCAACGCCGGCGTCGCTGCATCGAACGGTGAGATCCTCGTGACGATCGACGCGGACACGGTCATTCATCCGCACGCGCTCGTCGAGGTGATTCAGCTCATCGACTCGGGCGCCGTCGTGGGAGGAGGGTGCGGCTTCGTCATGGAACGAAGCTCCCTCGGACTGGCCGTTACCGAGTTCATCATGCGCTCGGTGATGACCCTGTCCAGGTCCGGCGCAGTGATGTTCTGGTGCCGCCGGGACGACTTCGATGCGATCGGTGGCTTCGACGAGACGTTGCGGATCGCCGAGGATCTCGATTTTGCTCGACGGCTGCGCCGACGTGGGCGCACGACGAGTCGCCGATTCCGCAACGTGCGATCAGCACCCGCAACTGTCTGCGTGCGCAAATGGGACCGATTCGGCGACTGGCACTACTTCACCCGGGTCTCCGCCGCCGCGATCCGTGCGCGCAATCCCCGCGAGTCCGACAGTCGCCTGATCGACGAGTACTTCTACGACTTCAGCCCCTGAGCCGCGGCTTGGGACACTTCTCGACGGATCTGGTCGCGACTGTCGAGACCAGATCCGGGGAGAAGTGCACGGCTGCGAGCGTGTGGAAAAATCACTCGATACGCATGCCGGAGATCGCCCGGGAGATGACCAGCTGTTGGATCTCGCTGGTGCCTTCGAAGATCGTGTGGATCTTCGCGTCACGGTGCCAGCGCTCGACGGGGTACTCACGGGTGTAGCCGTAACCGCCGAGAATCTGGATGGCCTCCTCGGTGACGCGCACGGCGGTCTCCGACGCCTTCCACTTCGACATCGAGCCCTCGCCGTTCTTGAACTGACCGTTCTTGGCGAGCCAGGCGGCGCGCCAGATCAGCAGGCGGCTGGCGTCGATCTCCGTGGCCATGTTGGCGAGCTTGAACGCAATCGCCTGGTTCATGATGATCGGCCGGCCGAATGCGACACGCTCCTTGGCGTACTCGAGCGAGTACTCGTAGGCCGCACGGGCGACGCCGAGCGCCTGGGCACCGACGGCGGGGCGAGTGGCCTCGAAGGTGGCCATCGCCGGCTGCTTGCCGGTCGACACGTTCTCGCGGGCGCGGGCGAGCTTGGCGTCGAGCTTCTCCTTGCCGCCGAGCAGGCACGAGCCAGGCACCTTGACGTCGTCGAGGACGACCTCGGAGGTGTGGCTGGCGCGGATGCCGTGCTTCTTGTACTTCTGGCCCATCGAGAGACCCGGGGTCTTCGGCGGCACGATGAAGCTGGCCTGGCCCTTGGACTTCAGTTCGGGGTCGACGCTGGCGACCACGACGTGCACGTCGGCGATACCGCCGTTGGTGATCCACGCCTTGGTGCCGTTGAGGGTCCACTCGTCCTTGGCCTCGTTGTAGACCGCACGGGTGCGCAGGCTTGAGACGTCGGAGCCGGCGTCCGGCTCGCTGACGCAGAACGCACCGAGCATCACGTTGTCGGCGGTGCCGTAGCACTGTGGCGCCCACTCCATGACCTGTTCGGGGGTGCCATTGCCGGCGATACCGGCCGCCGCGAGGGCCGAGCCCATGATCGCCATGCCGATGCCGGCGTCGCCCCAGAAGAGTTCTTCGATCGCGACCGGGAGCGTCAGACCGGTGGGATCACCCATGGCGTTCAGAAGGAAGTCGACGCCGTACAGGCCGATCTGCGCAGCCTCCTCGACGACGGGCCACGGGAACTCCTCGCGTTCGTCCCACTCCCCGGCCACCGGGCGGATGACGCCTTCGGCGAAGTCGTGGACCCACTTCTGGATCTGCAGCTGGTCTTCGTTGAGGTTGAGCGAGAAGTCCGTCATGACCACAAGTTACCCACCGGTAACGAAGATGTCTACTCATCGGTAACTTCCGTCGCGGACGTGGCACCCTGAGACACGGCCACGAAGCCGTCCAGTACGGTCGCGCCCGATGCTGCGGACGCGATCGCTGTTCGGGACACTGCTCGTCGCCGGGGTGGTCGCGGGATGCAGTTCGTCGGAGACCTCGTCCGAAACGACGTCGGTCGGCCCATCGGCTCCTGCCGGCACGACAGCTGTCACCGCCTCGCCACCGACGACCGAGGCAGACGTCGCGACGACCACGACGACCATCGCCGCGGACCGCGCCACCGTCGACGCGATCGTGACACAGCTCGCGTCATCGCCGCCCGGATGCGATCCGCTCGACACGCGCGCCTGCGTTCTGCCGTTTCCGAGCGACGCGCTGACCGTCGACGACGGCACCTCGCCGACCCTTCGCCGGGTCGCCTTCCCCGAGCAAGGCCTGCCGACCAACTCGAGTGGTGTGGCAATCGATCCGGCGGCGTGGAACCTGGCCGACGGATTCAGCGCCAACTCCCCGATCCTCACCTGGATCGCCGGCCTCGACCCCGCGGCATCGAACCTGCCGTCGTGGACCGATCTGCAGGCGTCATTTGCGAGCGACGCTCCAGTGGTGCTGGCCGACACGGCGACCGGCGACCGTGTGCCGCTGTGGGCCGAGGTCGACGTCGACGCCGGCGGGCCCGACGGGCATCTGCTCGTCATCCATCCCGCCGTGAGCCTCGAAGCAGCGACCACGTACGCCGTCGGCCTCCGCGGACTCGTGACGGCTGAGGGAACACCCGTTGTTCCCACTCCGGCCTTCCGTGCGCTCCGCGACGGACTCGGCACCGACGTCGGAGCGATCGAGGATCGGCGCGACACCATGACCGAGACAATCGACGCGCTCGAACGAGGCGGCGTCCCAGCGGCGGAGCTGCAGCTCGCCTGGTCGTTCACCACGGCGAGCACCGCGAACACCACCGCCGACATCCTCAGCATGCGCGACGAGACGCTCGACGGGCTCGGGGACGCGACCCCCGAGTTCGAGATCACGACGGTCACCGAGAACGCAGAGCCGGGCCTGGCACGGCTCGTCGAAGGCACGTTCTCTGTTCCGAATTGGATGAACCTCGGCGGCGGACCGGGCATGGAACTCAACCGGGGCGACGACGGCCGGCCGGAGATCAACGGCGTCCTCCAAGCGCCCTTCGCGTGCGGAATCGCCGACGCCGTGGTCGACGGCGTCGGCGGCGTCGGACCGGCCAACGCGGTCGTGTACGGCCACGGCCTGCTCGGATCACACCTCGAGGTCACCGCCGCGAACATCGTCGCGATGTCGAACGAGCACAATGCGATCTACTGCGCCACCAAGTGGGCAGGCTTCAGCGACGACGACATCCTCACCGCCGTCGCCGCGCTCGGGGACCTGTCGAGCTTCCCCACATTCATCGATCGGATGAGCCAGGGCCTCGTCGATCAGCTGGTGCTCGGCCGCCTCGTCCTCGCCGACAACGGTCTCGTCGGCGAGCCGGAGTTCCTTCGTGACGACGGTTCGGCAATGCTCGACAACTCGACGCTCGTCTACGACGGAAACAGCCAGGGTGGGATCATGGGGATGGCGCTCGCGGCGATCTCGACCGACGTCGAACGCTTCGCACTCGGCGCGGTCGGGATGAACTATTCGACGTTGCTGCCCCGCTCGGTCGACTTCGATCCGTTCGAGTCGATCTTCGTCGCCGCCTATCCCGATGCGGTCGACCGGGCGATCGCGCTTGGCGTCGTCCAGATGCTGTGGGACAGGACCGAGGGCGCCGGCTACGTGCGCCACATCGTCGACGACCCCTTGCCGGGCACGCCTGCCAAGGACGTGCTGATGCACGTGGCGTTCGGCGACTGGCAGGTGTCGGAACTCACCGCACTGGTGGCCGCGCGGACGATGGGCGTGCCGATCCATCGTCCCGTGACGGCCGACGGGCGCAGTCGCGAGGCCGATCCCGGTTGGGGTATCGACGCGCTCGACTACGCCCGCGACAGCTCTGCGCTCGTCATGTGGGACTCGGGCTCCGATCCGATTCCCGTCGAGGCAGTTCCACCGAGCACCAGCCGCGATCCGCACGGTGATCCCCGCAACGACGTCGAGGTCCGGCGCCAGAAGGCGGCGTTCCTCTTCGAGGGCGAACTGATCGACGTCTGCAACGCCGGTCCCTGCACGATCGCCGCGCGCTGACCCCAACGCGATGAGTTACCGCGCGGACAGGTCGCGCGAAGACTCATCGCTTCGGCGGACGACCCAACGCGATGAGTTTCCGCGCGGACAGGTCGCGCGAAGACTCATCGCTTCGGCGGGAGCGCTGAGCGAGCGCTCAGACTGCGGCGAGGCGGAGCAGGTCCGGCGCGACGGTGGTGTAGATCAGATTGGCGCCAGGTGTGTAGACGTGGACCCCATCCCAGCGGTAGCCGAGGTCGGTGGCGATCGCCTCGTCGTTGCACCATTCGTCGGGCCCCTCGACGAACTCCACCCGATCCGAGTCGTACGAGGCAGCGGTCTGGCGAAGCAGGTCGTTGACATGGGCGACGCGCGTGTCGTCGCCGCGTTCGGGCAGCGCCCGGACGCCTGCGCCTTCGACGTCCTGGGGTCGCATGCAGGCGACTTCCAGCAGCCCGACGTTGGCTCCCTCGTCGAGCATCGCGTCGATCCCCGAGGACAGGTTCCGAACGAACAGTGCATCACCCTCCGGCGTTGCGAAGCCGTAGATCGTGCCGTTGTCGTCGATGTCGAACACGTCCCATGCGCCGACGACGACCAGAGCGACGTCGTTGCCGGCGGCTGCGTCGGCCCACTCCTGTTGCCAGCCCTGACAGATCGAGAAGTTGTTGCCGAACCGGACCGAACTCTGCACCGAGCCCGAGTCGTACACGCTGCAGCCGTCGACGCTCCCGTTGACCACGGCCGGGAACACGCCGTCGATCCCATCGGGCAGGTTGATCGCGAGCGCGTTCGCCTGCGAGTCACCGACGATCGCCAGTGTCGCCGACGTCGCCGGCACGACTGCGGGTGCCGTCGCGACGGTGGTGGCCGGCGCGGTCGACGGGTCCACGAGTGCCACAGAGTCGGTTGGTGCGACGACGGTGTCAGCAGCGGGTGCAGCGGCGCCAGCGTCGAGCTCGAACACCGCCTCGTCGCCGCCCTCGAAACGGTTGAACTCGTCGACGCTGACGTAGAACAGCAGCAACGCGCCGGCCAGCACCGCACCGCCCGCGAGCGGCCAGTAGGTGATCGTCGCCCGGTCGTTCCACCACCGGCCGACGACGCCCTTGCGCACCGGGGTTTCCAGGTACCGGTACGAGGCCTCGGAGACGGCGACCGTGAGGACCATTGCCCACACGAAGTTCGACACCGAACCGGTGGTGGCGCCGACGATCACGAAGATCGGCCAACTCCACAGGTACAGCCCGTAGCTCCGCTTGCCCATCTCGACCAGCGGGTTCCAGCTCATGATGCGGCGGAACCCGACGGCGGCGGGATGGACGGCGACCATCACGGCGACCAGCGACAGGATCGACACGAGCGGCAGCAGCCACTGGTACACGTACCCCTCGGTGAGCACGGCGACCGAGGCCGCGCAACCGAGCATCGCCACCGCTGCGGCGCCGACCGGATCGAGGACACGGCCGACCGGCGCGTCGGGCGCGTGCGTCCACCGCCATGGCCGCCAGAGGAACGCAGCTCCGGCTCCGAGCAGGAGTCCGCCGGCACGGGTGACCGTCGAGAGGTACAGGAAGTTGGTTCGGTCGACGCCCTCGAACGCCGCCGGCGGGCCGCCAAGGGGCGTCGGGGTGCGCGAGTGCATCCAGAACATGTAGGCGAACACCACGAACGCTGCGGCGATGATCGCTCCGCCGACGACATGACGAGGTGCTCGGAACCGGATCAGTGCGACGAACACCAACGGCCAGATCAGGTACCACTGCTCCTCCACTGCCAGGCTCCAGAGGTGTCGCAGCAGCGGCGGCTCGCCGGCGAAGTAGGGCACGTTGCCGAGGATCTGGCCCCAGTTGTTGACGTAGAAGACCGACCACGGGATGTCCCGACGCACCTGCGACTGCTGCTCGGCCGTGCCGGCGATCGCTGCCCACACCGCGACGGCGAGCAGCACGGCGTAGAGCGCCGGGAAGAGCCGGCGTGCACGGCGGAGCCAGAACTGACGGAACGACACCTCGCCGTTGCGACCGTGTTCGTCGAGCAGCAGTGACGTGATCAGGAATCCGGAGACCACGAAGAACACCTCGACACCGAAGAACCCGCCGTGCATCCACGAGAACCCTGCGTGGTAGAGCAGGACCACGCCGACGGACAGGGCACGCAGCCCGTCGAGCGACGGCTGGTATCCCATCGCCGGGAACGCGGTCGGCGCCTCGACTGCCGGTGCGGCCGCAGCCGGTGCCGGCCGATCGACGAGCGTGGTCACCGCCGCAGCGACGTGCCGTCGCGTGTTGTCTCCACCGTCCATCCCTCGGCCTGGAGTTCTGCCCGCAGCGTGTCGGCGGTGGCGAAATCCTTGGCGGCACGAGCGTCGTCGAGCGCTTGGGCACGTGCGAGCGCGTCGGCGTCGACCACCACCTCGGAGCCGAGCCGCAGCCCGACCGCGCCGGCGATCTCGTGGACGGCAGCGACCAGCGGTCCGGCATGGTCGTCGCCGTCGTCGAGGGCGGCGTTCGCCCGGCGAACGGTGTCGAACAGCAACGCCGTCGCCCTCGGCGTGTCGAGGTCGTCGTCCATCGCTGCACGGAACTCGTCGAGCACGGCGGAGTCCGGCTCGGCCGGTTCGACGCCGGCGACGCGAGCGGCGAACGCGTCAAGGCCCGCCAGGGACTTGACGGCCGCGTCGATGCCATCCTGGGTGATCTTCACCGGGCTCCGGTAGTGCGACTGCAACAGCACCATCCGGTATGCACGCGGGTCGTAGTGCTCGATCAGGTCGAGCAGGTTCGAGACGTTCCCGAGGCTCTTCGACATCTTCTCGCCCTCGGCGTCGACGACGAAACCGTTGTGCATCCAATGGTTCGCGAACGTCTTGCCGAGCGCGACGGCCTGGGCGCGTTCGTTCTCGTGGTGCGGGAAACGCAGGTCCTGGCCACCACCGTGCAGATCGAAACCCTCGCCGAGCAGGTCGAGGCTCATCACCACGCACTCGGAGTGCCATCCCGGACGGCCTGCGCCCCACGGTGACGGCCACGCCGGATCGCTCTCCGTCGACGGACCGGTTGCGAACTTCCACAGAACGAAGTCGGCCGGGTGGCGTTTGCCGGCAGCGCCGACGACCTCACGGTCACCGCCACCCGAACGCATGTCGTCGACCGACTGATGAGCGAGCAGCCCGTAGTCGTCGACGGACTCGACCGACATGTACACGCCATCGTCGGTGACGTATGCGTGGTCGCGCTCGATCAACTCGCCGATCATCGTCACCATCTCGTCGACGTAGTCCGTGGCGTGCGGCGTGTCGGTGGGCCGCTGGAAGTCGACGGCGTCCATCGCCTGCCACCACACCGCTTCGCACTTGGTGGTGATGTCCTGCCACGGGCGGCCCTCGCGCAGCGCACGCTCGATGATCTTGTCCTCGATGTCGGTGATGTTCGACACGAGCCGGACCTCGAGGCCGGTCCACTCGAGGTAGCGGCGCAGGATGTCGTAGACGAGCGTGGCGCGGCCGTGGCCGAGGTGAGGAGGGCCGTACACGGTGGGTCCGCACAGGTAGATGCTGACCTTGCCCGGCTCGCGCAGAGCCAGCTCGCGCACGGAACGCGTCGCGGTGTCGTAGAGGTGCAGCACGGTCCCGGAGTCTACGAGCACCCCCTCCGGCCACCCCGGCACCATTTCCCTGCCGTCTGTGTTGCATTCCGGGTGAGCCGGGTCACCCGGAACGCAGCGCAAACGTTCTGGGGAGGGGGAGGGGGCGAGTCGGTAGCCTCGGCCCTCTATGACCACTACGGCGGCGAACATCCCCGACAAGCCGACGCTCGACGGCATCGAGGAGCGCTGGGCTGCCCAGTGGGACGCCGATGGCACCTACCGCTTCGACGCGTCGGTGCCCCGCGAAGGCGTGTTCTCCATCGACACGCCACCGCCCACGGTGAGCGGCTCGCTGCACATGGGCCACGTGTTCAGCTACACCCACACCGACATCATCGCCCGCTACCAGCGCATGCGCGGCAAGGCCGTGTTCTACCCGATGGGCTGGGACGACAACGGCCTGCCCACCGAACGACGCGTGCAGAACTACTACGGCGTGCGCTGCGATCCGAGCCAGCACTACGAGGCCGGGTTCGAGCCGCCGTTCCGCGGTGATCCGCCGAAGAACCACCACGCCATCCCGATCTCGCGCCCGAACTTCCTCGAGCTCTGCGACGAGCTGGTCGAACTCGATGAGCAGGTCTTCGAGCACCTCTTCAAGCGGCTCGGGCTGTCGGTCGACTGGAACCACCACTACGCCACGATTGACGAGCGCTCGCGGCGCGCCAGCCAGCGGGCGTTCCTCCGCAACGTCGCCCGCGGCGAGGCCTACAGCCAGGAAGCGCCGACGCTCTGGGACGTCGACTTCCGTACCGCCGTCGCGCAGGCCGAGATGGAAGATCGTGAGCGGCCGGGCGCCTACCACAAGATCCCGTTCGCACGCGCCGACGGGGACGGGGCCATCGAGATCGACACCACCCGCCCCGAGCTCCTCGCCGCCTGCGTGGCGCTGGTCGCCCATCCCGACGACGAGCGCTACCAGGCGCTCTTCGGCACCACGGTCACCGTGCCGCTCTACGGCCAGCAGGTCGAGGTGCGCGCCCACGAACTCGCCCAACCCGACAAGGGCACCGGCATCGCCATGATCTGCACGTTCGGCGACACCACCGACGTGACGTGGTGGCGCGAGCTGAACCTGCCGATGCGGGCGATCATCGGCCGTGACGGCCGACTGCACGCCGAGGCGCCCCAGGGCGTCGATGCCGAGGCCTACGCGAGCATCGCCGGGCTCACCGCCAAACAGGCGCAGAAGGTGGTCGTCGAACAGCTGGTCGAGACAGGTCTGCTCATCGGCGAGCCCCGCCCGGTCCAGCACCCGGTGAAGTTCTACGAACGCGGCGACCGTCCGCTCGAGATCGTCACCTCGCGCCAGTGGTACATCCGCAACGGCGGCCGCGACACCGACCTCCGCGCCGCGCTCGTCGCCCGGGGCGGCGAGGTCACGTGGCATCCCGCCCACATGCAGCACCGCTACGACAACTGGGTCGAAGGTCTCAACGGCGACTGGCTCGTGAGCCGCCAGCGCTTCTTCGGTGTGCCGATCCCGATCTGGTACCCGCTCGACGAGCACGGTGAACCTCGCTACGACGAACCGCTGGTGCCCGACGAGGCCGACCTCCCGATCGATCCCTCGACCGACGCCCCCGCCGGCTACAGCGAGGGCCAACGCGATCAACCCGGCGGCTTCATGGGCGATCCCGACATCCTCGACACCTGGGCCACGTCGTCGCTGACCCCGCTGATCGCGGGCGGTTGGGAGGAGGACGGCGACCTCTTCGACCACGTCTTCCCGATGGACATGCGCCCCCAGGGCCACGACATCATCCGCACCTGGTTGTTCGCCACGATGACGCGCAGCCACCACGAGTTCGGGTGCGCACCCTGGAAGCACGTGGCGCTCTCCGGCTGGATCCTCGACCCCGACCGCAAGAAGATGTCGAAGTCGAAGGGCAACGTCGTCACCCCGATGGACCTGTTCGAGACCTACGGCACCGACGCCGTGCGGTACTGGTCCGGTTCGGGCCGTCCCGGCGTCGACACGGCGTACAGCGAAGAGCAGATGAAGGTGGGGCGCAAGCTTGCCAACAAGCTGCTCAACGTCACCAAGTTCACACTGCAGTTCGGCGCGCCATCGGGTGACCGGTCGCTCGACGATGCCGTCACCGACCCGATCGACCGCTCGATGCTCGCCAAGCTCGACGCCGTGATCACCGACGCGACCGCTGCCTTCGAAGCGTTCGACTACGCCCGTGCACTCGAGCGCACCGAGGCGTTCTTCTGGTGGTTCTGCGACAACTACGTCGAACTCGTCAAGGGACGCACCTACGACGAACAGCGCCCTGACGGCGCCGACTCGGCCAAGCGAGCGCTGCGCGAGGCGCTCGGCGCCGTGCAGCGCCTGCTCGCCCCGGTGCTGCCCTTCGCCGCCGAGGAATCGTGGAGCTGGTGGAACGACTCCAGCGTGCACCTCGCACCATGGCCCACTCCGACCGGCGACGAGTCCGCCCCGTTCGGTGATCCCACGCTGGCCGACGTGACCATCGAGATCCTCACGCAGGTCCGACGGGCCAAGACCGAGGCCAAGCGCAGCCAGCGGGCAACGGTGGCGACCCTCGTCGTCACGGCGCCTGCGACGCTGCACTCAGCAATCGAGGCCGGGCGCGACGATCTCGTCGACGCCGGTTCGATCCGCGACCTCGTCGTCGTCGACGGCGAGGCGGTCGCGACCGTCGTCACCCTCGCGGACGACGACTGACCCCGGGCCGGCGGTCGATCGACTGACCGGGCGACGCCGCTCGCCTACACTCGGCGCCGTGCCAGCGAAGTTGGGTCTGCCGGCGATGGTGATCGCCTGTCTGCTGATCGTCGCGACGCCCGTGCTCGCCCAGACCCCTGCACCGGACACGACCGGCGCGGAGACGAGCGTCCCGACAACCACCATCCAGTCCGAGCCTCTGACCTCCGAGCCCGGCGCGATCACCGGCCCGGCATCGACCCCTGGCGCTCTGCCGACCAGGGGGCCACAGGTCCAGCTCACACCTCCCCCACCGAGCCCGTTCGACCCTCCGGTCGACGGCGGCAGCGGGAGGAGGGTCGTCTACTCCAAGTCGCAGCAGACCGTGTGGGCCTACGACGAGAACAACACCATCATCAAAGTGCACCGCGTGTCGGGCCGACAGGACCCGGGCGATCCGCTTCCCGGCACGTATCAGGTCTGGTCCCGTTCGATTCGAACGTTCTCGATCAACAACCCGACGATCACCTGGAATTACATGGTCCGCTTCGCCAAGGGTGACCGCGGCGGCAACATCGGGTTCCACGACATCCCCTACCAGTACGGCCAACCGGTCCAGACGCTCGATCAGTTGGGCCAGGCGCTGTCCGGCGGGTGCGTGCGTCAGGCACCCGAGGACGCGATCTGGATGTGGAACTGGGCCCAGATCGGGACCGTCGTCGTCGTCACCCCCTGACGCCGCGCTTCAGACGTCGCCGTTCGTCCGAGCGGGGGCGACCGGGAGGTCACACGTGGCGGCAGTATCGTCGTCGCCGACATGTCCGACCAGACCGAGCCCGAGGACGAGGCAACCACGCCGGAGCCCCAACCCGACGACCTGGCGCTGCCCACCGAGTCGCCGGTGCCGCCGCCGCCGGCCCCGCCGAAGGCCACGGAGAAGCCGACGTCGGCCCGGAAGATGCCCCGCACCTGGCCGCAACGGCTGACGATCACCGCGGTCTTCCTCATGGCCATCGGG
>DATKXG010000375.1:0-9194 GCA_035529175.1 Ilumatobacteraceae bacterium
CGCGATACGCGCGCTCTCGCCGGCCATCAACGATCCGACGACCGCCGTCGAGGCCCTGGAACGCATCGGCGACCTGCTCCTGCTGCTGTCGACTCGTGCGCTCCCCGACGGTCTCCACCGTGACCGGTCCGGCACGGTCCGGCTCGTCGAACCGACGCCGACGTGGGACGACTACGTCGAACTGGCCTTCACGGAGATCCGGCTCTATGGCGCCGGCTCGCCGTTCGTTGCCCGCGAGATTCGCCTGGCCCTTGCGTCGTTGGGTCGGCAGGCACCGGCGGCCCGCCAGTCGGCGATCGAACGGCAGATCGGTTTGCTCGAGCACGCAGTGCGCGAATCCGGCTCCGAGCCGGCCCCCGCAGACGTTGCAGCGGTCGACGCATCGGCCAGGCCAGACGGCGCGGCCGGCGGGGACAGCGCCCGATCGTGAACATCGGCCTCCACCGGGCGAATCCGGTCGATCCCAGACCCCGCCCCTCGGCCATCCCCGGTATTTCCCCTGGTAGATGCCACTTTTCGTGGAGCTGGGGGGAATCGAACCCCCGTCCATCAGCCGGTGAACGAACTTGCTACGACCATTCCCGGTGTTGCCACTGACGCTGTGACACCGACGGGTCGGCTGTCCGCTCGAGGCGGACCACGCTCAGTCTTTCCTGTGAGTCAGCAGTCTTTCCTACCGTCAGCAGTCTTTCCTGCGGTCATCCCTCACTTCTGTTGCCGGGCTGTGATGGATTGGCCCCGTGCGGCATTGCTGCTCACGATGTTTCACACTCAACCTGACGGATCAGGCGGCGAGGGTGAACTCAGATTGCTCTGCGGCAATTCTGTTGGTTCCCCCGTTTAGCGAGTCTGAGGAACTCGGGTCGCAAACTCGAACAGCGTTACTGACGTCGAAACCAGTCAGCCCCATGTTCGATATGTAGTGGCGCCGTCGGCCCGAAAGCCGTCGACACCAACCTCGATTGTACTGGCCGCACCCGCCTTTCGTGGGCGGACGGATGTGGCGGGGCGACAGCGTGTGGGCCAACATGCTGTCGCCGACGCGAGCAAGGAGACGCCATGTGGGACGAGCGCTATTCGATCGACGACTACCTGTTCGGGACCGAACCGGCAGCGTTCCTGGTGGCACATGCGCACCAGCTCGAGCCCGGGTCGCGGGCGCTGGTCGTCGCCGACGGTGAGGGCCGCAACTCGGTGTTCCTCGCGGAGCAGGGCGTCGAGGTGGTGGCGTTCGACACGTCCGCGGTCGGCGTTGCGAAAGCGCGGAAGCTCGCCGACGAACGGGGTGTCGAGGTCGACTTCCGGATCGCCGACATCATGGCGTGGGAGTGGACGCCCGATGCCTACGACCTCGTGGTCGCAGTCTTCATCCAGTTCCTCACGCCGCAACAGCAACCGACGGTGTTCGACGGGATGCAGCGCACCCTGCGGCCGGGCGGGCGGCTGCTCCTGCACGGGTACCGGCCCGAACAGGTCGCGCTCGGAACCGGAGGTCCGCCGGACCCGACGCACATGTACACCGAGGAGCTCTTGCGTGACGCGTTCGGCGCCATGGACGTCGAGCGACTCGCGAGCTACGACGCCGTGATCGAAGAGGGAGTGGGCCACAACGGCACCTCGGCGCTGATCGACCTCGTGGCCGTGAAGCCCTGACGTCCCGACGGTTACGCCAGGCTGTGACCCATGCGCTCGCGCTTGGTGCGGAGGTAGGCATCCGTGGTCGCCGTCGGTTGGATCACGATCGGCGCCCGCGCCACGACATCGATGCCGTGCTCGCACAGCGCGTCGGTCTTCGCAGGGTTGTTCGTCAGCAGCCTGATCGACGTGGCGCCGAGGTGCCGGAGGATCTCGGCAGCGTCGGCATAGTCGCGTGCGTCCGCGGGATGTCCGAGCGCAAGGTTCGCATCGACGGTGTCGTAGCCCAGTTCCTGGAGGGCGTACGCACGGATCTTCTCGCCCAGCCCGATGCCACGCCCCTCCTGGCCGCGTAGGTAGATCAGGGCGCCGGAGTTCTCCGCGGCGATCATCTCGAGTGCGAGGTCGCGCTGGGCACCGCAGTCGCACCGCGCCGACGCGAACACGTCGCCGGTGAGGCACTCGGAGTGCACCCGCACCAGTGGGGTGCCGGCGAGATCTCCGAGCACGAGGGCAAGGTGCTCGATGCCGTCGGGGCGTCGATACGCGTGGCAGGTGAAGTCGCCCCACTGGGTGGGCACGGTCGCGGTGGCGATGTGGTCGATCATGCCCGCGCCCGGATCTCGCTCGGCCCGAACGTGGTGGCGCACGTACGGCACCAGAATCCCTGCTCGAACTCGTCGCCGCAGTCGGCGTGCACGAGCACCGCCGTGCGCTCGTCGCCGCCGAACCACCGGTCGCCCCATCGGATGAGCGCGACGAGGGCGGGGGAGAGCTCGAGGCCGGCGGGGGTGAGGACGTAGTCGTATCGAGGGGGGTGGTCCTGGTAGCGGGTGCGTTCGAGAATGCCGGCGTCGACGAGCCGCTTGAGCCGTCCGGCCAGCACCGGGCGTGAGACGCCGAGGTCGTCGTGCAGCGCGTCGAAGCGCCGGATGCCCCGGAACACGTTGCGCACGATCAGCATCGACCAGCGATCGCCGACGATCGCCGCGACGGCCTCGATCCCCGGACCGTGATCGGCCGTCGCAGTCGGGTTCGGCGTCGGCGTTGTGGGGAGTGCTGCTGGCACCCGAGCGACCCTAGCAGTGGGTTCGTATTCCACACTCACTCGCGGCTACCGTGCGGCGATGCCGCATCGCGACGACGCCGAACTGCTCGCCACACCGCTCGAGGAACTGATGGCGGCCGCCGCCCGGATGCGCGACGAGCGGACCGGCACCCGGATCACGTACTCGCCCAAGGTGTTCATCCCACTCACGTTCCTGTGCAACGACACCTGCGGCTACTGCACCTTCGCGCAGCCGCCGGGCCGGGTCGACGAGGCGTACCTCCCGCCGGACAAGGTGCGCGCCATTGCCCGCGCCGGTGCCCGCGCCGGATGCCACGAGGCGCTGTTCACGCTCGGGGAGCGTCCGGAGGACCGCTACGAGGTCGCCCGGACCTGGCTGGCCGAGCACGGCTACGAGAGCACCGTCGACTACCTCGCCGCGATGTGCCGGATGGTGGTCGAGGAGACCGGGCTGCTGCCGCATGCGAACGCCGGGGCGCTGACATCGGACGAACTCGCGCAGCTCCGGCCCGTGTCGGTCAGCCAGGGCATGATGATCGAGTCGGTTCGCGGGGATCTCGCCTGCCACCGTGGCGCGCCCGACAAGGATCCGGCCCGCCGGCTCGCCACGTTGGAGTACGCCGGCGAGCTGCAGATCCCGTTCACGACCGGCCTGCTGGTGGGCATCGGCGACGAGCGCCAGGACCGCCTCGACGGCCTGCGGGCGATCGCCGCCAGCCATGAACGCCACGGCCACGTGCAGGAGGTGATCATCCAGAACTTCCTGCCCAAGCTCCTCACCGGGATGCGCAACGCTCCCGCCTGCCCGCCCGACGAGTACCTCTGGACCATCGCTGCCGCCCGCCTCGTGCTGCCGCCGTCGATCCACCTGCAGGCGCCGCCGAACCTGTCCGACGACTTCGGCGTGCTGCTCGATGCCGGCATCGACGACTGGGGCGGCGTCTCCCCGGTGACCGCCGACCACGTCAACCCCGAGCGGCCCTGGCCCGACCTCGACCGGCTGCGCGAGGTCACCGAGGACCGGGGGTTCACCCTTGCCCCTCGTCTCACCGCGTACCCGGAGTACCTCGACGACTCGCTGGCAGGCCCCGAACACTGGGTCGACCCCGCGCTGCGTTTCGCCGTGCTCGACCGCAGCGATGCGGAGTCGCTCGGCCGCGACGATCCCGGCAGCCAGTTCCCCGAGCGGGTCGAGGGCACGACCGAGACCGCTGACGGTGCCGACGTGGTGATCGTCGGCGACCGGTCGACCCAGTGGTACTCGGGCTGGAACGCGAACCCGCCGACCCTGCTCCCCGCGCCCGCCGCGCCGACCCGGGGAGCGGTGGCCGAGGTGCTCGCCGGGTTCGAGGCCGGGTCGGACCTCGGAATCGACGAGATGGTCACGCTGTTCGAAGCCCGCGGGCGCGAGGTCGCCGCCGTCGCGGAGGCCGCTGACCGGCTGCGAGCCGAGACGGTCGGCGACGTCGTCACCTGGGTGCACAACCGCAACATCAACTACACGAACGTGTGCACCTTCAAGTGCAAGTTCTGCGGGTTCGCGAAGGGCAAGATCTCGCTCAACCTCCGGGGCACGCCGTATCTCCTCACGATCGAGGACATCCAGCAACGCGTGCGCGAGGCGTGGGAGCTCGGCGCCACCGAGGTCACCTTGCAGGGCGGCATCCATCCGAGCTTCGACGGCGACTACTACATCGACGTCTGTCACGCCGTGAAGGACGCGGTGCCGGAGATGCACGTCCACGCGTTCACCGCGCTCGAGGTGCACGAGGGCGCCAAGCGGCTGGGTGAGCCGTTGGAGAGCTACCTGCTGCGCTTGAAGGACGCGGGCCTGCGCTCGCTGCCCGGGACGGCGGCGGAGATCCTCGACGAAGAAGCGCGGGCGATTCTGTGCTCGGACAAGGTGACGACCGACGAGTGGCTCGAAGTGCACGAAACCGCCCACCGGGTCGGGCTGCGCTCGAACGTCACGATCATGGCCGGCTCGATCGAACGGCCGATCCACTGGGCGCGCCACATCGAGCGCACTCGGGACGTGCAGCGCCGCACCGGAGGTTTCACGGAGTACATCCCGCTGCCGTTCGTGCACATGGCGTCACCGATCTACCTGCAGCGCCGGGCCCGGCGGGGTCCGACGTTCCGCGAGACCATCCTGCTGCACGCCGTCGGGCGCCTCGCGTACCGCGGGCTGATCGACAACGTCCAGGCGTCGTGGGTCAAGATCGGCGTGCCCGGCGTGCGCCAGCTGCTCCAGGCAGGCGTGAACGACCTCGGCGGCACGCTGATGGACGAGAACATCAGCCGGGCCGCCGGCGCAATCCACGGCCAGAAGATGACCGAGGACGCCTTCGGGTCCCTGGTCTCTCCGCTCGGGCGCATCCTCGCGCGGCGCACCACCCTCTACGACGTGCCCGAACCCGTCGGCTGACGTACACGATGTGGCACGCACATCGTGTACGTGGTCATTGGACGGGGCCGACGTCGGAGATCGTGTATTTCTGGATCTCCATGCCGGCGACGGCGATGCCGGACATCTTGCCCTGGAACTCGGCCATGTGCGGCGTGGCGAAGTGAGCGTCGAGGGCAGCCTGGTCGTCCCACAGTTCGAACAGCCTGATCCGCGTCGAGTTGTCCGGATCGGGTGAGAACACGTACTCCTGGCAACCCGGCTCGGTGTGGGTGGCGACCACCATCGGCTTGACGGCGGCGAAGAACGCGTCGCGGGCGGCCTCGTCCTCGGTGGTGATGAAACCGGCGATGATCAACATGTGCACGACCGTAGCGATGCGGTGATCCGCCGTCGTCACCGGCCGGTTCGGGCGCGCTCACCACGACGACCTGTCCCGTCTCGGACCAGGCGTGCCCTCGGCCTCCGGCTCGAGTGGCGAGCAGCCGCTGCGACTCGACCAACTGGCTCTCGGTGGCGTGCTAGGCAGGGGGTATGTGCGACGACCACGGACACGACCACGACGCCGTCGGCCACGCGGTTCCCCGAGCCATCGAGGGCGACGCCGTCGACCCGATCACCCTCGAACCTGTCGACGAGGTGATCGTCACGATGCTGATGGACAATTCCTACGACGGTCTGCTCGGCGACTCCGGCCCGGCGACCCGTAACGGGCTGATCAAGACACCCGGTGCCCCCTCTTCGGTGATGCTCGAGGGCGAGACCAAACCCGGCCTCGTCGCCGAACACGGATTCTCTGCGCTCGTCGCCGTGCGCCGTGGGAGCCAGTGGCACACCGTGCTCTTCGACACCGGCATCTCGCCTCACGGGATGGCCGACAACATGGAACGCCTCGGCATCGACGCAACGGACATCGAAGCCGTCGTGCTCAGTCATGGCCACTTCGACCATGCCGGAGGCCTCGAAGGGCTCGCCAAGCTACGTCGCCGCAGTGGGCTACCGATCGTGGTCCATCCAATGGTCTGGAGCCAACGACGCCTCGCCCTGCCCGAGATGCCGGCCATCGAGATGCCGACGGTGTCGAAGCGTTCGCTCGAGAACGAGGGCTTCGAAGTCATCGAACGCCGCCAGCGTTCACTGTTGCTCGACGGCTCCGTGCTCATCACCGGCGAGGTCGACCGCACCACCGACTTCGAGACGGGCTTCCCCTTCCATGAACGCTTGGGCGACGACGGTTGGGAACCCGACCCACTGATCCTCGACGACCAGGCGCTCATTGTCCATGTGCGCGGCAAGGGCTTGCTGGTGCTCACCGGGTGCGGTCATGCCGGGGCCGTCAACATCGCCCGCTATGCGATGCGACTCACCGGCGTCGACCGACTCCACGCCATGATGGGGGGCTTCCACCTCGGCGGTCCTGCATTCGAACGGATCATCGAACCCACGGTGGTGGCCCTCGCCTCGATGGCGCCAGCGGTCATCGTGCCGGCGCATTGCACGGGCTGGAAAGCACAGCACCGATTCGCCGCCTCGCTTTCCGACTCGTTCATCCCGAACGCCGTCGGCACCAGCTACACCCTCGCCGCAGACGCTGCCTGACGTGTCTCGTTACGGACGCGCTCCAGAGCGAGTCCGCAGTTCCACCGGCCGCTCGCTCAGCGATGGGCGTCGCCGTACTTGTTGGCGCGATTGAACTCGGTCTGGATCTCGCGGTCGGCGTCGCGCTCGGCCATGTGCTGGCGCTTGTCGCCCTTGGTGCGGCCCTTGGCGAGGCCGAGTTCGATCTTGGCCCGCCCGTCCTTCCAGTAGAGACGCAGGGGGACGATGGTGAGGCTGCCCTGGGCGACGCGCTGGTCGAGCTTGTCGATCTCGGCGCGGTTCAGCAGCAGCTTGCGCTGGCGGTCGGGGTCGTGCGCACCGAAACCGATCGCGTTCGTGTACGGGGGGATGTGGATGCCGTCGAGCCACATCTCGCCGCGCTGGACCCGTGCGTAGCCCTCGGCGATCTGGGCGTTGCCCTCGCGCAGGCTCTTCACCTCACTGCCGGTGAGCACGATGCCCGCCTCGTAGGTGTCGAGGATGTCGTAGTCGCGATAGGCGCGCTTGTAGGACGCGATGAGCTGGGTGCCGTCGCCGCCCTTGTCCTTCTTGGTCTTCTTGCCCTTCGCCATGACGTCCTTCGTGGAGGCATCGCCTCGTGTGAGGATTCAGACCCTACCGACGTGGCCCCGCAAGGCCCGCCGGGGATACGGTCGGGCTCGTGCAGATTCATCACGACGGCATCAGCCCCCATCTGGTCGAGGGCGCCGGAGCCGGCCACCTCATCCACGACGAGGTCGCATCGCGTCCTGCATTCCGCGCGGCCGTGATGGGTTTCCTCGCCCGGTTCGAGCCGTGATCGAGATCTCCCGTTCCGCGTATGCGCAGATGGTCGGCGCCGCGCTCGATGCGTATCCGCTCGAGGCCTGCGGGCTGATCGCCGGGCCGCCGGCCGCCGGCGGGGGAGCGGGCGACCGCGCTCCGATCTTCTACCCGTGCCGGAATTCCGCCGAGTCGGCGCGGGTGTACACGATCGACCCGAAGGACCACCTTCGGGCCGAGCGAGACGCCGACGACCGTGACTTCGAGATCAACGGTGTGGTGCACAGCCACACGCATTCCGAGCCGTATCCGAGCCCGACCGACGTGGCGTCGGCGCCCGATCCGTCGTGGCACTACGTGATCGTCGGCCTCAAACGCGAGGCGCCCGAAGCGCGCAGCTACCGCATCGTCGACGGCCAGATCACCGAAGAACCCATCGCCATCATCTGAACTGTCACACCGTGCCGGGTCAAACGTGACAGTTGGCCCGTGTGGACCCGATCGGGGTGCCGGGATACAATTCCTGACAGAAACCATCGGATTAGTCGGAATGCTTTCGGCGCCGATGGTGTTGGGAGAAGCGTGACGAACACTCTGAATCCGAGTTTCACGATGTCCGGCCTCCTTCCCGGCCTCGTGAAC
The DNA here is from genome assembly GCA_035529175.1 of Ilumatobacteraceae bacterium. Lineage (GTDB taxonomy): Bacteria > Actinomycetota > Acidimicrobiia > Acidimicrobiales > Ilumatobacteraceae > Sva-07. The sequence continues at coordinate 8,115 of DATKXG010000375.1, forward strand.
GCCAGCGTGCTCGACATGATCGGCAACACCCCGATGGTCGACGTCTCCAATCTGTCGCCCAACCCCGACGTGCGCATCCTGGCCAAGATGGAGATGCAGAACCCGTTCGGGTCGGTGAAGGATCGCATCGCCAAGTCGATGATCGAGACCGCCGAGAAGGAGGGCCGCCTGCTTCCGGGCCAGACGATTCTCGAGCCGTCCTCGGGCAACACCGGGATCGCATTGGCGGCGATCGCCGGCATCAAGGGCTACCCGATCAAGATCATGATGCCCACCAGCGTGTCGATCGAGCGCCGCCAGATGCTCGAGGTGTTCGGGGCCGAGCTGATCCTCACGCCGGGGGAGGAGGGCTCGAACGGCGCCGTCGCCCGGGCGATCGAACTCGCCGCTGAGCACCCCGACTGGTACTTCCCGTACCAGTACGCGAACGACGCGAACCCGCGTGCTCACTACGAGGGGACCGGGCCCGAGATCCTCCGTGACGTTCCCGAGATGACGCACTTCGTCGCCGGGCTCGGCACGAGTGGCACGTTGATGGGAGCGGGTCGCTACTTCAAGGAGCAGAACCCCGACATCCAGATCGTCGCCGTCGAACCGCCGCTCGGTGAGCGCGTCGAGGGCCTGCGCAACATCGGCGAGGGCTACATCCCGCCGGTGTTCGAGAACTGGAACGGCTTCGACATCCTCGACCGCAAGCGTGTCGTGCGCCCCCGCGAGTCGATCGAGTGGACCCGCCGACTCGTCCACGAATGCGGCATCTTCGCCGGGATCTCCGCGGGCGCCGCGCTCGCCGGCGCGGCGAAGGTCGCCAGCCAGATCGACACCGATGCCACCGGTCCTGCGACCATCGTGTTCATCGTGTGTGACGGAGGCTGGAAGTACCTGTCGACCGGCGCCTACACCGACGATCTCGACGACGCCGAAGCCAAGGCCGAAGAGATCATCTACTTCTGATCGGGAGCTGACGCCCGGACCGGTGCCCGACAGACCGAGCCGGAGCTCAGACGACGCCGTAGGGATCGTACGGATCTCGCGGCAGCCGTTCGAGTTCGATCTCGCTGCCGACCCCGTGCAGGGTGG
>DATKXG010000376.1:0-3445 GCA_035529175.1 Ilumatobacteraceae bacterium
CAGCGATCGCCAAGCTCGTCCGTGACGAGGAGGCCGAACTGGTCGTGGTCGGTCTGCCGCTGTCGCTCGACGGCACCAAGGGCCCCGCGGCGCGGTCTGCCGAGAAGGAGGCCGGACAGCTGGCTAGCGTTGTCGGGGTGCCGGTTGCAATGTATGACGAGCGCTTCACCACGGTGACGGCCGAGCGCGGCATGCTCGAGGCCGGCCTCGACGCGCGGCAGCGTCGCAAGGTGGTCGACAAGGTCGCGGCTGCCGTGATGCTCCAGGCCTGGCTCGACCACCGTGCCGAGACGTGGCGGCGTGAAGCGGCGGCCGGCGATACTCCGACGGACACACGGGCGGGGGAGGGCGGATGACGCAACTCGACCCCCTGCTTCCCGAGGCGCAGGTCGACCCCGACTCGCGGCCGGCGGTCGACTGGCCGATCGACCCGTGGGACGCCACGGACCGGACCGGTTCGGTCGAACGGCTGCGGACCGAACGTCGCACCGTCAAGTGGGTCGTCTGGGCGTCGATGGCCGTTGCGATCGTCGCGATCCTCATCGCCGGCGCCGTCGGCTGGTGGTACCTCGGCAAGATCAATCCCGCCGGTGCTGCCGGGGACGTGCAGAGCTTCACGGTCAACGAAGAGGACGACATCGAGTCGGTCGCGCAGCGTCTTGCGGACGACGGACTCGTCTCCGATCCCGAGATCTTCGAGTGGTACGTCGAGCGCGAAGGTGGCCTCGAGCTGACACCGGGGTACTACGAGCTGCGGCCCAACGACCACATGGGCAACGTCCTCGGTCGGCTGCGCACGCCGCCGGGACAGACCTACACCAAGGTGACCTTCCCCGAGGGGTTCACGCTCGCCCGGATGGCCGAACGGCTCGACACCTCGGTGCCGAGGCTCACCGCTGCGGGCTTCATGGAGGCCGCCGGCGACGGCACGATCCGATCGTCGTTCCAGCCTGCCGGCGTCACGTCGCTCGAGGGGATGTTGTTCCCCGACACCTATCAGGTGTCCAACGCCGAGAGCGAAGGCCAGGTGATCGAGCGGATGATCGCCCTGATGGAACGCGTCGGCGACCAGGAGGACATCGTCAACCGCTCACGGGCGAACGGGGTCACGGAGTACGAGACGCTGATCATCGCGTCGATGATCGAACGCGAAGCCAAGGTCCCGGAGGATCGGGCCAAGATCGCCCGGGTCATCTACAACCGCCTTGCCCTGAGTGCGCTCTTCCCCGAGAACCCGACCCTGCTCCAGATCGACGCCACGGTGCTGTACGGCCGTGACGTCGCGGGCATCGACCCCGAGCTGCCGTTCCGCGAGCTGCGCCAGATCGACGGCCCGTACAACACGTACCTCCGATATGGGCTCCCCCCGACACCGATCGCCAGCCCTGGCCGGGCCTCGATCCAGGCTGCGCTCAACCCGGCTCCGAACCCGCCAGCGGGCGACCCGATCTGCGCCGAGTTGGCCGATCCGACGTCGTGCTTCTACCTGTACTACGTGATCGCCGACGAGGATGGCGGCCACGTATTCGCCTCGGAGGACTGGCAGCACGAGCGCAACGTCGAACTCGCCCGCCAGGCCGGGCTGCTGTGACCCAGCGCCGGGTGGCGGCGCTGATCGGGTCGCCGGTCGCCCACAGCCTGTCACCGGTGATCCATCAGGCCGCCTTCGATGCGGCGGGCGAGCCCTGGATCTACGCCGCGTTCGACGTCGCCGACGGCCGAGGCACGGATGCGGTCGCGGCAATGCGCGTGCTCGGCATCGCCGGGCTCTCCGTCACGATGCCGCACAAGCACGACGTCGCCACGGCGGTCGACCGGCTCGACCCCGCTGCCGCAGCACTGCGCTCGGTCAACACGGTCAGCTGGGATGGCGGCGAGCTGGTCGGCTCCAGCACGGACGGCGCGGGATTCGTGGCTGCGCTCGCCGAGCACGGCATCGACGTCCACGGGCAGAAGGTCGCGATCGTCGGGGCCGGTGGGGCTGCCCGGTCGGTGATCGATGCACTCGGTCGTGCCGGCGTCGACTCGATCCGGGTGGTCAACCGGACCGCGTCGGCCGCCGAGTCGGCGAGCGAGCTCGCAGCGGTCGCTGCCGTCGGCACGGTCGACGACATCGCTGAGGCTGACCTGGTGGTCAACGCGTCGAGCGTCGGTATGGGGACCAGGCTCTCGGACGCCACCGCGAGCGACCTGCCCTGTCCACCGGAGCTGCTCCAGGCGTCCCAGATCGTCGTCGACCTCGTGTACCACCCGCTGCGGACCGCCTGGCTGGACGCCGCGGAGCAGGTGGGTGCGCGCACGATCGACGGGCTCGGGATGCTGATCCACCAGGCCGCGCTCCAACAGCTGGCCTGGCTCGGTCGACGACCGGATGTCGCCGTGATGCGTCGGGCCGCCGAGGTGGCACTCGCGGAACGCTCCTCGCAGGCCCCCGGCGGGTGACGGCCCCGGGCCGCCGACCCCGGGCGATAGCCTCGGCTCGATGTTGCGGTATCTCACGGCGGGCGAATCCCACGGGCAGGCGCTGGTCGTCGTCATGGAAGGCCTCCCGGCCGGACTCCCGATCACCGTCGAGCAGATCCAGGTCGAGATGGGGCGCCGCCGCCTCGGCTACGGCCGTGGACCCCGGCAGCGTTTCGAGGCCGACGAACTGACGCTGATCGGAGGCGTCCGCCACGGCCGCACGCTCGGCTCGCCGATCGCCATCGAGATCAAGAACAGCGAGTGGTTCCGCAGCGACAAGTGGCACGAGGAGATGAGCCCGGCGCCGGGTGCCACCAAGACACCCCTCACCCAGGTGCGCCCCGGTCACGCCGACCTCGCCGGGATGCAGAAGTACGGCTTCACCGACGCCCGCGACGTCCTCGAACGCGCGAGCGCCCGCGAGACCGCTGCCCGGGTCGCGGCGGGAGCGGTGGCCAAGGCGCTGCTGTCGCACATCGGTGTCGAGATCATCTCCCACGTCATCCAGATGGGTGCCGCACGCGTGCCGGCCGACGCGGTTCGCCCGACGCCGGACCAGCTCGATCGTGTCGACGAGAACCAGGTGCGTTGCTTCGACCTCGATGCGAGCGAGGCGATGATCGGCGAGATCAAGGCAGCGGCCAAGGACGGCGACTCTCTCGGTGGTGTCGTCGAGGTGCTCGGCTTCGGCGTGCCCGTCGGTCTCGGCAGCCACGTCCACTGGGATCGCAAACTCGACTCGCTGCTCGCCCAGGCGATCATGAGTATCCAGGCGGTGAAGGGCGTCGAGATCGGCGACGGATTCGAGGTCGCAGGCCGTCGCGGCAGCGTGGCCCACGACCCGATCTCGTGGGATGCCGACGCGGGAGAGTACCGCCGCGGCAGCACGCTCGCCGGAGGGACCGAGGGAGGCATCTCCACCGGTGAACTGCTGGTGGTTCGTGCGGCGATGAAGCCGCTGGCGACGCTCAACGTGCCGACC
>DATKXG010000377.1:0-23879 GCA_035529175.1 Ilumatobacteraceae bacterium
GGACTGGAAGGACGCCACACGCCGTCTCGGCGAGGGCAACGTCGACGTGAGCAAACTCCGCCGCACCGAAGCGCAACGACGCTCGGATGCCCTCTTGGAGATGGCCAGGGCCGCCGCCGCCTGCCCGCCCGACCGCGCACGGCCTCTGCCGACCGTGAACTTCCTGATGGATGCCAGCACGGCCGCTGCTACCGCCGAGGGTCACCCGATCGACCCGCTCGACTACCGCGATCTCACGACGCGCACCGACCGCGGTCACCGAATCAACCCCGACGCCATCATCGGCGTGTCGCTGTGGTCGCTCATCCGCCGAGTGGTCACCGAGGCCGATGGCGTGGTCATCGAACTCGGGCGCACACAACGACTCTTCAGCGGGTTCGCACGCGAGGCGGTCATGCTCCTCGAGCCCACCTGCATCTGGCCCGGCTGCGACCAGCCCCACACGTGGTGCCACGCCGACCATCTCACCAGTTGGACCACCCGAGGGCCCACCAATCCCGACAACGGCGCACCACTGTGCCCTCGCCACAACTACCTCAAGGAGCAGGGCTTCACGGTGTATCGAGACGACGACGGTCGCTGGCACATCATCGCTCCCGACGGCACCGACATCTGCTGACGCATCCGGGTCACGGACCCGGTCGACCCTCAGCGTCCGCCGGAGCAGTTGACGACCGTGGCGGTGATGTACGACGCCTCGTCGGAGGCAAGCCAGAGGATCGTCCGGGCCACCTCGATCGGGTCGCCGCCGCGTTGCATCGGCACCGATCACGTTGACATCGAGCAGCCACCGCCAACGATGGACCGACATCTCGATCACGGCGGCTTCGTCGGCGACGCCGGCCTGCACCGCGATCGCCCGAGTCCCGAGGGCGACGCACTCAGTGACCCCGGCCTGGGCTGCCTCGGTGTTGCGCGTGTAGTTGACCGCTCGCGCGTCAGAACGACGGGCGGACGCCGACGATGCTGGCGCGCTCCATCACCCGCACGTCGGGCCAGTAGTCGCTCGACGCGTAGTGCTGGACCGCGAGGTTGTCCCACATGGCGATCGAGTTCGGGTGCCAGTGCAGGCGGCAGTGGTACTCGAGCGTGTTGGCCTGAGCGAACAACGTCACCAGCAGCTCGTCGGACTCGATCGGGTCGAGGCCGACGATGCGCGTCGTGAAGAACCGGTTGACGTACAACAGCGGCTTGCCGGAGATCGGATGGTGAATCACCACGGGATGTTCGACCACCGGGTACTTCTCGCGCATCGCTGCCGCGTCGACGCCGGTGATCGTGTGTCCGAAGGCCTGCATGTAGTCGTGTTCGGCGACGAGGCCCTCGATGCGGTCCTTGATCTCGTCGGACAGCCCCTCGTAGGCGGCGTTCATGTCGCAGAACAGCGTGTCGCCGCCGGTGTCCGGCACCGAGATCGCACGCAGGATCGCTCCCTTCGACGGCACCTCGCGCCAGGTGACGTCGTGATGCCAGCCGTTCTCGTAGCCGCCGGTGTCGGCGTCCTTGGCGAACCGCACAAGTTCGGGCAGCTCGTCGTTGTTGGACAGGAACGGGTGCACCTCGAGCTCGCCGAAGCGGCGAGCGAACGCGACGTGTTGTGCCGCGGTGAGCTGCTGGTCACGGAAGAACAGCACCTTGTAGTCGACCCAGGCACGCGACAGCTCTTCCAACACCTCGTCGGCGAGCGGCTTGGACAGGTCGATGCCCTTGACGATGCCACCGAGCGTGGCACCGACCTGGCGGACCTCGAAGTGCTCCCACTCGAGCGCCGTGAGTCGGATGCGTTCGGCCGCGAGATGTGCGACCGGTCCGATCACGGCCTTGTCGGGCCCGAAGGTGAGCTTGCGGGCGTTGAACTCTCCGATGTCACCCGACGGCTCGATCCCCTCCAGCTTGGCGATCGCCGAGTTCGTGGTCTCCAGGTCGTCGTCGGTGATGCTCATCTCGTCCCCTCCAGCGCGGCGCCGATCGCCGCTCGTCCCAACGTACATCTCGGCGGCGCCCACCACATCGGTGACGAACTCCCCTTGCGCTCACCTCGATCCGGCGAGACCGTACAAGTGGCACTCCGGTGCCGACACGTCAACCCCAACGAAGGGAGTTCATCATGAAGACTCTCACTGACCGAGAGGAGACGACAACAACGACAACAGGGACCGAAGTCGATCGCGGCCGAACCGAGCACCCCGACAAGGGGAACCGGACACTGACGGCCATCGTCATCGCACTGACGGTCGCGCTGGTCGGCCTCGGCGCCTGGGTGATCATCGATCGCACCTCGACGTCGGACACGGCGCTGAGCGACGACGTCGCCCAGGTCTGGGACGACTACATGGATGCCTGGAACAACTACGACGGCGACGCGTACCTCGAGCTCACGACGGACGACTACACGTTCGTGACGGAGACGGGGACGAACACCGCCGCCTCCCAGGCGGCCTTCATCAACCGCTTGGGTACCTACGACTGGCAGGTCACGCCGGTCGGCGAGCCGGCCATGGCCGGTGACGGCCCGTGGTTCGTCTCCCAGGTGAACCGGATCGAGGACAACCGGTCCGGATCTGTGGAGGGGATCAGCGTGCTGACCATCGTCGACGACGGTGGCGTGCTGCGCGTGGCGAACCACACGTTCTTCGGTGATCTCTGAGCGGACAACACGCACCTCCGACGCGAACACGCCGGGGGTGCGCTCGTGTGTGGGCGAATTCTCGCCGTGGTCGCTCCGACTGCATCCGTGACCGACCCGCCCACGTAGCGTCCCGGACATGGCCGTGAGACTGGACGAGTCCGACGAATACATGCACGAACTCGGCCCCGAGCCGAACTTCAACGAGAGCATGTACATCAACGCCTTCGACCCGGCGCAGGGCGTCGGCGGCTGGTTCCGGATGGGCAACCGAGCCAACGAGGGCACCGCCGAGATGACCGTGTGCCTCTATCTGCCACCGGAGGTCGACGGCGGCAACCGCCAGGTCGGGTTCATGTTCAAGCGGCCGGCGATCGAGAACAACGACGCCCTCGACGCCGCCGGGCTCACCTGGACGATGGTCAAGCCGTTCGAGGAGCTGCGCATCGACTACGTCGGCAAGGTCGTCGTACTCGACGAGCCCGAGCAGATGGCGAACCCGAAGGAGGCGTTCACGAACAACCCGTACGCCGAGGCCGAGGTCCATCTCACCTTCACCGGGCAGGGACGCCCGAGCATGTTCGGCGGCGAGCCGGACGAACCGCACGAGAAGCCTGGCGAGGAGTTCGCCAAGGGCCACTATGAGCAGCTCGTCGAGGCGACCGGCACCATGCGAGTCGGCGAACGCGAGTGGCAGATCGCCGGCTTCGGACTCCGCGACCACTCGTGGGGACCCCGGTACTGGCAAGCGCCGTGGTACTACCGCTGGCTGACGGTGAACGTCGACGAGAACTTCGGATTCATGGCGAGCCGCGTGGCCAAGCGTGACTCCGACGGCACCCGCGGCGGGTTCGTGTGGGAGAACGGCGTGATGCACCTGTGCGACGACGTACAGATCTCCACCGCCACTCGCGGCGACGAGCACTACCACGACCGCATCGAGGGCACGATCCGCTCGAGTCGCAGCGACCGCGAGTGGAACTTCACCGGCGAGGCGCTGAGCCTGATCCCGCTGCGCAACCGGCGCCAGACCCCCGACGGCGACTGGCTGCAGACACGCATCTCCGAGGCCTATACGAAGTGGACGATCCACTCGGGCGACTTCGAGGGCCGTGTCGGCTACGGCATGTCGGAATACCTCGACCAGATCATCGACGACCAGCCGGTCGGACTCGCCGAGTAGCACCCCGTCCTTTCGGGTCGGGTCCGGATCGTCCTCGACTGGTTCAGCGAGCGCTCGCGCGATGGAACGCCTTGACGATCTCGACGAGCACCAGCAGACCGACACCCGCAGCAGCACACACTGCGAGGTCGGCAGCGCTCAGTGCATCGAGGTCGAGGAACTCGCTCAGCGGCGTGTAGAGCGCGAGCAACTGCAGCGCGATCACGATGCCCGCGATGGCGAGCATCAGCGGGTTCGTTCGCCAGCCGATCGTGCGCAGTGACTCGGTCGAGGACCGCGTCGCGAACGCCTGGCCCACCTGCATGAACGCCAGCGTCGTGAACATCACCGTCTGCCACTGCTCGAAGTCGGCCGCGTAGTAGCCGAAGCCGAGGCCGAGCGTGACGGCACCGATCACGAGGCCGACCCAGATCGTCCGGCGACCGAGGCCGTTCGCCCAGAGCCCGTCGCTCGGTGAGTGCGGTGGCCGTTGCATGACGGTCTTCTCGGCCGGCTCGACCCCCATCGACAGCCCGAGCAGGCCATCGGTCATCAGGTTGAGCCACAGCAACTGCAGCGGCAGGAAGGCGATCGCCGTCGTGTCGGAGCCGGCGAAGAGGAACGGGATCGGCCAGCCGAGCATCACGATGATCTTGCCGAGGTTGCCGGCGACGGCGAAGCTCACGAAGCGTCGCAGGTTGTCGTAGATGACCCGACCTTCCTCGACCGCGGCGACGATCGTGGCGAAGTTGTCGTCGCGCAGCACCATGTCGGCGGCTTCCTTCGACACGTCGGTGCCGGTGATTCCCATCGCCACGCCGATGTCGGCTCGCTTGAGCGCGGGAGCGTCGTTGACGCCGTCACCGGTCATCGCGACGACCTGGTGCTGCTGCTGCAGCGCGCCGACGATGCGCAACTTGTGCTCGGGCGACACCCGAGCGAACACCGACACGTCGCGAACGGCCGCCGCGAACTGCTCGTCGTCGAGATGGTCGAGTTCCGCGCCGACGAGGGCACGGTCGGAGTCGCTGATACCGAGGTCGTTCGCGATGGCCACGGCCGTCAGCGGGTGATCGCCGGTGATCATCACGGGTCGGATGCCCGCCCGACGGCACACGGTGACGGCATCTCGGACCTCAGAGCGGGGAGGGTCGATGATGCCGACGAGGCCGAGCAGGACGAGGTCGGACTCGGGGTCGTCGCCGTCGCCGTTCAACTGCCGGAACGCCACACCGAGCACCCGCATGCCCGCCGCGGCGAGCGCGTCATTGCCGGCGGAGATCCGAGCGTTCCAGTCGTCGTCGAATGGGACCGCGGTCCCGTTGTCCCACACCGCCACCGCGTGTTGGAGCAAGCCGTCGACTGCGCCCTTCACGAACGCCAGCCGGGCGTCCTGGGGCAGCTCGGCGAGTTCCAGGATCTCGCCGCGCAGGGGATCGTGCGTGGTGCTCATCCGCTTGCGGGTCGAATCGAAGGGTTGTTCGTCGATACGCGGGATACGCAGCCGCAGCCCGTGCACGTCGAGGCCGGCGTCGACGGCGGCCTGGAGCAGTGCCGTCTCGGTCGGGTCTCCCAACCAGATGCGGTTGCCCTCACTGTCGACGTCTTCGGCGCCGTCGTTGCACAAGGCCGCCGCGACGAGGGTGACCGTGGCCGACGTCGGCGCGGCCTTCACCGCCGTCGCGGCATCGGAATCGAGGCGCACCCGGTGCCCAGCGACGTCCAGCACGGTCACCGTCATCCGGTTCTGCGTCAGCGTGCCGGTCTTGTCCGAGCAGATCACCGTCACCGACCCGAGCGTCTCGACCGCGGGGAGCTTGCGGATCAGCGCCTGCCGTTTGAGCATCCGCTGCGAACCGATCGCCAACGTGAACGTCACGACGGCCGGGAGTCCTTCGGGGATCACCGCGACGGCGACGCTGATCGCGGTGAGGACGAGGTCGGTCGCGGACTCGCCGGCGATCGCGCCCATCGCGACGACGGCGAGCGCGACGGCCACACCGAGCAACGCGAGCTGCTTGCCGACCCGGTCGAGCCGACGCTGCAGCGGTGTCTGTTCGGACTCGACGTCCTGCAGCAGCGTGGCGATGCGACCGAGTTCGGTCCGCATGCCGGTGGCGACGACCACGCCCTGGCCGCGTCCCGCGGCGACCTGCGTGCCGGAGTACGCCATGCACAGTCGGTCGCCGAGCGCGAGGTCGTCGCGGTCGACCGGGTCGGTCTGTTTGTCGATCGGCTCCGATTCGCCGGTCAGCGTCGCTTCCTCGATGCGCAGGCTGGCGACCTCGACGAGCCGGAGGTCCGCGGGCACCACCGATCCGGCCTCGAGATGCACGATGTCGCCCGGCACGAGCTCGCCGACCGGGATCGACGTCATACGTCCGGAACGAGTCACCCGCGCCGATGGCACCGCCATGCGGCGCAGCGCGGCGATGGCCTGCTCGGCCCGGTACTCCTGGTAGAAGCCGAGCGCAGTGAACAACACCACGATCGCACCGATCGCACCAGCCTCCAGGTACTTGCCGAGCAGCAACGACAGCACGGCGGCGAAGATGAGGATCAGCACCATCACCGAGGAGATCTGGCCCCAGATCAGCGACAGCGGGCTCGTGCCAGCGGACTCCTGCAGCTCGTTCGTGCCGAACTCTGCCCGTCGCCGATCGACGGCCGCACCGTCGAGGCCGTCCAGAGACGTGGAGAACTCGGCGAGCACCGTGTCGACCGGCCGGCGGTGCCAGTCGGTCGACGCAGCTGCCTCGACGTCCGATGCGGCGACCGGAGCGGTCACGCAGCGACCTGCGAACGGGCGCCGAGCAGGCGAGCGATCCGCTCGTCCATCGGGGGGTGCGTCATGAAGAGCTTGGCGAAGTCGGCTTGCTTGCGCCCGGTGAGCGGATTGACGATGTAGGCGGTGGCGTGGGCAGGGTCGACGTCCATCGGGATCTGCTTCGAGGTCCGGTCGAGTTTCGCGAGCGCGCTGGCGAGCGGGCGCGGGTCGCCCAGCAGCTCGGCGCCGATGCGGTCGGCCTCGAATTCCCGCGACCTCGACAGCGCCATCTGCATCAAGCCGGCAGCCATCGGGGCGAGGATCGCGAGCATCATCGTGACGGCCGGGTTGGGGCCGTCATCATCGCTGTTCCCGCCGAAGACGCTGGCGAACATCGCCAGGTTGGCGATCGCCGAGATCGCCGTGGCGACGGCAGCGGCGATCGAGCCGATCAGGATGTCCTTGTTGCGGATGTGGGCGACCTCGTGAGCGACCACGCCGCGGACCTCGCTTCGATCGAGCACCTGGAGCAGCCCGGCGGTGACGCACACGAGCGCGGTCTTCTCGTTGCGACCGGTGGCGAAGGCGTTCGGCTGGGGGTCGGGCGAGATGAACAGACGCGGGGCGGGCATGTCGGCCCGTCGGGCGATCTCGGCGAGGTCGTCTCGCAGCCAGTCGAGCTGCCCGGGGGCGACCTCGGTCGCGCGTGCCGCCTTCACGGCGAGCTTGTCGGACGACCAGTACGACGCGCCGACGATGCCGAGGCCGAACAGCAAGCCGATGACCAGGCCGGTCGTGCCGCCCAGGAGCGTGCCGATCAGCACCATGAATCCGGCGAGGCCGGAGAGCAGGACGACGGTCTTGAGGGTGTTGGAGGTGTGCATCTTCAACTTTCAGCAAACGGTTGACGGTTCGCCGAAGGTCTCTCCGCCGCCCCGTTCCCGGGAGGGCTGGTCCCGCCGACTCCGTCCCGATCGCTCGGAACTCGGTGTGTTGACGACGGACCTCGAGGGATACTCCCCTTCAGATCTTGTGAATTCAGGTCGAAATCTATCGACCTGCGAACACAACCCGTCGGCCGCTCCTCGTATTCCCGACGTCATCCCACACGGTGGAGGGTGGCGCTCAGGTGGTGCTGGAGGGGTTGGCCGACGGCAGCCATGCGGAACGTGTAGTGGAGGTCGTCGCCGGTGACCGAGATCGTCCGTTCGGTGATCGTGACCTCCTTGGCGGTGGGCGTCGCGTTGATCGAGGTCGAGCGCACGTCGATCACCAGCGGGACGTCGCCACCGACCACGGCGCCGTCGTAGATCTCGGCGAGACCGGTCGGCTGCGCCATCACGATCTCGATGCTGCCGGGTCTCGGGACGCGCAGATAGCCGGTCTCGGCGTGCATCGGGGCGGAGGTCTCGGGATGCCGTGTGCGCTGCACATAGGCGACGAACGGCTTGCCGACGTGGCTGAAGGTGATCGACTCGAGGTACGCGAAGTCGTCGATGGTGGGGTACTCACCGGTGCCCGACCCCTCCCACGTTCCGAGCAGCGGTGCCAGCACCGCGACGTCTGGATGCAGCTCCGGTTCCATGCCCTCACCGTACGAGACCAGCGACGAACCGCGTGCTACGCATGCAGTCGATGAACTCGCTTCCGAACTCGGCCGACTTGTACGCCGCGCTCAACATCGCTCCGAGCGATCATGCGGGCGGCCACAGGTACATCCACGTGATCGGCACGTCGGTGTTCGTCGACACCGAACTGGCCGACGACACGTGGGAGCGTCACGTGGTCGGCATCGTCGAGGGCGATGCCTGGTGGGCCGTGGACGTGCCCGCCGAGGCGGAGGACCCGTCGTACGGCTCCGCGCTGGACCTGTTCAGCTACTTCGGTCGGGCAGCGCAGAGCGAGTGGATGGCGGCCGGCCGCGCAGTGCAAATCGTCGAATGGGCTCGCACGCACCGGTTCTGTGGGCGCTGCGCCGCGCCGACCGAGCCGTCGACGGGCGAACGGGGCATGAAGTGCCCTGCCTGTGGACTCGTCGCCTACCCGCGGGTCGCGCCCGCGATGATCGTGCTGGTCACACGCGGCGAACCGGGCCCCGACCAGGAGGCGCTGCTCGCTCGAGGGATCAACTTCCCGATGCCGATGTACTCCTGCCTCGCCGGCTTCGTCGAGCCCGGCGAAGATCTCGAAGGCGCCGTCGTCCGCGAAGTCGCCGAGGAGGTCGGCCTACGCGTGGCCAACGTGTCGTACCGCGCCAGCCAGCCGTGGCCGTTCCCGCACAGCCTGATGATCGGCTTCCGCGCCGAGTACGCCAGCGGCGACCTGGTACTCGACGAGACCGAGATCGCCGATGCCAACTGGTACCGGCGCGACGCCCTGCCGACGATCCCGCCCGGCATCTCCGTCGCCCGCCGCCTGATCGACGACTGGCTCCACGAATCCTGAGCTGCGCATCGCGGGATCTACAGTCGGCGCGATGAGTTCAGATGTCGTGATCGTCGACGCCGTGCGTACCCCGATCGGGAAGCGCAACGGCGGCCTGTCCACCCTCCACCCTGCCGAGACCCTCGCCCGCGTGCAGCGCGCGATCGTCGACCGCAACGGCGTCGAGCCCACCGAGGTCGGCCAGGTCGTCACCGGTTGCGTCAGCCAGGTCGGCGAGCAGGCCTTCAACATCGGCCGCACGGCGTGGCTGTCGGCAGGGCTCCCGCTGAGCGTCGCCAACACCACCGTGGACACGCAGTGCGGCTCGAGCCAGCAGGCCACCAATCTCGCCGCGTCGCTGGTCGGCTCCGGGGTCGTCGACATGGCGCTCGCATGCGGCGTCGAAGCGATGAGCCGCGTGCCGATCGGGGCGTCGGGCAACAAGGCGCTCGGCCTCGGCGTGCCGATCCCCAAGACGTACTTCGAGCAGTACGAGATGACCTCGCAGTTCGAGGGCGCCGAGCGCATCGCCGACAAATGGGGCGTCACCCGCGACGACACCGACGCATTCGGTCTCGCCTCACAGCAGCGCGCCGCGCAGGCCTGGGCCGAGGATCGCTTCTCGGGCCAGTACATCGCGATCGAGGCTCCCGACCTCGACGAGGAGGGCAACCCGACCGGCACGACACACACGGTGGCGCGCGACGAGGGCCTCCGCGAGACGACGCTCGAGAAGCTCGCGACCCTGAAGCCGGTCGCCCGTGAGAACGGGGTGCACACCGCCGGCAACTCCTCGCAGATCTCCGATGGCGCCGCCGCTGTGTTGGTGGCCACCGAGGCCAAGGCCGCCGAACTCGGCTTGAAGGCCCGTGCCCGCGTCGTCGACACGTGCCTGGTCGGCACCGATCCGGTCCTGATGCTGACCGGCCCGATGGATGCGACCCGGCACCTCCTGAAGCGCACCGGGCTGTCGATCGACGACATCGACGTGTTCGAGATCAACGAGGCATTCGCCTCCGTCGTGCTCGCCTGGGCGAAGGAGGTCGGCGCCGACCTCGCCAAGACCAACCCGAACGGCGGCGCGATCGCCCTCGGCCACCCACTCGGCGCGACCGGCGCGTTCTTGATGACCAAGGCGCTCTACGAGCTCGAACGCACCGGTGGCCGATACGCACTGATCTCGATGTGCTGCGGCGGCGGCCTCGGCACCGGCACCATCATCGAACGCCTCTGATATTCACGTTTGCGCTCAGATTCGGGTGACCCGTCCCGCCCGAATCCGAGCGCAAACGGGTTGGGCGAGCGCCGCGACGCGTCCGGGCGGTAGAACCCTCGCGTGCGCTTCGCTGCGGTGCTGACCTGTGTACTGGCGCTCGGCACGCCGAGCTGCACGGGTGACCCCGCTCCAGCTGCGAATGGCCGCGCGACGGTCACCGGCGTGGTCGACGGCGACACGATCGACGTCGAGATCGGCGGGCGGACCGAGCGGGTGCGCCTGATCGGTATCGACACGCCGGAGACGAAGAAGCCGGACAACCCCGTCGAGTGCTACGGCCCCGAGGCGAGCGCCTTCACGGCGGGCCTGCTCCCCATCGGGACCGAGGTGCTCATCGAGCGCGACATCGTCGGCCGCGACGACTACGGCCGATTGCTCGGCTACGTGCACCTGGTCGACGCCGAGGGACGCGCGACCACCTTCGTCAACCTGGAGATCGTCGAGCAGGGGTTCGCCGGCCCGCTCACGATCGAACCGAACCGCACCTTCGCCCGGGACTTCGCCGCTGCGGCCCGCCGCGCCGAGCGCG
Organism: Ilumatobacteraceae bacterium; assembly: GCA_035529175.1. GTDB lineage: Bacteria > Actinomycetota > Acidimicrobiia > Acidimicrobiales > Ilumatobacteraceae > Sva-07. Next base: position 10,785 of record DATKXG010000377.1, read on the forward strand.
CCGACCTCGGCATGTGGGCGGCCTGCTCGTCGTGAGCCCGCGTGGCTCCGGTAGCGTCGCTGCGGTGGAGACCACGCTCGCCGAACGCCTCGGCCACTCCCCCGACGACCGCCTGGTGATCCTGTCGTGCGACGACCTCGGATCGTGCCACGCCGCGAACGTCGGGGTGTTCCGTGCGATCCGCGAGGGCACCGCCACCTGCGCATCGCTGATGGTCCCGGCGCCGTGGGCGGGCTACGCGGCGAAGCTGTCGCTGCCGACCGACGATCTCGGCGTGCACCTCACCCTCAACGCCGAACACGAGTGCTACCGCTGGGGTCCGATCACCCATGCACCATCGCTGCAATCGGGCGAGGGCGGGTTCCCCCGCACGCTCGAGGACCTCTGGGAGCACGCCGACCACGCCGAGGTCCTGCGCGAGCTGCGCGCCCAGATCGAGCGGGCCATCGCATGGGGCATCGACGTCACCCACCTCGCGCCGCACCTCACCGCAATCACGTTGCGCCCCGAGTTCTTCGACGTGTATCTCGAACTGGCCGTCGAGTTCGCATTGCCGATCCGGCTGCCGTCGACGGTCAGCGCCGAGCAGGCGGGTTTCCCGTTCCGGCGCCTCGCTGAGGACGAGGGCGTCGTCTTCCCCGACCACTTCGACCACGACTGGCGCGCCGGCAGCGCCGAGCGCGTCCACGCCGCAATCGACGCGCTCCAGCCCGGCGTCACCGAGATCCACGTGCAGCCTGCGATCGACACACCCGAGGTGCGCGCCCTCGGCGAACACACCCAGGGATGGATCGACGACCTCGACCTCGTGACGAGCGACGATCTGCGCCGTCGGCTCGAGGCGAGCGGGGCCACGCTGATCGGCTACCGAGCGCTGCGCGACGCGATGCGCCGGCGCTGAGCGAGCCCGTCAGCGCGGAGCGCCGCTCGTCACGGCTGAGCGACGAGAGCGGCGATCGCGGTGGCAGCGGCGCCGGACTTCAGCACGTCGAGCACCACACCGGTGTGGCCGGTCGCCTTGAGCACACCGCGCATGTAGGCCACCGTCGGGTCGAAGTCGTCGGCGGCGGCGTCGACCAACGGCACGGTGACGACGACGTCGGCGTCGTCGGGTCCGTCGACGCGTTCGTCCTTCTTGGCGACGACCACGCGGTACTGGACGCTCACGGTGACACCCGCTCGCTGACGCCGGCGAACAGATCGCGCTCGCCGTCGTCGGCCGGAATCGATCCGACCAGCGACCGAGCGAGGATCCAGTCCTCCCACGGATACGCCGCGGTGAATTCATCCTCGTCGACGTCGAAACCCCAGAAAGCCGCCGACGGGTCGATCTGGGTGGCGTGCGCCCGCAGCGCGTTGCGCCGCACATGGCCGTAGCCGGTGATGTCGATACGGGTGGTGATGCGATGGTCCTGCGACGGCCGGTCGAGCCACTCCTGGTCGAACGGCGACTCGCCCTTGATCCGTAGCAGCAGCTCGTGGATCGCCAGGATCCGGGCCTTCGACCACACCGAGTAGTACAGCTTCGACGGCGCGAACGGGTCGCCGAGTTCCGGATACCAGTCGGGATCGCCGGCACGTTCGAAGGCGAGCACCGAGATGTCGTGCACACGCAGGTGGTCGGGATGCGGGTAGCCGCGCTGGTCGTCGCCGTAGGTGATGATCACCTGCGGACGCTCACGCCGCACGATCGCGACCAGCCGACCGGTGGCCTCGTCGATGTCAGCCTGGTGGAAGCAGTCGGGATGGTTGTTGGGTTCGGTGTCGGCCATGCCCGAGTCGCGATAGCCGAGCATCTCGACGACGTCGAAACCGATGACCTCCGCCGCCGCCGCCAGCTCGGGCGCCCGCATCGACGCGACCTTCGCCTTCTCCTCCTCGGGCGTCAGCCCGTGGAACGGCTGACCGGGCTCGCGTAGCGAGGGGTTCTGGAGGTCGCCCTCCTCGCCGCCGGTGCAGCACACCAGCACCGTGTGGACGCCGTCGTCGTGGTAGCGCGCCAACGTGGGTGCCCCCTTGGACGCTTCGTCGTCGGGATGGGCGTGCACGGTGAGCAACGTGAGGCGTTCGGTCACCCGGCGCAGGCTACCGGGTGCTGAATCGCTGGCGAATCGGCGCTGGTGAGTTCCCCGCCCCCACCAACGCATAGCCTGACGCTCGTGAACCGACGGGCGGCGATGATCTCCATCTGTGCGCTCGTCGTCATGTCGGCCGGCTGCGACACCGGCGACGGCAAACAGCTCAAACCATACGATCCGGCCGACTATCCGGCCCCGGTCGTCGAGACCACCGTCGCCGAGGACGCGATCACCGAAGACTTGGGCGACGGGCTCGTCGATCCGACCTTGGGCGCCGACCTCGAGGTTCCCGTCGAGCCGTTCAGCCTGGCTGCGCCGTGGCTCGACGGGGCCGACATCGATCCCCGTCACACCTGCGACGGCATGAACGTGTCGCCGGCGCTGAGCTGGGGTGCCGTGCCCGAGGGAACCGTCGAGATCGCCATCTCGCTGGTCGACGATTCCGCAGTCAGCAACGGAGAGCCCTTCGTCCACTGGGTGATCGGTGGTCTCGACCCCGCCGAGATCGCCGTCGTGGAAGGCGATGTTCCCGAAACGGCGGTGCAGGCACTCAACTTCTTCGGTGATGTGGGCTACGGCGGACCGTGCCCGCCGGTCGACGACGAACATCTGTACCGCCTGACGGCATACGCGCTCAACCAGCGGCTCGAACTTGCCGATGGAGTTCCTGCAGCCGAGTTCTTGAACGTCATCGCCACGCAGATGGTCGCGTCAGTCGACGTGACCGGTTTCTACCGACGATGAGCAGCGTTCCGGAATGACGCGGCGTGGACGACGAGATCGAGCAGAGAGGAGGACATCGTGATGCAATCAGGCCAACGCAGCGACGACTCCCGACGTGACGTGCTCGTACCACCGCCTCCCGGTGAGTGGAGCGATGTGATCACCGAACTGCTGGACGCCGATCAGACGTCTGTCGTCGTGTTGGGTTTCGATGGCCTGGTTCGCGCTGCCAACGACTCAGCGCTCACGCTGCTCGGTGCCGAGTCCGCTGCCGACCTGCAACCGGGGGCGTCCGCCCACGGGATGCTGCGCTCGATTCTCGACCAGGCGCCGCGCCATCTGGTGACCGGTGGCTACGACGGCACCTGGCAGGGCGACGTCGACCACACCGATCCCGCTGGGGTCTCGAGGGTGTTCCGCGCCACCATCGCTGCCCGCCGCGACGACTCGATCGACGGCGGTGGATTCGTCGGGCTGATCGCCCACGACGTCACGCGGTCGCGCACCGAGACCACCCGCCTGCGCCACGAGGCGAACCACGATGCGCTCACCGGATTGGCGAACCGACGACAGATCATGTCGGTACTCGCTGCGGCGATCGCCGCGCAACGGTCGCGCCCCGGCCACGTCGCCGCGATCTTCATCGACGTCGACCGGCTCAAGTACGTCAACGACGCACTGGGACACTCGATCGGCGACCGGCTGCTGTTGTCGACTGCCCGCCGGCTCGCCGACAGCGCGCGCCCGGACGACAGCGTCGCCAGGATCGGTGGTGACGAGTTCCTCGTGGTGTGCTCCGACGTCCCCGACGTCGCAGCGGCGCTCGAACTCGCCGACCGCATGCAGCGGGCACTCACCGGGCGCCTCCGGGTGCGTCAACTCGACCTGCACTTCTCCGTCAGCATCGGCGTGGCGGTCAGCGACCACGAGATCCTCGGCACGCTCGACTCCACCGAGGCGGCGGCGACGATGATCGACAACGCCGACACCGCCATGTACGAGGCGAAGGCGGCGGGACGCAAGCGATGCGTGCTGTTCACCCCGGAGATGAAGTCCGCGGCACGCGAACGCACCGAACTCGGCGCCGAGCTGTCACGGGCGATCGCCGACAAGCAGCTGCGCGTCGAATTCCAGCCGCTCTTCTCGGCGGTGACGCGCCGGGCGGTCGGCGCCGAAGCCCTCGTGCGCTGGCACCACCCCGAGTACGGAGCGATCGAGCCGACGACCTTCGTGCGCGTCGCGGAGGAATCCGGAGCGATCGGGAAGATGGGCGAGTTCGTGCTCGAACGTGCGCTGATCGAGACCCGGCGGTGGATCGAGGACGAAACGGTCGGCGACGACTTCGCCGTGCACGTCAACGTGTCGCACGTGCAGCTCGCGAGCCCGTCATTCGTCAATCTCGTGCACTCGACCCTGCGTCTGAACGATCTCGGCCCGCACCGGTTGGTGCTCGAGGCCCGAGAGGCCGCACTGCTCGGCCAGAACCCCGACGTCGATCGCTCGATTCGGGCGTTGCGCCGCTCCGGTATCCAGATCGCCATCGACAACTTCGGCACGGGCGCGAATGCGCTGTCGGTGCTCACCGACGTCGGAGCCGACCTGCTCAAGCTCGACGGGTCACTGGGACTCCCGTCGGGTTCAACCGACGCCGACACACGGATCGTGCGAGCCATCGTGCTGCTCGCCCACGCCCTCGGGATGAGGGTGGTCGCCGAGCGCGTCAGCGGCACCGACCAGCTCCGGCGTCTGCGATCGGCGGGCTGCGACCTGGTGCAGGGGAACCTCCTCGGCGCGCCGGGCCCGGCGTCCGAGCTGATCACGCTGGCCCGGTACTGACGCCTGCCAGTCCCGGGGGCGACTCGCTACCCTGACGCTGTGCCGTTGCCGCCCCCACCGCCACCTGAGAGCACCAGCACCAGCAACACCACGACGACCTGCTACCGCCACCCGGACCGTCCGGCAGGTCGACGTTGCACTCGGTGCGGCAAGCCTGCGTGCGACTCGTGTCTCGTCCAGGCGACCGTCGGCAGTCACTGCCCCGACTGCGTGAAGGCGGCCAAACCCGACGCCCGCACCCGCGCCCGGTTCTGGTCGGCACGTCAACCGGTCCTGATCACCATGTCGTTGATCACGATCAACGTGGCGATCTTCGTCTACGTGCTGCTCGTCACCCGCGAACCGGCTGCGCTCAGCGGCGGCGTCACCGACGTCCACCTCAAGTTCGGCCTCAGCAAGGACGTCCTGGTGCAGCCGATCGCCTGGCAGAGCGACGACGGTGGCATCTACATCACCGAGCCCGACGGCTGGTACCGGCTGGTCTCGTCAGGTTTCCTGCACTTCGGGGTCCTGCACCTCGCGTTCAACATGTACTTCCTGTACGTGCTCGGCCCGATGCTCGAGCCGGGCCTCGGCCGCATCAACTACCTGCTGCTGTACATGGCGTCGCTGCTCGGCGGCTCGCTCGGCGTGGTCCTGCTCGACAGCGGCGGCATCACCGCCGGCGCGTCGGGTGCCGTGTTCGGTCTGCTGGCAGGTGCGACGGTCGGCCTGTGGCGGCGTGGCATCAATCCCTTCACCACGGGGGTCGGCACTGCTCTCGTGCTCAACCTGTTCATCACCTTCGCCATCCCGGGCATCTCGATCGGCGGCCACATCGGCGGCGCGATCGCCGGGGCGGTCTGCGGCGCCGTCATGCTGGCGCCCGCCTACCGTCGAGGGCCCGCGTGGACCGTCTGGGCGACGCCGGTCGCCGTGGGCATCGGCAGCGTGGTGGCCGTCATCGCGATCGTGAACGCGGCATGACGCTGCGCGACCGGCACCTCGAGCGGCTCCGGACCGAGACGTTCGACACGCTGATCATCGGGGGTGGCATCAACGGCGCGGTCGCCGCCGCCTCCCTGGCCGGACGTGGCGCTCAAGTGGCAGTCGTCGACCGCGGCGACTTCGCACACTTCACCAGCCAGGCGTCGTCGAACCTGGTGTGGGGCGGCTTCAAGTACCTCGAGAACTACGAACTCCCGCTCGTCTGGAAGTTGTGCCGCTCGCGCAACCATCTGATGAAGGCCTACCCGGACAACATCAAACAGATCGGGTTCTACGCGACACTCGACGAGACATCGCCGTACAAGCCCTGGTTCGCCGGGCTCGGTTCGCTCGCGTACTGGATCATCGGGATGTTCGCCACCCGGCGGCCGCGGGTGCTGTCGACCGAACACATCGAGCGCGAGGAGCCCGCGATCGACACCTCGAACGCGCTCGGCGGCATCGAGTACTACGACGGCATCCTCGTCGACAACGACGCCCGCTTCGTGTTCTCGTTCGTCCGTGCGGCGATCGACGCGGGCGCCACCGCGGCGAACTACGTCGAGATGGTGTCGGCCGAACGTGCCGGCGGACAGTGGACGGTGACGTTGCGAGACGTCGACACCGGCGAGACGTTCACCACCACGGCGCGCACGATCGTCAACGCCGCTGGCCCGTTCGTCGACGGGGTCAACGAGCAGTGGGGCCTCACCACCGACCACCGCATCGTGTACTCGAAGGGCATCCACCTCGTCGTCCCGCGCCTCACGACCACCGAGCACCACAAGGTCCTGGCGTTCTTCGACGACTCCCAGCGCTTGTTCTACGTCATCCCGATGGGTCGCCGGTCCGTCATCGGCACCACCGACACCCGCGTCGACACGCCGTTCACCGAAGTCACCGACGACGACATCGCCTTCCTCCTCGGCCAGATCAACGCCCGGATGGACCTGGCGGCGCCACTCACCCGAGCGGACATCATCGCCGAGCGCTGCGGTGTTCGGCCGCTCGTCGTGAAACGACGCAGTGGCGACCACAGCGACGTCGACTGGACCAAGCTCAGCCGCAAGCACGCGATCGAGTCCGACCGCAGCCGCTGCGTGGTCACCGTGTTCGGCGGCAAGCTCACCGACTGCATCAACGTCGGCGAGGAGGTCGCCGCCGAGATCGAGGCGCTCGGTGTGCCGCTCGAACCCGACCTGCACAACTGGTACGGCGAGCCGGCCGCAGCCACTCGCGACGAGTTCTACCGGCAGGCGAGGCTGATGCAGCTCGACCGCTACCGCACCAAGGCGGACACCGAACCGCTCACCGACCGCCTGTGGCGCCGCTACGGGCGCCGGGCGTTCGCCATGCTCGAGGCGATCCGCGAGGACCCGCGCATGGCCGAGGACATCATGGGCTCGGCCGACTATCTCCGCGTGGAGTTGCACGCCGCGGCACGCACCGAGATGGTGACCCGCCTCGAGGACTTCATGCGGCGCCGCTCGAAGATCGACCTCGTCGTCCACGACGACGACATCAGGAACTCGACCGGGCTCGCGGAGGTCGCCGAGATCCTCTTCGGCACCGACGCCGAACGACGCCTCGGCGAGTACTTCGGCGGCGTCGACGACATCCCGCCCGCCGTCCGTGCCGAACTCGGACTCGCCGGCGCGGGCTGATCGATCCGTGCTCGGCCGTCTGCGCCGCTGGTTGCATCGCAGCGCTCCGCCGTTCGATCCGCGCTGGCACGCCGTGCTCACTCGCGAGTTCGGGCACTGGCAGATGCTGAACGAAGCCGAGCTCGCACGGATGGAGACGCTGGTGTCCGACTTCCTGCACGACACGCGCTGGGAGGCAGCCAACGGCTTCGAACTCACCGACGACCACCGGCTCGTCATCGCCGCGCAGGCATCGATGCTCCTCCTGGGGCTGGAACTCGACGGATATCCGCAATTGAGCTCGGTGATCGTGCATCCCTCGACGGTGCGCCTGCACGGCGACCACCCGGTGGGCGGCGGCCTGCGTTCGTCGGGCACGCAGACCCTGGCGGGCCAGGCCCATTACCGGGGGCCCGTCGTGCTGTCGTGGGCGGCCGTCCGGCGAGGGGCGCGATTCCCGGCGGGCGGGCAGAACGTCGTGTACCACGAGTTCGCCCATCAGCTCGACATGCTCGACGGGATCATCGACGGCACGCCGCCACTCGGCGACGACGAGACCGCCAGGAATCGCTGGGTCGAGGTGTGCACCGCCGCGTACGACACCGTCCGTGCGGAGGGATCGCCCGTGCTGCGGTCGTACGCGGGCACCAACCCGGCCGAGTTCTTCGCCGTGGCTACCGAGGTGTTCTTCAACCGGCCGTTGGAGGTGCGCGAGCACGAACCGGCGCTCTATGACGAGCTGCGACGCTTCTACCGACAGGACCCGGCCGCGCGGGCGGAGCGCTTCGCTGCCGCACATGCTGACGCGCCGACGGACCCGGCCACCTGAGCGACCGCGTGCCCATCCTCCTCGGTGCCCTCGCGTCGGTCTTCATCGGCTTCTCCGACTTTCTCGGCCGGTACGGGACCCGCCGATCGAACGCCGTCACCGCGACGAGCGGGGCCATGCTCGGCGGCGCTGTCTCGGCGCTCGTCGCGCTGGCGCTGATCCCGAGCGTGTTCGCGCAACGCGACGTCCTGCTCGGGGTGACATCGGGGCTGCTCGTCGGTGTGGCGTTGGCGCTGCTGTACGAAGCAATGGCGACGTCGTCCGCTGCGGTGGCAGGACCGCTGGTGGCGCTCGGCGCGGCGCTGATCCCGCTCGGTTGGGATGTCGTACGAGGCAACCGCCCGTCGGGGCTCGCGCTCGTCGGGGTCATCGTGGCCATCTCCAGCCTGCTGCTCGTGATGTACTCGCCGGCGCTGAAGGGGACCCTGCGCCGTGGCATCGGGTTGTCGGTGATGGCGTCGGTGCTGTTCGGGGTGTCGTTCACGCTGGTCGGCGGGGCGGGCGAGGACAGCGGCGTCTGGGCCCCGGCAGCACAACGGGTCACCGCGCTCGTGGTCATGCTGGGGTTGGCCACGGCCCGCGGCGTCCCGCGGTTCCCGCCACGCTCGCTGATCGGACCGATGCTGATCTCGGGCACGTGCGGATCGCTGGCCATCGTCGCGTTCGCACTCGGCGCGCAACAAGGGTCGCTCGCCACCGTCGCGGTGTCGGCGTCGATGTTCCCCGCCGTCTCGGCGACGCTCGCGGCTGCCTTCGACGAGGACACGATGCGCTGGTGGCAGATGATCGGCATCCTCGGCGTGGTCTGCGGCATCTCGCTGATGGCGCTCGGCTGAGGGTGCCCCGGCAACTCTGTGACAGCCCTTCGTCATGATGGGAACCATGAAGTCAGCGACCCGCACCCAGCTCCCGTCGACCGAACAGCTCACCTTGCTCCCCGCCACCTCGACCCCCGCTCGGTTCCGCCTCAGCAAGGACACGCGCGAGCGTGGTCTTCGCCACGTCGCCGAGATCCGCCAGATGCTCGCCGCCCGCTCCGACAGCGCCTCGTTTGCCCTCCCACAGCGCGATCAGGCCGCTTGAGCATCTTGATGCTCAAGCAAGATGCTAAGATGCACGCCGTGCGAACGACGGTGCGTCTCGACGATGACCTGTACCGGGAGGTGAAGGCACGAGCCGCACGCGAGGGTCGAACCGTCGCAAGCGTGCTCGAAGACGCTGTCCGCGTCGGAATGCGTCGGCCCACCGCACCCGAGGCGAAGCCGTTCGTCAACGTGCCCTTCGGGCGCGGTGGGTTGAGGCCCGGCGTCGATCTGTCTGACAACGCAGCGTTGAGCGACCTCCTCGATGCAGACACGCCGCTCGAACAGCTGCGTTGACGTGCTCTGCCTCGACGTCAATGTGCTGGTGTCAGCGCAACGAGCGGATCTTGCCGACAACGAACGGTACGGCCAGCTTCTCGAGACGTGGGCCAACGGCTCGGAGCTTGTCGGCGTGCCCGACATGGTCCTCTCCGGCTTTCTCCGAATCGTCACGAGTCGGCGAATCTTCGGCGAACCGACGACAACGACCGAGGCCTGGGGCTATGTCGATCGTCTCCTCGATGCACCCGCCGTTGTGCTCCTCCGGGCTTCCGAACGCCAGTGGACGCATTTCCGGCGCCTTGCGAACGACATCGATGCGCGGGGACCGGACATCGCCGACGCGTATCTGGCGGCCTACGCCGTCGACAACAACGCCACGTTCATCAGCGCCGACCGGGGCTTCGCCCGATTCTCACGACTGAATTGGCGCCACCCGCTCGAGAGCTGAGGCGAGTCAGCCCGCCGACGGTGACAGGTCGGTGACGGCCTGCCAGTAGTCGAGGTCGGGGTCGAGCGGCAGGATTGCCAGCGAACTGGTTGTCACCCCGTTGTCGAAGTACGCCTGGATCTTGGCCCGGCACTCGGCCGGTGAGCCATGGACCACGAGGTCGTCGACCACCTGATCGGGAATCGCCGCGAGCGCCGCCTTGCGGTCGCCGGCCTTCCAGGCGTCCCACATGCCCTGGAGTTGGTCGCCGCGACCGAGCCACTCGTGAAACGCGGCGTACACGGGCACGTTGAGATACGCGGCGATCGCGAACTTCGCGGCGGCGCGGACGACCTCGGTGTTCTCGCTCGGGCAGCAGAAGATCCGCGCGACGATCTCGCGCTCCTCCCCGCCGGCGGCATCGGTCACGACGGGAACGACCTGGGCGACGTCCTCGGGCGACAGCCAGTTGATGATCGCACCGTCGGCCTCACGTCCCGCGAGGCGCAACATGCCCTCACGGAGCGCTGCGACCAGGATCGGCGGCGTCTGCTCGGGGCGCACGCCGAGCTTGAAGCCGTTGATCTCGAACGTGTCATAGGCGTGCTTGATCTTCTCGCCGGCGAGCGCGTCCTTCAGGAAGCGCACGACGTCGCGCACCTTCTTGTACGGCTCCTCGAAGGGCACACCGTTCCACCGCTCGACGATCACGTTGCTCGACGAGCCGATCCCGATCGCGAACCGGCCGGGGGCGGCGTCCGCCATCGATGCGACGCTCTGGGCCATGCAGGCAGGGGCGCGCGTGTAGGCGGGCACGATCGCCGTACCGAGACGGAGACGGGGCTCCCAGGCTGCGGCGAGGGCCAGCGGTGTGAAGGCGTCGGCGCCGTCGGACTCGGCCGACCAGATGTCGGTGTAGCCCATGTCGGCGAGGGCGCCGAGCTTCTCACGGTGGCTGTGCAGCGGGCCGGGGAGCGGGACGGTCATGCCGGGTCGCGTCGGGAGCGTCATGGTGTCGACACTACGCAGCAGCGCTACTACCGACGGAGTTCAACTCTTCCAGTAGCGCACGATCACCGACTGGCTGGCGGTCGCGAGCAGCGTTCCGTCCTGGGCGAACATGTGGACCAGGCCGTGGCCGAAGCCTCGCTCGACGGCATGGACCCGGATGTCCATCAGCACCCATTCGGTCGGCACCATGCGGCACACACGCAGCGTGTTGTCGAGGCTGTTGCCGCCGGCGCGGGCGCCGAGCGACTGGCCGATGCCCATCGGCACGAAGTCGCCGAGGATTGCCAACGTGGTCGCGTCGACGCCGGTGATCACGTCGGGAAGTCGTGCCCACAGCAGGGTCTGGCCGTCACCCGGCTCACTGCCGTCGAGCACCTCGAACGGCCGGGCCTTGACGATGCGCTCGTCGAGGCGGTCGTTGATCGAGGTGGACATGTCGGAATGGCGTTGCCGTTCCGGGCACTCCTCCGGCGGCGGGATGCCAGCAGGCATCTGCTCCCACTGGCCCGAGGCTGCGAGGTCGCGCTCGCCGAGCGCCGCGTTGACGGTGAGGATCTCGCGGTCGGCGACGTGACACACCGCGCGCGCCTGCGTGATCTGATGTCCGCTGACCGCGATCGTCACGTCGATGTCGACCACCTCGCCCGGTTTCGCGTAGGACAGGTACTGGGCTGTCGCCCAGACGCACTGGCGGCCGGAGGTGCCCTCCATCGCCGAGATCGCCGCGCCGAGACCCGAACCGCCGAACAGGAAGTTGCCGGTGGTCGAGATGCCCTCGGTGACGGGCAATTTCCAGCGGAACGGATTGTGGGTCGGTTCGAGGCCGAGAAAAGTGCGTGAGTCCATGACGACGCCGATCGTAGGCGGGCCGTACAGTCCCGCCCATGAGTGCTGACACATGGCAGGGTGATGCGGTCGGACTGGTCGAGGCGTTCCGGGCGGGAGAACGATCGCCGAGCGAAGAACTGGAGGCGACGTTCGCCGCCGTCGACGCGAGCGACCTCAATGCGGTCTGCTTCGAGGATCGCGACGGGGCTCGTGCAGCGGCCGCCGCTGCCGACGTGTCGCTGCCGTTCGGCGGCGTCCCCATCGGCGTCAAGGAGCTGACACCGGTCGAGGGATGGCCCGACACCGAGGCGTCCATCCCGCTGCGTGACGGCATCGCCTCGCACACCGCGACGATGGTGCAACGCCTCGTCGAACTCGGCGGCGCTGTGCTCGCCGGTCAGACAACGGCCAGCGAGTTCGGTGGCGTCAACCTGACGCGCACCAAGCTGCACGGCGCGACCCACAACCCATGGCAGCACGGCACGACGCCGGGCGGATCATCGGGTGGCTCGGCGGCGGCGGTCGCCGGTGGGATCTACCCGATCGCCACGGGAGGCGACGGTGGTGGGTCGATCCGCATCCCGGCCGGGTTCACCAGCCTCGTCGGACTGAAGGGCACCTTCGGGCGCATTCCGCGCGGTCCCCACGCCGAGTACGGCAACCTCACGGTCTCGACGGGATGCATGGCCCGGTCGGTGCGAGATACCGCCAGATGGTTCGACGTCACCAACGGCCACGATCCCCGCGACCCGTTGAGCCTGCCGCGAGTCGACGGCTGGGAGGCTGGGCTCGGCTCCAACCTCGACGCCCTGCGCGGTGCTCGGGTCGCCGTCGTCGACGACTGGGGCGGCGCCGTCGTGTCGCCGATCATGTGGGAGCTGTTGGAGGAGGCGGCCACGGCCCTGATCGACGACTGCGAACTTCGGCGCGTCATCGGACTCGACACCCACGTGCCACGGATGGGCGGGGCGTGGTCGATCTCGGGGATGATCTCGATCGCCGCGCAACTCGGCGACAAGTGGCCCGAGTGCGCCGATGAGCTCACGCCCGAGATGCGCTACGGCCTCGAAGCCACGGCAGGCAAGTACGACGCCACGTCCCGGGCGCGCATCGAGCGGCGCCGGACCGAGGTCAACGAGGCAATGGCACGGATCTTCGATCCCGCTGACGGCGTCGACTTCGTGATCACCGCCACCAATCCCGACGTCGCGTTCGATGCCGACGGGCCGCTGCCATCCACGTTCGGCGGCATCGATGCCGGCGCCGCCAACAACGGCCGCCTCACGTTCCCGGCCAACCTCCACGGCAACCCCGCGATCTCGGTGCCGGCCGGATTCCTCGACGGGCTCCCGATCGGCCTGCAGATCGTCGGCCGCCACTTCAGCGAGCC
>DATKXG010000378.1:0-3578 GCA_035529175.1 Ilumatobacteraceae bacterium
GAGCACCTCGTCGCTGGTCATGATCGGGCCACCGCGCTCGAAGTTGGGGATCAGTCGCGGCACCGAGCCGGCCGCCAGGATGACCGCATCGCCGGTGATCGTGGCAGACGATCCGTCCGCCATCGAGACCTGCACGGCGCGGTTCGCGCCGAGTGCACCGACCCCGTTGAACACCTCGACCTTGCGACCCTTGCACATCGCGGCGATGCCCTTGACGAGCCCGTCGACGATGCCCTGCTTGCGCGCCTGCGTGCGAGCGAAATCGACGCTGGCAGCTCCGCCGGAGTCGATGCCGAAATCGCTGGACTGGTCGACGTGGCGCTTGACCGCCGCCGTCTCGAGGAACGCCTTGGCGGGGATGCAGCCCCGGTTCAGACAGGTCCCTCCGAGGGCGTCCTTCTCGACGAGCGCAACCTTCAGGCCCGCCGAAGCTCCATAGAGGGCAGCTGAATAGCCACCAGGACCGCCACCGATCACCACCAGGTCGAATTGGTCACTCATCGCCGATCACCGTAGCGTTCGATCGACCCGACGTCATCCGTCGGCGATCGAGGTCATGGTGTTCCGAGCACCCAATTGCGCTGCTCGTCGCCGCGCCGCAGCACCAGGACCCGGTTCGAGCCGTCCGCCGCGCTGACGTCGAACTCGATCCGACACCGTTGGGCGGTGACGGTGATCTCGGTACAGCGGCCGTCGGCAGCCTTTGTCAGCGGCTGGAGTCGCCGGTCGCCGGTCGCGAGCGAGAAGCCCGACAGGTCGTCGTCGATGCCTCCGAGCTCGACGTCCACGGAGAACGTGGCAGCCTCGTCGGCCCCGAACACGACGATGTCGACGTCGCCGACCTCGACCGCCTCGCCGACGTCGGCCGGTTCGACCGCAGCGGACTCGTTCGCGAGCTGCAGCAACAGCACGCCGCCTGCGAGCAGGATCATCAGCCCGACGCCGACCGACAGCAGCAGCAGCGTCCGCGTCTTCATCGCCGACCGATCCTACGGACGACCCCCAACTGTCACACCGTGCCGGGTCAAACGTGACAGTTCCGGAAACACCCCCGCTGGCGCCGATCACGGCGAGCAAACGATCGCTACCGTCCTTCGGGTGACGACGACCCGACGCCGAGCCACCATTGGTGCACTCGGAGCCTGTGTGCTCCTGCTGTCTGCCACTGCGTGCAGCTCCGACTCCGACCCGACCGCCGAAACGCTGCCCGAGGTGGCCGCCGAGGACACCTCCGGTCCCACCGAGGCCCCAGCGACGGCGGCGCCGTCCACCGGTGTTGGAGCCGACACGACCGCCTCGCCGTCCACGGGCACCGATGACACGATCGCCGAGCCGGCACCGACCGAGCCCGCCGCCGTCGTCCCTGAAGCCCTGCAGTTCACCGCCCCACTGGTGGGCGGGGGCACCTTCGACGGAACCGCCGCCACCGGCAAACCCACGGTGTTCTGGTTCTGGGCACCCACTTGAAGCAGCTGCAACCGTGAAGCCCCCTCGGTCGAGGAGGCAGCAGTGCAGTTCCAGGACCAAGCCAACTTCGTGGGTGTCGCGTGGACCGGGAGCGACGACTCGTTCCAGGGCTTCATCGACAAGCACGGCCTGACGTTCCCGCAGATCAGTGACGATCCGGGCGACGTGTTCGGCCGCTTCGGCGTGTCGTACCAACCGGCGCTCGTGATCGTCAACACCGACGGCTCGACCGAACTGGTCGCCGGCGCGGTCGACGAGGAACTCCTCGGACAGATCATCTCCGAAGCCAGCTGATCGATCGGACTGCGCCCGGTGTCTCAATCCCGGACGATCACTCCTACGCTCGGAACATGCGCATTGCCATCACCGGATCGACAGGCCTGATCGGCTCGGAGCTCACACCCCGTCTCGAATCGCTCGGTCACGAGGTGATCCGTGTGGTGCGCGGCAACCCGACGGGCTCGGACATCTCGTGGTCGCCCGCTGACGGCCGCATCGATCCGCGCGCGCTCGACGGCGTCGACGCCGTGGTCCACCTCGCCGGCGCCGGGATCGGCGACAAGCGCTGGACGGACGACTACAAGCGCGAGCTCCTCGAGAGCCGCACCAAGGGCACGACCCTGATCTCCGAGGCGATCGCGTCAGCATCCGATGGCCCCAAGATCCTGCTGTCCGGCTCGGCGATCGGGATCTACGGCGCCCGCGGCGACGAGGAGCTCACCGAGGCCTCGGCGCCGGGTGACGGATTCCTCGCGGACGTCTGCGTGCAGTGGGAACAGGCGACGGGCGCGGCCGAGGCGGCCGGAGCGCGCGTCGTCCACCTGCGCACGGGCATCGTCCTGTCGGCCAAGGGCGGCGCCCTGAAGAAGCAACTGCCGCTGTTCAAGTTCGGTCTCGGCGGCAAGATGGGCTCGGGAGACCAGTGGCAGAGCTGGATCTCGATCGATGACGAGATCGCCGCGATCGCCCACCTCCTCACCGCCGACACGAGCGGCGCCGTCAACCTGACCGCCCCGAGGCCGGTCACCAACGCCGAGTTCACCGACACCCTCGGCGACGTGCTGCGCCGACCGACGTTCATGCCGATCCCGAAGTTCGGACCCAAGCTGCTGCTCGGCGGTGAGCTCGCCGACAACCTGCTCTTCTCCGGCCAACGTGTGCTCCCGGCGGTCCTCGACGCCGACGACGGATTCACGTTCCAGCACCCCGACCTGGCCACCGCGCTGCGCGCGCTGCTCGGCACGTGAGCACGGCCACCCGGCCCGACGAA
Organism: Ilumatobacteraceae bacterium; assembly: GCA_035529175.1. GTDB lineage: Bacteria > Actinomycetota > Acidimicrobiia > Acidimicrobiales > Ilumatobacteraceae > Sva-07. Next base: position 2,738 of record DATKXG010000378.1, read on the forward strand.
CCCGTCGTCGTCGTCGGCGCAGGACTCGCCGGGTTGTCGTGCGCCGCTGCACTCCACGACGCCGGAATCCCCGTGCGGGTGTACGAGGCGAGCGACGGCGTCGGCGGACGTGTGCGCACGGATCACGTCGATGGATTCACGCTCGACCGCGGTTTCCAGGTGGCGCTGACCGCCTATCCCGAGATGCACCGCCAGCTCGACATGGCGGCGCTCGATCTCCAGGCCTTCGATCCGGGCGCTCTCGTGTGGCGCAGCGGCAAGGGCTCGGTGGTCGGCGACCCGTTCCGCCGGCCCACGACCGCGCTCTCGACGGTGACCGCGCCGATCGGCTCGCCGTTCGACAAGGCTCGCATCGCCCTGCTCCGCCACCGGCTGCGCAGCGTGCACCCCGCCCGGCTGCTCCGGGGCGACGACATCTCGACTCGGCAAGCGCTCGTCGACGCCGGATTCTCCGAGACGATCATCGAGCGGTTCTTCCGCCCACTGGTCGGTGGCATCCAACTCGATCCCGACCTCACCGACAGCCGCCGTATGTTCGACGTGATCTTCCGCATGCTCGCCGACGGCGACTCGGCCGTGCCGTCCGCCGGGATGCACGCAATCCCGCGGCAACTCGCCGACCGCCTCCCGGTCGGGACCGTTCACCTCGACGCTCCGGTCACGGCAACCACCCCGACATCGATCACCGTCGATGGTTCCACGATCGCCGCCGCCGCGGTCGTCGTGGCAACAGAGGGACCCGTTGCAGCGAGCCTGCTCGGCCTGGCGCCGGTCGAGTCGAAGTCGGTCGGCGCGGTCTACTTCGCCGCCTCTCAGCCTCCGATCGCCGACAAGCTCGTCG
>DATKXG010000379.1:0-2140 GCA_035529175.1 Ilumatobacteraceae bacterium
GCGATGAGCGAACCGCCCGAATAGCGGCGCTTGGCTCATCGGAACGGGGCGGACCAGATCCGCGATGGACACGCCTTCTCACCAGGCCGACACACGAGGACACCCGTAGTCTCCACGACGTGACACCCGACGAGTTCCGCACCCACGGCCACCAGCTGATCGACTGGATCGCCGACTATGTCGGCTCGGTCGAGCAACGCCCCGTCGGGTCGACTGTTGCCCCCGGCGACGTGCGCTCGCAGCTCCCCGAGCACCCACCGACGGAACCCGAACCGTTCGAGCAGGCGATGGCCGACGTCGAGCGCGTCATCGTGCCCGGGCTCACCCAGTGGCAGCACCCGGGCTTCTTCGCGTACTTCCCGTCGAACACGTCGTTCCCGTCGATCCTCGGCGAGCTGCTATCGGCCGGGCTCGGCGTGCAGGGGATGAGCTGGGTGACCTCGCCGGCGTGCACCGAGGTCGAGACGCTGATGCTCGACTGGATGCAGGAACTGCTCGACCTGCCCGCGGCGTTCCGATCCACCAGCGAGACCGGTGGCGGCGTGATCCAGGGCACCGCGAGCGAGGCGACGCTGGTGGCGATCCTGTCGGCTCGATGGCGCGCCACGGCCGGCGCGGTCAATCACGACGGCGACACCACGAGACTCGTCGCCTACGCCACCTCGCAGGCGCACTCGAGCATCGAGAAGGGGCTGCGGATCGCCGGCGTCGGCACCGACCGGATCCGCGTCGTGCCCCACGACGAGGCGTTCGCCATGCGCTCCGAAGCGCTCGACGAGATGATCGCCGCTGACCTTGCCGAGGGACTCGTGCCGTTCTTCGTGTGCTCCACCCACGGCACGACCTCGTCGATGGCGTTCGATCCGACGACGACGATCGGCGAGGTGTGCCGCCGCCGCGACGTGTGGCTGCACGTCGACGCCGCGATGTCCGGCATCGCCGCGCTCGCTCCCGAGTTCCGCTGGGTCAACGACGGCCTCGAGTTCGCCGACTCGTACTGCACCAACCCACACAAGTGGATGGGCGTCAACTTCGACTGCAACCTCTACTGGACCCGCGACCGCCAGGCGCTGCTCGGCGCGCTCAGCATCCTGCCGGAGTACCTGCGCTCGGAGGCCGCCGAGGCCGGCGCGGTGATCGACTACCGCGACTGGCAGATCCCGCTCGGCCGTCGGTTCCGGGCGCTCAAGCTGTGGTTCACGATCCGCTGTGAGGGCGTGGCGTCGTTCCAGGAGATGATCCGCCGCCACGTCGAACTGACTCAGGACCTCGCCGCTCGGATCGCCGACGACGACCGCTTCGAGATCGTCGCACCCCACCCGCTCAACCTGCTGTGTATCTCGCGGCGCGCTGACGGCGGCGACGCGGCAACGGACGCGTTGATCGAAGCCGCGAACGCATCGGGTGCGGCCCTCTTCACTCGCACGGTGCTCGACGGCCGCTCGGTGTTGCGCATCTCGATCGGCGCCCGCTCGACGGAACTCCACCACGTCGAGTCGGCCTGGCAGCTCCTGGACCGCCTCGCCTGACCGTTCTCGTGAACGAGTTCGATGGGGGCTGGCGGACTTGACAGGATGCAGGGATGACCGATCAGCGCCCTGTCGCACTCATCACCATGGCGACGGGGTACGTCGGCCCGGCCCTCGCGCGATCGCTCGCCGGCCGAGGGTTCGATCTGGTGCTCCAGGGCGCCGCCGGCGACGACACGATGGTGGGCGTCGAGGCCCCCTTCGCCGAGCAGGTGCCCGAACTCGAAGCGCTCGGCGCGACCGTGCACACGGTCACCGGCGTCGACCTCTCGACCGCCGAGGGCAACCAGGCGCTCGTCGCCGCCACACTCGATCGGTTCGGGCGGCTCGACTCGGCGTGCCTCGTCACCGGGCTGATCGTCGTCGGCAAGTTCCTCGACATGACGATCGACCAGTGGGAACGCGTCAAGCGCATGAACCTCGACATGGTGTTCCACGGTCTGCAGGCAGTGCTGCCCCCGATGGTCGACGCGAAGCAGGGCCAGGTCGTCGTGTTCACCTCGGCCACGGGCGCCCGGCCCGACCCGATCACCTCGATCTACGGCGGCACTCGGGCGGGCGCCAACGGCATCGTTCGGGCGGTCGGGCTCGAACACGCCCGCGACGGTGTG
>DATKXG010000380.1:0-2777 GCA_035529175.1 Ilumatobacteraceae bacterium
ACGTTGTCAGTCGGCGATCTTGCGGTTCATGTTCTCGTGGTAGTGGGCGAGCTTGCACTCGCGGTCGTTGAGGATGTGCTTCGTGTAGCCGCTGGACCGCTTGGTGCGAGCGAGCTGGTCGTAGATCTCGATGTCCTCGGCGACGACACCTTTGAGCACGTCCCAGTGCCTCATCGTGCGCGCGTAGTAGTCCGCGTACTCCGGATCGTCGAGGTCGCCGGGGTAGATCAGCTGCCAGCACAGGAACCTGGTGCGGTCGACGTCGATCGGGATCGGGTTGAAGACCTGCACGTGCTCGGGGTTGCAGTTGAACACCGTGTTGGGGAACACGACGTAGTGGCAGATCGCGTAGCGGTGGTGATCGGGATCCTCGGCCAGCTTGTCGAGGTTGTCCGCCCTCGGCACGAAGCACATGTAGTTGTCGCCGACGATGTGGAACGAGGTGTTGCGGGCCGCCTTGGTCCAGGTCGCGTCGACGTGGTGCAACTGCTTGGTGTGATAGATCTCGTTGAAGCCGTCGACGATCGCCTTGTAGTTGACCGGCACGTCCCACTCGACCACCTCGTGCAGGATCATGTCCTCCATCCGGAACCGGCCGAGGTCGGCGGAGATCTCGGGGCCGATCGCCTCGACCAGCGGCGGTGCAGCGTCGGGGCCAGCGAGGTTGATCCACACCCAGCCACCCCACTCGTCGGCGGCGACCGCCGGCGAGCGGAGGCCCTCGAGGTGCGCCGGATCGAAGTCCTCCCGCTCCGGCACGCCGACGACGAGCCCGGTCGTGTCGTACACCCAGCCGTGGTACGGGCAGGTGAACCGCTTGGCGCCGCATCCGACGAGTTCACCGACGATCGCCGGGCCCCGGTGCTGGCAGACGTTGTGGAACGCGGCGAGTGAACCGTCGGCCTGGCGGGTGACGACGACGATCTCGCCGTGGCCCTCGAACGTCAACCAGTCACCGGTGCCGGCGAGTTGCTCGGACCGACCGGCGAGGATCCAGTGCTCGCCGAGCACCCGTTCGCGCTCGAGCTCGAAGCGCATCGGGTCGGAGTACACGTCGCGCGGCATCGTGCTCGGGCCGTAGTCGGGGACGAGCTGCACGCTCGGGCCCAACCGGACCGGGACGTCACCTCGTGTGGGTACATGCACCATCTGGACCTCACTCGTTTCGCTCGCTCAGGTCGTTTGCGTTGCACTCCGGGTGGGACGGGTCACCAGAATCCGCACGCAAACGGTGTTTCGGACATCTATTTCTAACAGTTGTGATATTTTACGTCAATGCCGAAGATCGTCGACGTCGACCAGCGCCGGATGGAACTCGCAGAGGCCGCCGCCCGGGTGATCGCACGCGCCGGCGTCGACGGCGCCTCGATGCGAGAGATCGCGACCGAGGCCGGGTGGACCACCGGCACGCTCGTGCACTACTTCGCCAACAAGCACGAGCTGCTCGACTTCACCCTGCGGGCGTCGATCGAGCAGCGCAGCGCCCGCCGATCGGAGCGCGGTGAGCTGTCCCCCACCGACGCGCTGCGGGCGTCGCTCGAGAGCGCGCTGCCGACCGACGACGACACGAGGGTCCACTGGATCGTGACCGTCGCGCTGGCGGGAGCGGCAGCAAGCGACGACCGCCTCGCCACCACCCAACGCGACCTGTATCGCGGATACCGGGGTTACCTGATCGACCTGCTCACGGCGATGCCCGACGTCGACGACGCACCGACGGAGGCCGAGCGCCTCATCGGGCTGGTCGACGGCATCGCGCTGCAAGCACTGTTCGATCCCGACGCGTGGCCGCCAGAACGCCAACTCCGTGCGCTCGACGCCGGCCTCCTGACGGCGAGCGTCGTTCGATGATCGCTCCTCGCGCGTTGCACGCCGACGACCTGGTGCTCAGCCACTTCAGCCTCGATCGCAACCACCCACTCGACGATCGCATCCGCGCCGCGGGCGCCGCCGGGTTCGCCGGCATCGGCCTCTTCGCCGGGCAGTTCATCAGACTGCGCGACGCCGGGTTCACGATCGCCGAGCTGCGCGATCTGCTCGATGCCTCCGACGTGTGTCTCGCCGAGATCGAGGTCCTTGCGGGGTGGGGCGCAGCGACACCCGGCGACGCGTACCACGAGTTCGAGGCGGTGGTGTGGGAGCTCGTCGACGCGTTCGAGAGCCGCTACGTTCAGGCGATCGGGCCGGTCGAGGGTTCGATCGCCGACGTCGCGAGCCGGTTCGGTGCCGTGTGCGATCGCGCCGCCGATCACGGAGCGGTCGTGGGACTCGAGTTCCTGCCGTTCACCAACATCGTCGACGCCGCCGACGCGCTCGCGATCGTCGAGCTCGCCGACCGTCCGAACGGAGGCGTGTGCGTCGACATCTGGCATCACGCCCGCGGCGCCGACGACCTCGACCTCATCCGTTCGATCCAGCCCGAGCTGATCATGGGCGTCCAGATGAGTGATGGGCCACGCGAGCCGGCGCTCGCCGACTACAAGGACGACTGCCTGCGCAACCGCGTGCCGCCGGGCGACGGCGAGTTCGGCGCGGTCGAGTTCGTCCGGACGCTCATCGATCTGGGCATCGACGTGCCGTGGTCGCTCGAGGTCTGCAACGACGACGTGTGGGGCCACCCCGGCGCCGACCACGTTCGAGCCGCCGCCGACGCCATGCGCGACGTTCTTGCCCGAGCCCGAGACGCACGCACCGCGCCAGGCACCAGATGAACAACCACGAGGAGATGCCATGAGTACCGACCTGACCGGAACCACCGCGATCGTCACGGGCGCCAC
>DATKXG010000381.1:0-3467 GCA_035529175.1 Ilumatobacteraceae bacterium
GATGGTGATGCCTGGTGACAATGTCGAGATGACCGTCGAGTTGGGTAAGCCGATCGCGATGGACGAGGGTTTGCGTTTCGCGATTCGTGAGGGTGGCCGCACCGTGGGCGCCGGCCGCGTCACCAAGATCCTCAAGTGACCGCGACGACCTGAGACAGAAACGACACTGACATGGCACAGAGCATCAGAATCCGCCTCAAGGCGTTCGACCACGAGATCATCGACCAGTCGACGAAGAAGATCGTCGAGACGGTGACTCGCACCGACGCCACCGTGCGCGGCCCGATCCCACTGCCCACCGACAAGCATCGGTACACGGTCATCCGTGGCCCTCACGTCGACAAGGACAGCCGGGAGCACTTCGAGATGCGGGTCCACAAGCGCCTCATCGACATCGTGAACCCGAACGGCAAGACCATCGACAGCCTGCAGCGCATCGAACTGCCCGCCGGCGTCGACATCGAAATCAAGATCCAGAACGCCTGACCCGCTCGGGCCTCGGATCCCCCTGAACGACTCGAAATTCGGAGCCCACGTTGCGCCCAGCGCAACGGTGGCTCCGAATTTCGGCGTTCTGGACCGGTTGTGAAAGAGGTGTGAACTGCGACCCGGACGGGGTCGCAGTTCGCTGTGACGGATAGACAGGACCCATGACTTCGTTGCCGCCACCGGCTCCGGGCGTCAGCCCCGGCATCCCGGCCCCCGCGCCGCGTCGTCGTTCCGGGGATCGCAAGCGACGCAGCTGGGCCGTCGTCGTCGCAGTCGGTGTGGTCGCCTGGACCGCGGCGCTGGCCGGCGCCCTCGTCGGCAATCAGCTCTCCGATTGGATCGACTCGCCGCCGAAGAGCGCGAGCGACGAACCGATCAACGTGTCCGATCCCACCGGGCCGATCGAGGGCCGGCTCGACGTTGCCAAAGTCATCGACCACATGGCGGCGTCCGTCGTGACGATCAGCGCTGATGTCGACAGTCAGTTCGGGCAGGGCCAATCCACCGGTACGGGTGTGATCGTGTCGTCCGACGGCGAGATCCTCACCAATGCCCACGTCGTCGAGGGAGCCACCGAGATCCGCGTCCGACTCGCCGGCGAGACCGAACCGCGGGAGGCACGCCTGCTGGCATCCGACCCCGGCAACGACCTTGCACTGTTGCGGATGAGCGGCGACGACTTCGATGCGGCGGTCTTCGCCGACCCGGGCAGTGTCCGCATCGGCGACGAGGTGGTCGCGATCGGGTTTGCGCTCGGCCTCGACGGTGACCCGTCGGTCACGCTCGGCATCGTGTCGGCGCTCGACCGCACGATCGGCACCGACGGAGCGTTCCTCGACGGCCTGATCCAGACCGACGCCGCGATCTCGTCCGGTAACTCCGGCGGGCCGCTCGTGAACGCCCGTGGTGAGGTCGTCGGCATCAACACCGCCGTTGCCCGCGACACCGCGACGTCGGCGGCCACCAACGTCGGCTTCGCGATCAGTGCCAGCGAGGCACTCCCGGTGATCGAAGCCCTGCGTGCGCAGTCGGGTGGCACGCCCCGCACCGAGGGTTACCTCGGCGTGGAACTCGGCGAGCGACGCGACGGCGGTCAGGGCGCCGTCATCACGTCGGTGCAGGACGACACTCCCGCTGCCGAGGCCGGGATCGAGGCCGACGACCTGGTCGTGGCGTCCGATGGTGCCGCGATCGACGGTGCGACCGGACTGATCGCCGCGATCCGCGACCTCGGGCCCGGCGACTCGACGACCCTGACGATCCTGCGCGACGGCGAAACGATCGAGATCACCGTCACCCTGGTCGAACGCCCCGCCGACTGATCGGCTCGTCGCCGGGCCCGGCCTCCGATGAGCGAAGCGTCGCTAACCGGTCGGTTGGCTCACCGCTGGGGCGATCCGGGGGCTTCCGATGAGCGAAGTGTCGGTATCGGGTCGGTTGGCTCATCGCTGGAGGGGCTTGCCTGACCTCGGGTCGCGTACGTTGCCGAGATGGAAACACCCGACGTGATGCTCGGCGGAGCGAGGCCGCTCGGGCTCGGCTACTGGCCGCTGTCCGAGGACGACCCCGGTGTGGCGGTCCAGCGCGAGGCGGTGCGCCTCGTGTCGCCCGACGGCGCGCTCGTGCGCGGGGTGCTGTGGACGCCGCCGATCGGGACGCCGTGGAAGACCGCCGTCATCCTGTCGCACCCGCGTGGCGACTTCAGCGTGCACTATGCCTGCCCGTTGCTCGCGGCCGCCGGGTACGCCGTGCTCGGGTTCGGGACCCGGTACATGAACAACGACACCGACTGCCTGCACGAGGCCTGCATCACCGACGTGCGGACCGCCCACGACGAAATGGTCCGGCGCGGCACCGAGGCAGTGGTGCTGCTCGGCAACTCGGGTGGCGGTTCGTTGATGGCAATGGCCAACGCCGAGCTCGGCATCGGCGACGGCTGGATCGGGATGGCGGCGCACCCGGGCGAAGGGGTGTTCATGTTGCAGGTGATCGACCCGTCGGTCGCCGACGAGGGCGACCCCTTCTCGACCGTTCCCGAGTTCGACATGTATCACCCGGACAACGGTTGGCGGCCGTGGCCGGAGCCGTGCAGCTACGACCGGGCGTGGGTCGAGCGCTACCGGGAGGCGCAGCGGGCACGGGTGGCTCGCCTCGACGCGATCGCGAAGGCGTCGATCGCCGAGGCGGGCGACGTGGTGCCCGAGTTGCGTTCCGTCGACAAGACGACGGATCCGACGCGCTGGCGTGAGCTCCGCCGACGTGCGGTGTTCACGAAGTACCTCACGATCTACCGGACGCTCGCCGATCCGGCATACCTCGACCTCTCGATCGACCCTGGTGACCGACCGATGGGGTCGCTGTTCGCGTTCCCCGACCCGTTCGACGCCAACTACGGCCGCGGCGGGCTGGCGCGCACGATGACCGCGCGGGGTTGGCTCAGCACCTGGTCGGGCCTGTCGAGCGGTGCCAAGCTCGCCGACACGATGCCGCAGGTCACCGTGCCGACCCTGCTCGTGCATCCAACCGCGGACACCGAGATCCGGCTGTGGCAGGCCGAAGAGATCGTCGACGCCGCCGGCGCCGACGACGTCACCTACATCGAGATGAAGGGCGCCCCGCACTACCTCGAGGGCCACCGTCCCGAGGCGCTGGCGGCCGTGGCCGACTGGCTGGATGCCCGATTCCCCTGATCGGAGCCCTCTCACCCCGTTTGCGTTGCGGTTTGGGTGACCCGTCCCACCCAGAATGCAGCGCAAACGTGGTTGGCGCTGTGACGCACGCGGGATGGCGGTGTGACGCAAACGTGGTCTGCGTGTGGGTTGGAAGCACCGAACGGTGCCCATAGCATTGCATGGCCGTGATCGGGAGGCATTCCGATCACCAGACCATTCAGCAATCGATGTCTGTGTAGGCCGTCCGCAACGTCCGGAACGGAACCGCCCAGCAACAACATGATCTCGTGCTCCGCACGCTCGTCC
>DATKXG010000382.1:0-3713 GCA_035529175.1 Ilumatobacteraceae bacterium
CGAGGAGCTTGGCGGCCTCTCGTGCCGGGCCGGTGAACACTCGGGCTTTGCGGCCGAGGTTGATCGGCAGGTTGTCGGCGCCCAGCACGACGCGGCGGATGTGACCGGCGAGCGCGGCGCGCAGCACCGTGTGCGGGTGCAGGACCTGCCCCGTGGAGGTTTCGCATCGCCGTGAGGTGAACCCGTCGGGGCCGGCGAGCAGATCGGCGATGAGATCGGCGGGCGATGCCGTGCCGGTGAACGGATCGACCGCCTCGCCGGCGAGGGTGGCGTCGGGAGCGAGACCGGCCTCGGCGAGGAGGTGTCCCCAGGTGCGGTGGTCGGTCAGGACGTTGACCACCGGTTCGACGCCGGGTGCCGGACGCCCGGCGCGGTGGTTGGCGAGTGCGCCGCGCATGATTGCGACGAAGGCGTCGTAGCCGCGCTGGGCGGGTGTGCGGGGGAGCGGGTGTTCGTCGGCATGGTCGCCGTACTCGGCGCGACGGGCGGCGACGTCGGCGTCGTATTCGCGTTCGCAGAAGTATCGGAAGATGGCCTCGAGTTCGACGTTGACGAGCGGGTCGCCGCCGCCCCCGTCGAGGTGCAGTGATCCGTTGAGGCTGACGACCCGGGCGCGGCGGTTGGCGACCGACTCGTCGAGGTCGCGGTGGGCGCCGTCGAGATCGGCGAGCATCACGAACCGTTGGAGGCAGGTGCGGAACTCGCGGAAGCTCAACCGCTCGGCGAGTTCGAGCAGCATGGGGGCGAACACGGCGAGGCGTTCACGGATGCGGGTGTTGGAGTGCGCGACGGCGAGCTCGTTGGCCTGTGGGGTGCCGATGTGGCCGTCGTGCAGTGCTTCGGCGAGGCCCGGTACGCCGTCGGCCGCGACGCTCAGGCGACGCACCCGGGCGGCTTCGGCGTCGGAGTAGGAGCAGGTGCCGCGCAGGTAGGCCTTCAGCGAGCGGTGCCCGTCGTCGAGGTACGAGCGGCGCCGGTCGATCTCGCCGGCGGTGAGTGCGAGCTCCGCCTCGACCCGTCGACGCTCGAGTTCCAGCGCCCGGACACGGTCGTCGAGATCGGTGTCGCTGCACGACATCAGCTCCTCCACGAGCCCCTCGACCGACACGTTCGACATACCTCACATCTTGACGAGGGGGTGTCACAGAGTTGCGACGACTCGGCACCCCGACCGCTCGAGCCGATCTCGCAGCCGTCGACGCGATCGACCGAGGCGCCGATCGGTAGGTTCGACGGATGGCCGACGACCAGACGTTCCACGACGACATCGAGGGCTACGCCGGCCGGCTCAGCTACCGGGTCGGCGAGACCGTGACATTGCACGTGTCGACGCGCAGCGCCCGATTCGACGTCGTCGTCGAACGATGGGGTGCCACCAGGGTGCGCCGGTGGGAAGCGGCCGACGTGCCCGGCCGGTTCGTCGAGCCGCCATTCGATGCCGACTCGGCCGGATGCCGCTGGCCGACCACCCTCGAGATCTCTCTCGACGACGACTGGCAACCCGGCTTCCATCTCGTCACTCTCACGGCGCGGGGTGCACCAGCGGGACGCGATGTCGCCCACGCCTGCTTCGTCGTCCGGCCTCGCCCCGACGACCCCGGCAGGTCGCGGACGCTGCTCGTGCTCGACACCAACACCTGGCACGCCTACAACACCTGGGGTGGTCGCAGCCTCTACACCGGCGCCACGACCGTGTCGCACGCCCGACCGTTCGGCCGCGGGATGCTGTGGCGACCCGAGGTCGAACGCGACGACCGCAAAGCCCGTCCGGTTCGCTGGGGTGAGGAACCCGACGTCGACGGTTCGATCTTCCAGCGCTACCGGACCGAACACGCCTATCCGGCGGCCATCGGGTCGGCGGGGTGGTTCACCCATGCTCGCCGCTTCGTGGAGTGGGCCGAGGGCGCGGGCCGCCAGTTCGACTACGCCGTGTCGTCCGATCTCGAGCTCGACCCCGACGCGCTCGCCGGGTACGACACGGTGCTCAGCGTGGGCCACGACGAGTACTGGTCGGCCGGACAGCGCCGCGCCGTCGAGGACCACGTCCGTTGCGGAGGGAACGTCGCCAGCTTCTCGGGCAACACGATGTTCTGGCAGGTCCGACTCGATGACGCTCATGACGGCCAGGGCGGGCCGGCCGGTGGAATCGTGATGGTGTGCCACAAGTACTCCGCCCACCTCGACGATCCCGTCGTCGCAGCGGGCGACCCGACCGCGATGACCGGCATGTGGGCCGACCCGCTCGTGGGTCGACCGGAGTGGGAGCTGCTCGGAGCGGGTTCGGCCTTCGGGCTGTACCACCGCTTCGGCAAGGCGACGCCGCGCGGTGTCGGCGGCTTCGTCGTGTATCGCGACGACCACTGGATGCTGGAGGGGACCGGACTCGGCTACGGCGACGTCCTCGGCGTCGACGACGGGGTGGTCGGCTACGAGACGCTCGGCTGCCCGCTCACGTTCGACGACCTCCAGCTCCCCGTCGCGCGCCCGCACCGCGGACTGCCCGACGACATCGAGATCGTCGCGTTCACGCCGTCGAGCAATCTGATCGTCGGGGAGTACCCGGCGTCGATCTCTGCGCTCAGCGATCAGGGTGACGCAGAGTTCGTCGCCACCCGGCTGTACGGCGACGCCGGTGACACGAACCTCGCTCGCGTCCGCCATGGCAACGCCGTGATGCTCACGTGCCGCCCGTTCGGAGCCGACGGCGGCGAGGTGGTCACCGTCGGCACCACCGACTGGGTGTTCGGCCTCGCCTCCGACGCCGCGGTGATGAAGGTGACGGCCAACGTCCTCGACCGGTTCGCGACCTGAACGATCCAGCGCGCCGAGCTGCACAGCAGACCCGACCGGGGTCGGAGGTTGCGAGTATACTCCCGGTATGGCTTCGACGACGATCAAGCTCAGCACGGAGACCCGTGATCGCATCAAGGCGATGGGCGGGGACACCTACGAGGACACGATCGTCGAAGCCCTCGATGCGCTCGAGTCTGCTCAGTTCTGGGCCCAGGCGGAGCAGGCCGCCGAATGGCGCCGCTCACAGCCCGACGATCGCTGCCGTGGCATCGCCGAGCGAGAGGCCGCAGTCGACGATGCGTTCGATGCCGCCGGATGATCCACGCCGGCGACATCCATCTGGCCGATCTGCGTGACGAGCGGCGTTGGGTCGTGCTCGTGTTGAGCAACGACCGCTTTCACGGCGTGTCCGAGCGGGTGTTCGTCGCGCCGGCGATCGAGGTCGACGACGACGAGGTCCTCCCACCTTGGTACATCAGGATGGATGGTGATGTGTTCGCGCTCGACCTGCTGCGGAGCATCCCGGTGGCGCGGCTGCTGAAACGCACGGGCAGGGCATCGTCGGTCGACCGCGAGCGGGCTCGGCGCGCGCTCCGCTTGATCACCTGAGCGCGCGTCCGCCGCTCAGCCGTCCCGGTACAGGTCGCCGCTCAGGTACTTGAGCCCGCTGTCGGGTTGCACCGTGACCACCGTGTGTCCGGGCCCGAGATCGCGGGCGAGCCGGATCGCGCCGAGGATGCTGGCGCCGCCGCTCGGGCCGGTCCACACGCCCTCCACGCGTGCCAGCTGCCGAGCCGTGTCGAACGCGTCGTCGGTGCTCACCAGCTCGATGCGGTCGTAGGAGTCGTCGGTGATCAGCGGCGGCACGAACCCGACGCCGCCGCCCTCGATGCGATGCGTTCCCGGTGGATTGCCCGAGA
>DATKXG010000383.1:0-3226 GCA_035529175.1 Ilumatobacteraceae bacterium
TGCTCGAACACGGATCGAGACGCCTTGCCGAGCGACCCGTCCTCCCGACAGAGGGTCAAACCAACGAGATCAGATCCTGAGAGCGAAAACCCGCCGATAATCGCGGTGAATCCCAACCACAGAAACCGCCCAGTACGGCACATCTCCGGGCGGGTAGGCGCTCGATAACGCTCGACGGCGACTGCCTCCGAAGGTGCCACCCAACGCCGGGTTAGTGATGCGATTACGTGGCGCCGCATCAGGGCCGCAGTCGGGTGGTTGGGTTCCGCTCCAGGGCGTGATTCTGTGCGTCGAAGTGTGCGCCGCTGGTCCAGGAGGTCGCCCTGTCGCTGATGTCGGCAGCTCTTCTCCTTGGTTGTTCGCCGGTCTGGAAGTTGACCATGGTGACGGCGACTGCAAGGTCATCTCGGCTGACGGGACCGAGATCGGCACAGCCAGGCAGCCTTGATCGGATACGGCGATTCGAGCGACTGGTTCACAAGGATGAGTTCGGTCCTCGACAAGAACCAGTGCCCCAGGGCGTGCAGTCACGATCGAAGGGCTGACCCTCCGGACATCAGGCTGCGCCGACGACTACAAGGTCGTGCCACCACAGGCGCTGACCGAACTCGAGGCTCGCGCCGCTGATCGTGCCGAGCGTCGTGCGACCATCGATCTGCTCGAACACCCGCTTCTCGCTTGCGCTCACGAACATCACGAGGTCGCGATCGACGTGCGCCTGGTTGATCAGGACCGCTGCAACGTTCGCCGGCAGCCGCTCCTCCACGGAGATCACCGTGTCCGGACGGATCGGGACGAACGACCTCCAGTCGTCCCAGTCGAGTGACGCCAGCGGTGAGTCGTCTCGGTAGACGACAGCGCTGTGACGCTGCATGGTGCCGCGGAAGAGCTCGACCGCGGCGAACTGGTCTGCCGGTGCCATCGCCGCCATCCGGTGACCGTGCGGAGTTTCGGCCAGGGCCCCGCAGTGCGGGAGGTAGGGCGCCTGGTGAACCCATCGCCCGAACCGCAACCCGGCTGTCTCCACGAAGGCGAGCAGCTCGGGCACCGTGTACGAGCGGTCACGTGGGTTCAACAACGCGTCGGCGAGGGCGTCGTCGTCCCGGAAGTCAGGGGTGTCCCGCAGTGCATGGCTGAGCGGGTGACCGGTCGGCAGTTCGCGCAGCGTGGCCACGAGGTCGGCGATCTCTCCGGGTGTCGGCGTGATCCCGAGCTGCCGGCAGTAGTCCTGCATGAGGTGGACGCCGTACCGACCGTACGTGGCGTACACCATGAGCCGGAGGGCTCCGGCAGGAGCGAGCACCTCGCGAAGCGCTCGTAGCCCCGTTCCCGGATCGGCGAGGTGGTGGAGCACCCCCGTGCAGACGACGTGGTCGAAGCTGCGACCGAGCGACGCGACCTCCTCGATGGGGAGTTCGTGCAGTTCGAGATTGGTCAGGTCGTGGCGCTCGGCCAGGCGTCGAGTTGCCTGGAGGCTCGCCGGGCTGAGGTCGATGCCGGTGACGCGCGCGCAGGGGTATCGGACCGCATAGCGAGCAGCTTGGGAGGTGCCGCACCCGGCGACGAGGATCTCGTGATCGTCCCGATACGCGCTGGTCGGCCACATCCGAGCGTGCTCGACTCGCCGACGGGTGTCGTCGCTCCAAGCAGCGATCTCGGCGTCGAGGTCGCTGATCGGGGGTGGGTACGGATGGTGCTCGTAGAACTCGGCGATCTCGTCGCGCGCGCTCACGAACTGGTGATGCCCGCTTCCAGCTTCGCGAGGACCTTGTCGATGCTGAAGCTGGCCGGTTCCTGGCGGGGCGGGAAGTCGACGAGCGTCTGGAGGTGTTCGGCGACGAAGGCCTGTGCCGGCACGAAGAGGAAGGCGTGGTCGAGTATCCAGTCGTAGTACGTGTTCGAGGTGATGTCGGCTCGTTCGAACGGGTCGGTGCGAAGGTTGAACAGCTTCGGCATGCGGAGTTCGACCATCGGCTCCATCCAGATCCGCATCGTGCCCGCGACACGTTGCTCCAGGAACACGAACTTGAAGTTCTGGTATCGGATCGCGGCGATGTCGCCGTCGTCGGTCACGTAGAAGAAGTAGAACCGGGGACTCTCGTCGACCTCGCCGGTGAGGTAGTCCAACTGGTTGAAGCCGTCGAGGTGCACCTTGTAGGAGTGTCCGTCGAGTTCGTGACCGGCCTTGAGCTTCTCGGCGATGTCAGGCTCGCCCGCCGCGGCGAGGAACGTGACGAACCAGTCGGCGTGAGAGATCATGCCGTTCAGCACTTGACCCGCTTCGATGTGACCGGGCCAGCGAACCATGGCCGGCACGCGGTACGCGCCCTCCCACATCGAGTTCTTCTCGCTCCGGAACGGCGTCATGCCACCGTCGGGCCAGCTGTTCATGTGCACGCCGTTGTCGGTGCTGTACACGACGATCGTGTCCTCGGCGATCCCGAGTTCGTCGAGCTGGTCGAGCATCTCGCCGATCCGACGGTCGTGCTCGATCATCCCGTCGTGGTACTCCGATTGCCAGACTCCGGCCTGGCCGAGCTTGTCGGGTGCGACGTGGGTGCGGAAGTGCATCCCGGTCGTGTTGAACCACACGAAGAACGGAGTGTCGGCGTCGACGGCGTCCTTGATGAAGCGCTGCGCCTCGGGGAGGATCTCGTCGTCGATCGTCTCCATCCGCTTCTTGGTGAGCGGACCGGTGTCGTCGATGCGACCATCGGCCCAACTGTGAATGACACCGCGAGGCCCGAACCGTTCGCGGAAATGCGGGAAGTCCTTCTCGTTCGGGTAGTCCCGGAGCTCCGGCTCCTCTTCGGCGTTGAGGTGGTACAGGTTGCCGAAGAACTCGTCGAAGCCGTGATTGGTCGGCAGGAACTCATCTCGGTCACCGAGATGGTTCTTGCCGAACTGGCCGGTGGTGTACCCCTGCTCCTTGAGCGCGCGAGCGACCGTCGGATCCTCGCTGCGCATGCCGATGTCGGCACCAGGCATGCCGACCTTGGTGAGGCCGGTACGGGTCGGGTTCTGCCCACACACGAACGCCGCCCGCCCGGCGGTGCACGACTGCTCGCCGTAATAGTCGGTGAAGCGGATGCCCTCGTCGGCGATGCGATCGATGTTCGGGGTCCGGTATCCCATCAGGCCGTCGGAGTAGGCGCTGACGTTGGTGATCCCGATGTCGTCGCCCCAGAGGACGAGGATGTTCGGCTTCCCGTTCGGCATGGTCGGT
>DATKXG010000384.1:0-21750 GCA_035529175.1 Ilumatobacteraceae bacterium
GCGATGACGGGGACGGACGCCATGGCGTCGGCGATGACGGAGTCGGGGAGGTCGTAGTCGACCATCTCGCCGGAGAGGTACTTCTCGTAGCTCGCCAGGTCGAGGTGCCCATGGCCGCAGAGTGCGGTGAGGATCACCTTCTCCTCGCCCGACTCCTTGCAGGCGAGCGCCTCCCGGATCGCTGCCGCGATCGCATGTGTCGGCTCGGGAGCGGGCACGATCCCCTCGGTACGGGCGAACTGCAACGCACCGGCGAAGCACTCGCGCTGCGGGATCGCGATCGCCTCGACGAGGCCCTCGTTGTAGACGTGCGACACCAGCGGACTCATCCCGTGGTACCGCAGGCCGCCGGCGTGGATCGGCTCGGGGATGAACGTGTGCCCGAGCGTGTGCATCTTCATCAACGGCGTCATCCCGGCAGTGTCGCCGAAGTCGTAGCGGTACTCGCCCTTGGTGAGCGTCGGGCACGCAGCAGGTTCGACGCAGCGGATCGTCGGGTTCATCTTCCCAGCGAGCTTCTCGCGCAGGAACGGGAACGCGAGACCACCGAAGTTCGAGCCACCGCCGGTACAGCCGACGAGCACGTCGGGCGTCTCGTCGACCTTGGCCAGCTGCAGTAGCGCCTCTTCGCCGATGATCGTCTGGTGCAGCAGCACGTGGTTGAGCACCGAGCCGAGCGCGTAGCGGGCGTTCGGGTCGGCGACGCACATCGCCACCGCTTCGGAGATCGCGATGCCGAGCGAGCCGGGATGATCTGGGTTCTCGGCGAGCAGTGATCGGCCGAACTCGGTGAGCTCGGACGGGCTCGAGTGCAGCGTTGCGCCCCAGATCTCCATCATCGTCTTGCGGTACGGCTTCTGGCGGTACGACGCGGCCACCTGCCAGATCTCACACTCCATCCCGTACTGCGACGTGGCGAACGCGAGCGCCGAACCCCACTGGCCGGCACCGGTCTCAGTGGTCAGCTTCGTGATGCCTTCCTGATGGTTGTAGTACGCCTGGGGCACCGCGGTGTTCGGCTTGTGCGACCCGGCCGGGCTGACGCCCTCGTACTTGTAGTAGATGCGCGCCGGGGTGTCGAGCAGCTCCTCCAGGCGGTGGGCACGGAACAGCGGGCTCGGGCGCCACAGGCGGTAGACGTCGAGCACACCGCCCGGGATGTCGATGTACCGCTCGGTGGTGACCTCCTGCTCGATCAGCGCCATCGGGAACAACGGAGCGAAATCGTCGGGGCCGGCGGGCTGGTGGGTGCCCGGATGCAGCGCTGGCGGCGGGGGTGTGGGCAGATCGGCGATCAGGTTGTACCACTGGGTCGGCATCTCTGCTTCGGACAGGTGGATCTGGTGCGGAACGGTGGAAGCCATGATCGGTCCACCGTAGTCAGGTACCGTTCGGTCACGCCGACACGAACGAGGACGCCGTTGTTCAACAGCAAGAAGAAGAAGCGAGCAGCCGCCGAGGCTCAGCGGGTCGCCGAACTGCAGGCCCAGCAGGCCGCCGAACGCGAGGTCCAAGAGGCCGCCGAGCTGCAGGCCGAACAGACCGCCGAGCTGCAGGCCGAACAGACCGCCGAACTCCAGGCCCAGCTCGATGCCGCCGTGGCCGAACGGTCGAGGCTCGAGCAGCGCCTCGCC
The DNA here is from genome assembly GCA_035529175.1 of Ilumatobacteraceae bacterium. GTDB lineage: Bacteria > Actinomycetota > Acidimicrobiia > Acidimicrobiales > Ilumatobacteraceae > Sva-07. Next base: position 1,635 of record DATKXG010000384.1, read on the forward strand.
GCCCTCGACCACGGGGTGGGAGCCATCGGTGAGGAACTGGTGAAGCTCGCCTCCGCCCACGGGGCGACCAACGAGCACCTGCGCTCGATCGAAGACCGTGTGCTCGCCGCCGACGTGCGCGTGGATGCGATCAACCATCGCCTCGGCGATGTCGAGATGCTGACGGCCGACCTCGACGCGATCAACCAGCGGCTCGCCTCGTTCGGTGACGCCCCCGAGCCGCCCGGCGCGTCGCTCGGCCAGTCACCTCCCCCGCCACCGCCACCGCCGCCACCACCAGCGCCGACGGCTCCCACCGCCGCCGACGACATGAGCGAGCGCCTCGCCGAATTGCGAGCGCAGCTCGACGCGCTCACCGAGGCGACGTCGGCGATCGATGCCCGGGTCACGGGAGTGTCGCTGGAGCTGGCCAACCAACTCACCGAACTCGGCCGCGACATCGACGAGCTCAACCGCCGCACCACCGAGTCCGACACGGACAGCGGCACCACCGAGATCGACACCGCCGAGCTGGAAGCCCGGATCACCGAGCGTCTCGACGCGGCGATCGACGACGTCCTCGATTCGACCGAGCGCCTCGCCGCCGAGCAGGCCCGTTACGAGATCCGGTTCCGAGCCGACCTCGCAGAGCTGGCCGAACGCATCCGCCGACCGAGCACCTGAGTCGGCAACCGGGTCGGCAACCGGGACGGCGCCCGAGGCGCTCGCTGGTCACGCCGGCTCAGGGCTGTTCGAGGATGGTGAAGGCCTCGTCGATCAGGTCGCGGGCCTCGTCGATCTTCTCCTGGTAGCGCCCGAGGTCGCCTGCGGCCAACGCTTCGTCGGCTTCGAGGAACGCTTGGTCGGCCGCTTCGAGGAGCACGATGGGATCGTCGCTCGACGTGCCGGCGTCGGGGTCCGCGCTGTCGCTGTCGATATCGCTGTCGCTGTCGCTGTCGGTATCGGTGCCACCGGCGGCGCCGCCGGGTTCGGTCGGCTCGTCGATCGCGTCACCGATGTCGGCCTCGAATCCGGGGAACAGTTCGGCGAGCCCCTCGCTGACCGTGGCCTCGAGCACCGCGCGGTCGTTGTAGGACACGATGACGCCTCGGTAGTTGGTCACCGACGGCACGTCGGCGGAGTTCTGCGGAACCGACACGTAGTACGGGCGCACGTAGATCAGGCCATCGGCGACGGGGATCAGCTGGAGATCGCCGAAGCGCACCTCGGTGCCGCCGTCGCCGACGTTGTCGAGCGAGATCCGCCTCGAGATCTCCTCGGTCGACTCCGCATTGTCGGCCACCCGCAGTGGACCGTCGGGGAGGCGCCCGGCGACCTCTTCCACGATGTACGTCGTGAGCGCACCGTAGGAGTCCGGAGCACTCGACGCGGTCATGTAAGCCTGCAACTCGGTCCGCTGGTCGTTCGTCGAGAACGGCACGAACGGACGGAGAATCACGAAGTCCTCGTCGGGTGGTTGGCCGGGCGTCGACGTGTTGAACATCGTGTAGTACGGGATGAACCGATTCGAGTTCAACTCGTCGGCGAAGGTGCTTTGCGCAGCGGAGACGGTCGCGTCGCCGGTGCCCGCCACTGGGATCGTCGTCTGCGACGGCTCGGTTCCGGGTGCCTGCGCGACCGACCAGGCGCCGACACGCTGGAAGAACTGATCGGGCGCGATGCGGTACTTCGAGTACACGTCGGTCTGGATGCGGAACAGATCCTCCGGGTAACGGAGGTTGTCGATGAGCTCCTCGGGCATCTCGCTGAACGGCGTGAAGAGATCGGGGAACGCACCCCGCCAGGCACGCAGGATCGGGTCCTGTTCGTCGACGACGTAGAACGTGACGTCGCCGCTGTAGGCGTCGACGACGGCCTTGACGCTGTTGCGAACATAGTTGTCGTTGTCGTCGAGCCCCGACTCCGGCGAGCGTTGCACGTCGCCGATGCGCTGGCCGTACGGGTAGCGCGAGGTCGTCGTGTACGCATCGGTCACCCAGACGGCCCGACCGTCGACCGCCACCGGGTACGGGTCGGCGTCGTAGGACAGGAACGGTGCCAGCTTCTGCAGCCGGTCGTTGATGCCACGCACCCACAGCATCTGCGAGTCGTCGCTGATCCCGCCGAATCCGAGCACGTTGTAGTCGAGGAACGCCAGGGCGAACGCTGCCCGGCGGGTGAACGAGCTCATCTCCACTCCCAGGCTGCCTTCGTACTCGTGCGGCTCGGAGCACTCACGTTCGGTGGAGCTGGTGTTGGCGATCGCGTATCCGGTGAGCGTGGGGCTGAAGTACAGCTCCGGCCGTTCCAGCTCCACCGTGCGGTAGTCGGGACGCTGACTCTCGAGCACCCGCCCAGTCGGGGCCATCACCAGCCCGCAGCCGCGTGTGTTGATCAGGTGCAGGCCCTGCCAGCTCTTGTTGGTGACACCGCTGAGCTGCAGCTCGCGGGCGGCGATCAGCACCTCTTCGGGTGCGCCGTCGCGTGAATCCTCGAGCACGTACCGATCGACGTCGAGGTCGTCGATGGTGAACCCGGCCTCCTCGCCACGGTCGACGAGGAACCGTGATCGCATCTCGTTCGGGTTCAGCAGACGGACGTTGTCCAGCGGGGCGAGGTCGTCCTCGACCTCGGCGGCGTTCAGCGAACCGAAGCTGACGGTCCGGACGTCGACGTCGGTGAGGTTCAACGCCTCGCGAGTGGCGTTGACGTTGCGTTCGATGAAGGGCTGTTCACGTTCCTGCTGGTTCGGGTTCACGACCAGCGCCTGCACGACGGCGGGATAGATGACGCCGCCCACGAGCGCCACGACGAGCCAGAGCGCCGAGGCGATCAACGGCATCCGGAACGAACCCGTCTTGACCACCGACAGGTAGAGGCCCGCCGTGAGCAAGGCGATCAGGATCAGCAGCATGATCGCCGGGAGCTGGGCGTTGACGACCGAGTACGTCGCACCCTGGACGATGCCGGTCTGGTTGTTGGTCACGTCGTAGCGATCGAGCCAGTAGTCGCCGGCCTTCACCACGGCGAGCACTGCGAGCAAGACGGCCAGGTGCGCCTTGGTCGCCTGACGCACCACCGGCACGGGCGACACGAAGACAACGCCGCCGTTGAGGATGTGTGCTGCCGCAGTGAGCAGCAGCACCACGATCAGGGCGGCGAACAGCCAGTTGAGCACGAACGACAGGAACGGCAGCTGGAACACGTAGAAGCCGACGTCGGCGTTGAACTGTGCATCGGCGACGCCGAACTCGCGTGCGTTGCGGAACAGCAGCCAGTCTTGCCACAGGGCCACGGCCGGCAGGGCCAGCAGCAGCGCGAACAGCACGGCAATCGCGTAGCGGACGATGCGCAGGCGCTGACCGAAGAGCTCGTGGAACCGCTCGACATAGGGGTGCACATTGGCCGGGAAGTGCGTGGGAGCGGCACGATCCGCGATGAACAAGTTGAGCCCGGCCATCACGACGAAGGCCAGGAAGAACATCACGAACAGTGTGACCTTGGCACTCAGCACGCCCCAGAACACGTCGCTGCGGCCGAGCGCGTCGTGCCACAGGTAGTCGACGTAGAACCGAGCGATCGCACGACCGAAGATCAGTACGAACAGGAAAAGCCCGCCGAGGCCGATCAGGATTCCGCGTCCGCTGATCCGGCGACGTGGACGGTCGACCGAGAGGTCAGATGAACGCCGCATTGGCGCTGAGACTAACGCTCAGCGGGCAGCAAGAGGCATCGGCACCCGAGGTGCGCCGGCGGGAACCGGTGCCCGGTGGGAAACGGTTGGCCAGCAGCAACCGCGCCGCCGAGGGTGTTGTCGTCGCAGTCGGCGCACACGTCGTGCGACCGATCCGACACCCAATCGACCGGGGTGCCGGGTTCCAGCGCGGCGTACGCGCCGTTGCCGTGCGCAGCGCGGAGCACATCGTCGAGCTGCTCGTCGATGTGCTGGGTCTTCCACTCGCGGTACACCGCTCGTACCCGCTTGGTGATGCCGGCATTGTCGCCGTCGCCGTCGTTCACGCACCGCTCGAGACGCTCGCGAAGCGGCAGGATCAACCACTCGTCGAGGACGGCCTCGCCTGAAGCGACTGCGGTGCCGGCGGCGGATTTGCTGATCCGGGCGACCTGACCCGGTGTGACGAGTGACGCGCCTGCGTTCGCCGCGGCCAACAGGTCGTCGACGATCACCCCGCGGTAGCGGTCGAGGTGTTCCGCCGGCGCCGGCAGCAGGTCGGACAACGAGCGCACCGGTTCGCGGCGACGCAGCCGGTCGAGCACCTCGTTCTGTTCGTCGGCGAGCACCCGCTTGAGCTTCTTCGCGCTCGCCACGATCAACGGGGTGAGATCGGCGTCGCGCTGGTCGAACGGCGTGTCCTCCACCGCCTCGTCGACGAGTTCCTCGCCGGGCGCTTCGACATCCTCGTCGACGACGTCCTCGCCGACGTCCTGGGCGACGTCCTCGGCCACATCTTCGGCAATGTTGTCGGCGACGTCCTCCTCGACCTCGTCGTCGACCTCGACGAGCGACGCGTCGGCACGCAGCCGGGCGAACAGGTCGACGACCACGTCGTCGCGAGGCGCTTCCGGCTCCTGCTCGACATCTTCTTCGACATCTTCTTCGACGACGTCTTCGACATTCTCTTCAGCGACGACCTCGACGACCTCGACGTCCTCGGCGACGTCCTCCGCGATCTCGTCGGCGGCGGCGTCCGGCGTCGGCTCTGCGTCCTCGGTCTCCTCGGCGACGTCATCGGTCACGGGAAGTTCGTCGGCGGTCGGCGACTCCACGACCGGGGCGTCTGCCGGACGTGGGCTGTTCGGCACCATCACCGGTACCGGCCCGGTCGTCGGCGACAGGTTCACGTACTCGTCGGGCTCGCCGAGTGGCTGCAGTTCAGCGACCACGTCGACGGCCACCAGCCGGGCACGCTCGAACGACTGCATCAGGCGGTCGCGACCGTGCAGCAGCTGTTCGATCTGCTCGCGGGCGAGTTCCCGGCGACGGGCGAGTTCGCTGAGCACGCGCTCGCGGTAGGCACGGGCCTCGTTGACCATCTCGCGGCCCTGCTGCTTCGCCATCGCCAGTTCGGCCTCGGCGTCCGCTGCGGCGTCCGACCGGCGGCGCGATGCCTCGATCTCGGCTTCCTCGCGCATGCGGGCCGCCTCGTCGCCCGCCTCGCTGAGCAGTTGCGCGGCGCTCTGCTCGGCCTTCTGGCGGATCTCCGCAGCGCTCTCGCGTGCGGTGGTGAGCACCCGGGCCGTCTCCTCACCCAGCAGCCGAGTCAGTGCTTGGTCGTCGAGTTGCGCCGAAGCCAGATCGGGGTTGGACTGGGCGGTGCGGAGTTCACGCTCGAGGAAGCGCTCGCGCTCCTGCAGGCGCCCGAGTTCGGCGGCCACCATGCGCAGGAAATCCCGGACCTCCCCCTGGTCGAAACCACGGCGACCGGTGCCGAATGCGGCGTCGGCGACAGAAGCCGGTGACGACGGATCGGGGCGTGCGAAGGACATGGCCATGGCGCAACGCTACGCACCCAGCGCGCGCAGATGGTGGCAATCAGCGTTCGGATCGTCGACGGTCGGCGGATCGACGGTCAGCTGACCGTCACGAGCGGATCGCCGCCCAGTTCCTCGAGCACGGCGAGGGCCTCGTCGAGCGTGGACACGGGGATGATCTCGACCTCGCCTCGGCCGGCGTCCTTCAATCGCTGCAGGCGTTCGGGGTCGTCGAGTTCGGCTTGCGATGCCGGCACCAGGAAGACGGACATGCCGTTCTGATGCACCGCCGAGACCTTCTGCGTGAGTCCGCCGATCGCCCCCACGGTGCCATCGAGCGAGATCGTGCCGGTCACCGCGACGTTCTGCGGACCGGTGAGATCGCCGGGCGACAGTTCGTCGATCATCGCCAGGGTGAAGGCGAGACCTGCCGACGGACCACCGATGTCGTCGGTGCGGATGTCGACCTCGAACGGCAGCGTGATCGCCCGGGTGTCGAACGGGACGAAGCCGACGATCGTGCGGTCGGGACGGTCCGGCGACGCGGACAGCTCGACGGTGACCGTCTGTTCACCGTCACCGGGGCGATCGATCAGCAGCTCGATCGTGTCGCCCGGCTCCTTGTCCTTCAGCACGGCGCTCAGATCCTCGACCGATTCGAGCACGACACCCTCGGCTTCGACGATGCGGTCGGCAGGGTCGATCTGCTCGTCGGAGGGGAACCATTCGGCGCAATCGCCGTCGTCGCCGGGCGTCCTGCACAACACGTCGCGCACGATCACCTCGCCCGGCGTGATCTCCACCTCGTAGCCGAGCGTGGTCAGTGCGACGAACTGCGCCTCCTGCTCGGCGGTTCGCATCAACTGCAGATTGAACTCGCGACGTTGGCTGGGCGTGCGGACGCCGAACTTGTCCTCCTCGGTCAGGAAGTCGATCGCCGGATCGTTGCGACCGGCCAGCCACGACAGCACCGACTGGCTCGGCGACGTGACCGTGACGAAGTGGAAGTCGTTCGACGTGTCGTACCGCTCGACGCCGTCGGGCAGTTCACCGAACTCGATGCGATCGTTGACCGGGTCGGCGGACGCCGGCGTGAGCGCGTAGGGCGTGGGTTCCATCTCGCCCGTCCGCTCGTTCTCCTGCTCGGAGACCAGCGTCGACGGCAACAGCGCTGCCACCCCGATCGCGGCGAGCACGCCGACACCGACGCTGGCGATGACCCAGGCCCACCAACGGGTGCGCGGCGGCATCGGATCGTCGGCACTCGGTACCATGTCGGTTGTCGTGTCGGTCACGGATCTCACCACTCAGGCTGCCTGGATGGCCGGACTCGCGATAGTCGCGCTCGTCCTGGCGGGCTGGCGCAAGAATGCCAGAGCCGCCGCCCGAATCCCACGCGGCGAGCCAATTCCGCGCCGTTCGTGGGAGCCGGTGCCGATCGCCGAGACCACCACCTCGCTCTACAAGAGCCCGGGCCTGCTGCGGCGGCTGTGGGCCGTCGTGGCCGGATCGGCCCTCGCGATCATCATCGGCGCCGTCCTCGCCGTCGTCGTCGCGTTCGGGACGGGCTGGCTGGTCGTCACCCTCACCGACCTGTTGAAGCAGTGACCGGGCCCGACCTCCGCGCGGTCGTCGTCGCGGGTCACACCGGCGACGCCGAGACCGCGCGCGCCGGTCTCACATCTGCCGACCCCAGCGTGCGAGCTGCAGCGCTCGGTGCCCTCGAACGCCTCGACGCGCTCGACGCCGACACGATCACTGCGGCGTTGGGTGACGCGGAGATGGCAGTGCGCCGACGCGCCGCCGAGCTGGCGGCGACGCACGCGTCCGTCGACCTGCTGGCGGTACTCGACGATCCCGACGATCAAGTCGTCGAGGTCGCGGCGTGGGCGTGCGGCGAACACGAGTTGCGAAGCGATGCGATCGTCGTACGCCTCGTCGAACTCGCCGGGAACGCCGAGGACCCCTTGGTGCGCGAGTCGGCAGTTGCGGCGCTCGGCGCCATCGGCGACGAACGGGGTCTGGCCGCGATCATCACCGCCTGCAGCGACAAGCCCGCTGTGCGCCGACGAGCGGTGCTCGCCCTCGCTCCCTTCGACGGCGCCGAGGTCGAGGCCGCCATCGAGCGTGCGCTGGTCGACCGCGACTGGCAGGTCCGCCAAGCCGCCGAAGACCTCCGCCGCGCCCAGTCCTGACCCGGCCAAGCCCCAACACCCCGTTTCATTTTGCGGGGGTCAGAGGGTGTAGCGGTAGACGTTGGTCTCGCGTGGCTCGAAGCCGATGCGCCGGTACAGGCGATTGGCCGCCTCGCGCGACGGCCGGCTGGTGAGGCTGACGTCCTTGGCTCCACGGGCGCGGGCTTCGTCGAGCGCGGCCCGGTTGAGCAGTTCGCCGACTCCGTGGCCACGAGCATCGGCGTCGACGACGACGTCCTCGATCCACGCCTTGGTCCCGGTCGGGATGCGGTAGAAGGCCAGCGTCAAGCTGCCCAGGATCCGCCCGTCGACGCGGGCGACGTACAGCACCGTGTCCTCGCTGTCGACCATGGCCGTCAGGTGATCGCGCGATGGCGGAGGTGACGACGACGACAGCTGTGGGATCAGCCGGGCGAACGCCTCGATCAGTTCGTCGTCGACGGTGTGCACTGCGACCACCACGGCCGCACCATCTCGATCGCCCGCTGGACTCGTGTGCTCGCTCACCTCATCGGACGCTAGTGCGTGTCGCCGATAGCGTGGCCGCCGTGGGAACCGAGCACGTCCGTTGGCTGGCGGAACCGAACCTGAACCGCCCGGTGCTCGTCGCTGCATTCACGGGATGGAACGACGCCGGCGACTCGGCATCGATCGCACTGCGCACCATGATCGAGGCCTGGGGCGCTCAAGCCCTCGCCGAGATCGACCCCGAAGTGTTCACCGACTTCGCCACGGTGCGTCCGCACGTCCGCCTCGACGAGGACCACCACCGGTCGATCGTCTGGCCGACGGTGGGCGTGTGGTCCGTGTCGCTGCCGGGAACCGACGTCATCCTGGTGCTCGGACCGGAGCCCGCACTCCGGTGGCGGCTGTTCTGCGAGCAGATCGAGGGCATCGCCGAGGCCTTCGGCGTGACGATGGCGATCTCGCTCGGAGCACTGCTCGCCGACGTCCCGCACTCGCGACCGGTCCCGCTGATCGGCACGGCCATCGACGAAGCGCTGCTCGACCGGTTCGAACTGCGCCGGTCGCAGTACGAGGGGCCGACGGGCATCGTCGGCGTACTCCACGACGCACTCCACGACACCGGCATGGCCACGGCGTCGCTGTGGGCGGCCGTGCCGGGCTACGCCTCGCAGATCCCCTCGCCCAAGGCGGCGATGGCGCTCGTCGAGCGGACCTGCTCGATGATCGGCACGCCGGCTCCGCTGTCGCAGCTCGCCGTCGAGGCTGCCGCCTACGACGCCCAGGTGGCGGCGCTGATCGGCGACGACGACGACATGATCGAATACCTGTCGCGGCTCGAACAGCTCACCGACGAGGACGCCGCCGACGATGACGACATCGCGTCCGACGCTCCGCTCGACCCTGACGCGCTGGTCGAAGAGGTCGAGCAGTTCCTGCGCGACCGCGACGCAGACTGAGCACGCGCGTCGCTGATCAGTCGGTTCAGTCGGTGCGCCACACCGGTGAGCGCACCGAGTCGAACGTGGCGGGCGATTCGACACCGTCGATCGCCTCGAACGCCATCGGACCCCACCACTGGGCGCCCGCGGTCGCCTCGGGCAACTCGTCGTGGGCGAACCAGCCGACGTCGGCGGTCTCGAGCGGATGCGGTGTCAGCTCACCGCCCGTGGCCCGGCAGTGGAACAGCAGCATGTACATGCCGAACCGGCTGAACCCCATCCGCTGGCCGTCGACCACGCCGAGCAACCGCATCGGCTCGCAGTCGATCCCGGTCTCCTCGCTCACTTCCTTGACGGCCACCTCGGCAGGCGAGTAGCCGACGTCGGCCCACCCGGTCGGGTACAACCAGATCCCGGAGTCCTTGCGCTGCACCAGGAGGATCTCGCCGGCGTCGTTGCCGACGATCGCGCCGACGGCGACCTTCGGTGTCACGTATCCGGGCACGCCTTCGCCGATCGACTCCATCCATTCCTGCACGAAGTGGTCGGTCTCACGCTGCACAGCGAGCGCCTCGTGGGCTGCCTCTCGCTCCTGGTCGATCTCGATCGCCGCTGCCTTGATGTCGGCCGCGATGTGGAGGACCTCCTCGTAGCGCTCGCGCTCGTAGAGGTTCTCGGTGAACCCCATCCCGGTTCGGGCGATCGCCGCGAGCGACTCGCTCCACCTGGCCAGATCGCGTGCGCTCGCCGTCACGTCGCTCACGTTACGGCATCGGCCTTCACGTCACAGCGTGGAGCAGCGCGCGATGGATCTCCTTGCGGTACGCCGCGTCGGTGACCAGTTTCCCGTCGGCGCGAACGTAGAACGTGTCGACGACCTCCATGCCGATCGTCTGCACCGTCGCATGGCGGATGTCGAGGCCGAGCTCGCCGAGCGCCTTGGAGATGCGATGCAGGATGCCGATCCGCGTGACGGCGCGCACGACGATGACGGTGGCGTTGCTCGACGCCGCATCGTCGAACACGACCGACGGCGGACCCGGCGCAGCCGCCTGGGTGCGGCGCCGGCGGCGGTAGGTCGCCGCCCGCTCGGCCAGCCGCGCCTCGATCGCAAGGCGGTGCGCGAGGGCACGTTCGAGGTCGCCTCGCACGGCACGCCAGTTGATACCGCCCTCGGGGACCACGATGCGGAACTGCGACGCTGCCATGCCACCTTCGTCCGAGTGGGCCTGCGCGGTGACGACATCGAGACCGTGCAGCGACAGCACGCCGGCGATCCGGCTGAACGTGCCCGACGCGTCGGGACCGACGACGGTGATCACGTCGGCCGAACGTGAGATGTGCAGCTCGCCGGCCGCCATCACCGCGAGCGTCTCGGCGTCGGGGAACAACCGCCAGGTCACCTCGGAGACGTCGCCACCGCCGAGCACGTGACGGACCCTGGCGACGAGTTCGTTGACCAGGCCTTCCTTCCAGTCGCCCCAAGCAGACGGGCCGGTTGCCAGCGAATCGGCCTCGGTCAGCGCGTGGAGCAGATCGAGCACCTCGGCGGTTCCGACCGCCGCCGCCACCTGTTCGATCGTGGCCGCGTCGGTGAGGTCGCGTCGCATGGCCACGTCGGGCAGCAGCAGGTGGTGCTCGACCATCGCCACCAGGATCTCCACATCAGCGGGGCCGAGGCCGAGCTTCGGGCCGACCGTACGCACGAGGTCCATCCCCACCACGGTGTGGTCACCGGGGTAGCCCTTGCCGAGATCGTGGAACAGCGCGCCGAGCACCAGCAGGTCCGGCCGCGTGACCCGATGCACCAGGCCGGCCGCATTCGCGGCCGCCTCCCAGAGGTGACGATCGACGGTGAAGCGGTGGTAGGCGTTGCGCTGCGGACGGGATCGGACCGGCGCCCACTCGGGCAGGAGCCGGGCCACCAAGTCGCGCTGGTCGAGCGACTCGAGCACCGGGATCGCGCGGTGCCCTTCGAGCAGCAGCGCGATGAGATCGTCGGTCGCGCCCACCGGCCAGGTGCCCGGCCATCCTTCGACCTCGTCGTGCAGGCGGTCGAGCGACGACCGACGGATCCGGCACCCGTGGCGAGCCGCCGCCACCGCGGTCTGCAGCACGAGCGTGGCGTCGCTCGCAGGATCGGCGTCGGGCGCCAATTCGACCTCGCCGTTGCGCAGGACCACGCCCGGCGCGACCGCTCGATCGGGTTCGGGCACCGCCGGCGCTACCGCGCGCCCCCAGTTCTCGTCGCACAGCCAGGCGATCGTGCGGCCGGCGGCAGCGACGTCGGCCATCAAGGCGTCGGCGTTGCGCCAGCCGCCGGCCACCGCCGCGGCGTCCTGGTCTTCCAGTCGCAGCACATCTCCGGCACGACCGGTGGTGAGGTGCAACGACACACGCGCTCGCAACAGGACGTCATAGGAACGATCGAGGTCGATGAGGTCCTCGGCGATCAGGTTGAGGCCGGCCTCCTGCGCCCACCAGAGCGACTGGACATCGCGCAGCCCGCCATGGCCGTCCTTCAAGTCGGGCTCGAGCAGGTAGGCGACGTCACCCGCGGTCTCCTCGCGCACGCGCACCCGATCGCGCAGCGCGGCGAGATGCCGCTCGCCGTTGCTGCGCCACACGTCGAGGCCCTTCGCGATCACCTCAGCGGTCAGCTCGTCGTCGCCGGCGAGTGGCCGCGCCGACACGAGCGCCGTCGCCGAATCGAGATCGGTCTTCGCGAGGTCGAGCTGCTCGTCGATCCGCCGAACCGCGTGGCCGAGTTTCACGCCCGCGTCCCACAGCGGGTACCACATCGCGCTGGCGATGGGCTCGATCTCCTTCGCGACCTTCTTCGCCTTGACGTCGTGGACGAGCAGCAGATCGAGGTCGCTCTGCGGGGCGAGCTCACCACGTCCGTAGCCACCGATCGCGAGCAGCGCCACCCTGCCCGACGGGCGGGCGGTCTGTGCGATCGCGTCGTCGAAGATGGCCGTGACCCAGTCGTCGGTGATCTCTGCCAACGCTCGGCAGTAGTCGCGCCCGGGGCGGGCGACCGCTTCGGCGACGTGGCCGAGATGACCGGCCCGAACCGACGACGTCACGGAGCGATGTCGCCGGTCACCCAGATCGACGCCCGGCGGAGCGCGTCAGCGGATGTCGAGACGACGGGAGTGAGGGTGTTCTCGGTGGAGGCGATTCCCAGATCATACGTGACCGTGCCGCCGGCTCGCCCAGCCCGCGAAACCGTCCAGGCTGACGAGATCTCGACCGGGCGCGGGTCCGGTGGCCTGCGGGTGGCCGACTCCTCTCCTACGCTGGGCCGTCGTGATGAGGTCCTTTCGCCGCTCGACATCCGCCGTCGTGGCCCTCGTCGCGCTCACGGCCGTCCTCGTCGCCTGTTCGAGCGACGACGACAACCTCGTCGACGACACGGTTGCGGACACGACCACCACCACGGTTCGCCCGGAGGTGACGAGCGACGGCCGCCTCGTGATCGGCGCGCTGCTCCCGCTCACCGACACACTGCTCGGCGAACCGATGGCGGAGGCGGTCGAGATCGCCGTCAGCCGGATCAACGCCGCAGGAGGCGTGCTCGACCGGCGCGTGCAGTTGATCGTCGCCGACGAGGGCAGCAGCACGGCCACGGCGTCGGCGTCGATCCAGACGTTGCTCGATCGCGACGTCGACGCCATCATCGGTCCCGCATCGTCGCTGATCGCCCTCAGCACGCTGGACGAGATCATCTCGGCGGGAAAGGTGGTGTGCTCACCGACGGCCAGTGCGTTGGCGCTCGATGGCTTCCCCGACGACGACCTGTTCTTCCGGACGGTGCCGAGCGACTCGCTGCAGGCCCGCGCCATCGCTGCCACAGCGGATCAGACCGGCGCCCAGCGGGTCACGATCGTGTACGTCGACGACGCGTACGGACGCCCGTTCGCCGATGCGGTCGACGCCTCGCTGGAGAACGAGGTGATCGCCGGCGTCGAGCGCATCTCGTTCTCCGACAGCGACGACGACCTGTCCGACGAGGCGGCGAGGTTGACCGACTCCGACACGCAGGTGCTGGTGTTGCTCGCCGACGGCGAGGACGGGACGCGGTTCCTCGAAGCGCTCGACGACTACGACACGAGTGGGCTGGCCACCATCGTCGTGAACGACGCGTTCCGCAATCCGACGGCACCGCAACGCATCCAGGGCCTCGATCCGGACCTGCGCGGCAAGATCGTGGGCCTGGCCCCGCAAGCCGACTCGAGTGATCCAGACGCCCCGTTCGACCCTCCAGGGCTGTTCGCGGCCAACGCGTACGACTGCACGAACCTCATCGCCCTCGCAGCGGTCCGATCCGGCTCCGACGTCCCGCGCGACATCGCTCGACAGCTCGCCCAGGTCAGCGTGAGCGGCTCGGCGTGTGACACGTTCGCCGAGTGCGTCGACGCGATCTCATCGGAACTGGAGATCGACTACAACGGCCCATCGGGCGTCATCGATCTCCTGATCCGCACCGGCGATCCGTCGCGCGCCACCTTCGACCGATTCATCTTCGACGAGTCGGGACGCGACGTGTTGCAGCGCTCGGTCGTCGTGGGCGGCTGATCGAGCCCGCCCGGCCGCCGGTCAGAGGATGTTCTCGATGAAGTCGAGATAGCCGACGTAGAAGGCGCCGAACTCGCCGTAGAGCGCAGAGCCCTTGTCGAATCGCATCGTGTACACGACGTCCTTGAGCACGTCGGGACTCACGGCAAACAGGGTGACGCCCCATTCGAAATCATCGAGGCCGGTCGAGCTGGTGACGAGCTGGGCAACGCGGCCGGCGAATGTGCGCCCGCTCTTGCCATGCTCCATCATCATCTCGTTGCGCTCGTCGTAGGGCGTGGCGAACCAGTTGGCGTGCCCCTCGCGCTTCTTGCTCATCGGGTAGAAGCAGAACGCGTTCATGCCCTCCGGCGGGATCTCGGGGTGCAGCCGCGCCTGCAGCATGTGTTCGGGCATGCCCTTCGCGTATTCGCTGACCTCAGTGATCGAAACGTAGCTGTCGACGATCTCGACGCCGGCGTGCTGGAGCGCCGACTGCAGGGTGCGCAGCGTGCGCCAATCGGGGGCGAGCGCCATGAAGGCGATGTCGGCCTTGTGGCCGAGCATCGCGGCGGTGATCACCTGACAGTCGTCGGCCTCGGCGACCTTCACCGCGGCGACGACCGCCTCACGATCGAGCGAGGGTGTCGGCTTGCCGAACAGGTGGACGACGGTCAGACCAGCTTCCATACGCATGTCACCAAGGCTACGCGCGAAGGGGTCAGAACCCAGCTGAGACGCCTGCGGCGTTGCAGCTGGGGTCTGACCCCTGGCGTGATCAGAAGTCCATGTCGCCGCCGCCCATGGGCATGGCGGGGGCCTTCTCCGGCTTGTCGACGATGACGACCTCGGTGGTCAGGAACAGTGCGGCGATCGAGGCGGCGTTCTGCAGCGCCGAGCGGGTGACCTTCGCGGCGTCGATGACGCCGATCTTCACCAGGTCCTCGTAGGTGTCGGTGGCAGCGTTGTAGCCCTCGTTGCCGGACATCTCGAGCACCTTGGCGATCACGACGCCACCGTTGACGCCGGCGTTCTCGGCGATCTGCTTGATCGGCCCGATGAGCGAGGCCGCGACGAGACGAGCACCTGTTGCCTCGTCACCTTCGAGACCGTCGGCCACCTTGTTGACCGACTCGACCGCACGCAGCAGGGTGACGCCACCACCGGCGACGACACCTTCCTCGATCGCGGCCTTGGTGGTCGACACCGCGTCTTCGATGCGGTGCTTCTTCTCCTTGAGCTCGACCTCGGTGGCCGCGCCGACCTTGAGCACGGCGACGCCACCGGTCAGCTTCGCGAGACGCTCCTGGAGCTTCTCGCGGTCGTAGTCGGAGTCGGTGTTCTCGATCTCGGCTTTGATCTGGTTGATGCGACCCTTGATGTCGTCCTCGGCGCCGGCGCCGTCGACGATCGTGGTCTCGTCCTTGGTGATCACGACACGCTTGGCCTCGCCGAGCAGATCGAGGGTGATGTTCTCGAGCTTGAGCCCGACGTCCTCGCTGATGACCTGCGCACCGGTGAGGGTGGCCATGTCCTGCAGCATCGCCTTGCGACGCTCACCGAAGCCGGGCGCCTTGACGGCGGCCGACTTGAAGGTGCCACGGATCTTGTTGACGACGAGCGTGGCGAGGGCTTCGCCGTCGACGTCCTCGGCGACGATCACGAGCGGGCGACCGGTCTGCATGATCTTCTCGAGTACCGGGACGAGGTCGCGGATCGTGGAGATCTTCGACGACACGAAGAGCAGGTACGGGTCGTCGAACGACGCCTCCATGCGCTCGGTGTCGGTGACCATGTACGGCGACAGGTAGCCCTTGTCGAAGCGCATGCCCTCGACGAGGTCCATCTCCATGCCGAAGGTCTGGCCCTCCTCGACGGTGATGACGCCGTCCTTGCCGACCTTGTCGATCGCCTGGGCGATCATGTCGCCGATCTCCTGATCGGCCGACGAGATCGCGGCGACCTGCGAGATCTGCTGGGTCGAGTCGACCTCGATCGAGTTCGACTTGATCGACTCGACCGCAGCGGCAACACCCTGTTCGATGCCCCGCTTGAGGCCCATCGGGTTGGCGCCGGCGGCGAGGTTGCGGAGGCCTTCGCGGACCATCGTCCACGCGAGGACGGTGGCCGTGGTCGTGCCGTCGCCGGCAACGTCGTCGGTCTTCTTGGCGACTTCCTTGACCAGCTCGGCGCCGATGCGCTCGTACGGGTCCTTGAGTTCGATGTCCTTGGCGATCGACACGCCGTCGTTGGTGATGGTGGGAGCGCCCCACTTCTTGTCCAACACGACGTTGCGGCCCTTCGGGCCGAGCGTGACGCGCACCGCGTCGGCCAACTGGTTCATCCCGGCTTCGAGGGCTCGGCGAGCCTCGGAGTCGAATGCGATCATCTTCGCCATCTTGTGTGTCCTCCGTTGGACGTGTGCTGTGAGTGTCGTTGCGTCGCCGGAGACCCCGGCGGACGCCGGTTAGCACTCTACGGCTTCGACTGCTAATCCCGCAACCGGCCGATCGCGCCAACCCCACCGTTTGCGTTGCGATTCGGGTGGACCGGGTCACCCGAATCGCAACGCAAACGTGAAGTGCCGGCTGTCAGGCGGGCTGACCGTGGCGGCCCTCGCCGGCGGCGAATCGGGTGGCGCCGGCGAGGGTCTCACCGGAGGCGATTGTCGCCCGGCCGAGCCGGGTCTCGTGGGAGAGCGCGGCGCCGAGGTCGAGCGACCACTGGTCGTAGCTCGACGCCCGATCCGAGCGGAGGCAGGTCTGCGGGAGCGCGGCGATCTCGGCGGCGAGGGCCAGGGCGGCGGCGAGCGCGTGGCCGGGTTCGACGACCCGGTTGGCCAGACCGATCCGCTCGGCCTCGACACCGTCGATGCCGCGTCCGGTCAGGATCATGTCGAGCGCACGGCTCTGCCCGATCAGTCGCGGCAGTCGGACGGTGCCGCCGTCGACGAGCGGCACGCCCCACCGACGGCAGAACACGCCGAAGGTCGCGTCGCTCGCGGCGACGCGTAGGTCGGCCCAGCAGGCGAGTTCCAGCCCACCGGCGACGGCGTGTCCTTCGACAGCGGCGATCACCGGTTTGGCGAGCTGCAGGCGGGTCGGGCCCATCGGGCCGAGCGATCCGACGACTTCGTCGGGCGGGTCGTCGTGCACAGAGTTCCCGCGCCCGTCGGAGATCGCCTTGAGGTCGGCGCCGGCGCAGAACGTGCCGTTCGATCCCGCAAGTACGGCGACCGCAACAGCGTCGTCACCGTCGAAGTCGACGAAGATGTCGTAGAGCAGTTGCGCGGTCGGACCGTCGACGGCGTTGCGCACCTCGGGCCGGTCGATCGTGACCACCCTGACGGCCCCATGATCCTCGACCCGAACTGCCATCACCCCAGCCTCGCGCGGACCACCAACCACGTTTGCGTCGCGCTTCGGGTGACCCGCTCCACCGAAAACGTCACGCAAACGTGGGTGGAGCGACTCGTTGAGGTCAGCCGCCGGCGACGGCGGGGATGATCGAGACGGTGAGGCCGTCGTCGACCTTGGTGTCGAGGCCGTCGAGGTAGCGCACGTCGTCGTCATCGACGAAGACGTTGACGAACTTGCGCAGCGCGCCGTCCTCGTCGACCAGCCGCTCGCCCATACCCGGGTGCGCCGATTCGAGCGCCGCGACGATGTCGCTCAGGGTGCCCGGCTCGACGGCGACCTGCTTCTCGCCGCCCGTGAGGGGGCGCATGGTGGTGGGGATGCGAACGGTCACTGCCATGGCCGGGATGCTACCGCTGCGATTCCCGACTCATGCGGTCGACAATCCACTCGCGGGTATGGTCGGCCGCGTGTCCCTCCGCCCGGTGAGCCGTCGCCCGATCCGTCGCATCGTCGCCGCTCCCGACAAGTTCAAGGGCACGCTGCGCGCCGCCGAGGTGGCCGCCGCAATCGGGCACGCGTGCTGGGAGCTGGGCATCGACTGCACCGAGGTGCCGATGGCCGACGGCGGTGACGGCCTGCTCGACGCGCTCGGCGGGCCGAATCGCACCTCGACCGTGACCGGGCCGCTCGGCGATCCCGTGCGCGCCGAGTGGCGCCTGTCGAAGGGAACGGCGGTCATCGAGATGGCTCGGGCGAGCGGCGTGACGCTGGTCGGCGGCGCGGCGGGCAACGACCCGCTGAACGCCACCACCACGGGCACCGGCGAGTTGATCGACCACGCGCTCGACGCCGGTGCTCGCCGGATCATCGTCGGACTCGGCGGCTCGGCGACCACCGACGGCGGCTTCGGAGCCATCCGGGCGATCACGGCGATTGCCCGCCTCAAGCAGGTCGAGTTGCTGGTCGCGTGCGACGTCACGACCACCTTCACCGACGCAGCAGAGGTCTTCGCTCCGCAGAAGGGCGCCACCCCCGCACAGGTCGCACTGCTCACCAGGCGTCTGCACCGGATGACACAGATGTTCCGCGACGACTTCGGCGTCGACGTCACCACGATCCCCGGCGGCGGCGCTGCGGGCGGGCTCGGGG
This sequence comes from Ilumatobacteraceae bacterium, assembly GCA_035529175.1. GTDB lineage: Bacteria > Actinomycetota > Acidimicrobiia > Acidimicrobiales > Ilumatobacteraceae > Sva-07. Next base: position 19,776 of record DATKXG010000384.1, read on the forward strand.
GCGCCCTGGCTGCACTCGGTGGGACGCTGCTGCCGGGCTTCGAGCTGGTCGCCGACGAGCTCGACCTCTACGACCACCTCGACGGCGCCGACCTGGTGATCACCGGCGAGGGACGCCTCGACGACACCAGCTCCGCGGGCAAGGTGGTCGGGGGTGTCGCGGCGCTCGCGGCCGAGTACGGGATCCCGGTGCTGGCGATCGTGGGGTCGGACGAACGCACCGACCGCTCGACACCGCCGAACCTCGACGTGGCGTCGCTCACCGACGAGTTCGGGGAAGCCGAGGCGTTCGCCGAGCCGAAACGGCTCGTCGAACAGGCCACCGCGAGCTGGTTGGCCGCCCGGCGTTGAGACAGCCCGCTGGCTGGCCTCAGCCGGTGGTGGTTGCGGTCGTGTCGCCGAGCGTGGTGTCGGTGGTCCCCGCCGACGGGTCCGGGGCGGGCGTCACCGAGGCAGTCGGTGCGGAGAGCTGGGCGATCGTCTTGTCGGCTTCGTCGGTGCCGAGGAGCACCACCACTCCCGCACCGTTCAGCGAGCCCCCGTCGACCGGTGCCGGCGTCGGCACGACCTCGACGGTGAGGCCACCCATGCTGCGCGCCACCGATTCCGCGACGGCCTGCGCCGCCGCGATGGCCGGGTCGTACTGCACGATCGACGCCGCGAGGCCCGACTGGGTGGAGTTCGTCGCCTCGCCCATCGTGAAGCCGATCGTGGCGAGCTCGGTGGTCATGCGACCCGCAGAGCCCGGCACACCACTGGCATTGGCGACCAGAACGGTGGCGCCCTCGGTGACGAGGGGCGGCTCGGTCGTGGTGGTCGAGGAGGTCTCGACGACCGAATCCGGCGTGCTGTCGACCACGGAGTCGACCGGCGTGCTGCCACCGTCACCGGCAGACGGGCCGTCGTCGGTGATGTTCTGGAGGATCAGGAAGCCGACGATCACGGCGACGACCGCCAGCACGATGCTGATGGTCGAGCCCATCGGCGATCCGCCGACACCCTGACGGGGCGAACGGCGGGCGGGCGTCGGTGTCACCGGTGCGTCTGGGTCTTCGTTGCTCATGCGTGCGCTCCCTCTCCTGCCGCCATCGACGAACCGTCGAGGCGGGCTTTGCGGGCTCGAAGGCGCAGCCGCTTGAGTCGACGGACCACGAGCGGGTCGTGATCCATCGCAGCCGGGTCGTCGAGCACTTTGGTCAGTTCCGCATGGTATTCCTCCGACGAGCACTGGAATCGCGCGCGGATGACCTGGTCACGCGGTTCGTCGTTGTTCCACCACGCGCGTTCGAAATCGAGCATGGCGGCGGAGCGTTCGTCGAGCATCACCGCACAGGTTGGCCGCAAACGGTCGCGGATTACAAGCACCCAGCGTCCTGACCTCGTTCGCGGCATCGTTCGCGGCATCGTTTCGGTAGCGTGCGGCGGGTGCAACGTCCGTTCATCATCGGCATCGCGGGCGGCAGCAGTTCGGGCAAGACGACGGTCACCGAGCGCCTCGCCGCACTCACCGGCGACGACCATCTGTCGCTCATCGAGCTCGACTCGTACTACCTCGATCTCGGCGACGCACCGATCGACGAACGGCGGGTGGTCAACTACGACCATCCCGATGCCTTCGACTGGGCACTGCTCAACGATCACCTGGCCGCGCTCGCGAACGGGGCGTCGGTCCCCGTGCCCGTCTACGACTACGCCCAGCACAACCGCAGCGACCAGGTGCGCATCGTTGCGCCGGCGCGGATCATCGTCGTCGACGGCATCCTCGTCTTCTGGGACCGCGCCTTGCGCGAGCGGTTCGACCTCAAGATCTTCGTCGACACCGCTGCCGACATCCGCCTGATCCGCCGTCTCCGGCGCGACGTCGCCGAGCGCGGTCGCACCCCCGAGTTCGTGATCGAGCAGTACCTCGAGACGGTCCGACCGGCTCACGAGCGGTTCATCGAGCCGAGCAAGCGCTACGCCGACGTGATCATCCC
>DATKXG010000385.1:0-3755 GCA_035529175.1 Ilumatobacteraceae bacterium
GCACCCCGACAACGCTAGCCAGCTGTCCGGCCTCCTTCTCGGCAGACCGCGCCGCGGGGCCCTTGGTGCCGTCGAGCGACAGCGGCAGACCGACCACGACCAGTTCGGCCTCCTCGTCACGGACGAGCTTGGCGATCGCTGCGTGGTCGTGGCGTCTCGACGACGATCGGTGCAGTGTGGTGAGCGCAGAGGCGACCGTTCCGGAGATGTCGCTGACGGCGATGCCGATGCGTTTCGAGCCGAGGTCGATGCCAAGCGCTCGAACACCCGGCGGCCGGCTCACGTCGCGTCGGCGACGAGTCCAGCGGCCGCGCGGGCCGCCAGCTCGAGCGCAGCGGGAATCCCGGTGACGTCCTTGCCGCCGGCGGTCGCGATGTCGCCCTTGCCGCCGCCACCGCCGCCCACCGCTTTCGCAGCGTCCTTGAGCAGCTCCGATGCGGTCCATCCACTTCCCGTTGCGACGGCGGCGACCAAGCCGACGCCTCCGCTCGTGGTCTCGCCGATCAGGACGACCAGACGCATGCCCGGGTGCTGACGGACCGCGATGGCGAGCTCGCGGAGATCACCGGGGCTGAGACCGTCGACCTGGGTGACGAGCACGCCGTCGTGGGCGAGTGCGGCAAGTTCCCCGGCGCGACCCATCGCCAGCTGCGCACGCAGCGCCTTGATCTCGTCGTGCAACCCTTTGGTCTCGTCGAGCTTGCGCTGGACACCGGCCAGCAGTTCATCGGCCGAGGAGCCCACGAGCCGAGCCGCATCAGCGATCAGTCGTTCGTCGCGCTGCAGCAACGCGACACTCGCCTCGCCGGTGACCGCCTCGATACGACGCAGGTTGGAGCCGATCGACGATTCGCTGACCACCTTGACGGTGCCGATGTCGCCGGTCGCACGCACGTGGGTGCCGCCGCACAGCTCGATCGACGGCCCGGCTTCGAGGACGCGCACGATGTCGCCGTACTTGTCGCCGAAGAACGCGATCGCGCCCAGCGCCTCGGCTTCGTCCTTGGTGGTCTCGAAGATGCGCGTCGGCGTGTTGTGCAGGGTCTCGGCGTTCGCGAGGTGCTCGATCTCGGCGATCTGGTCGTCGGTCACCGCTTCGTAGTGACTGAAGTCGAACCGCAGCCGATCGGGACCGACCATCGAGCCGGCCTGCTTGACGTGGTCGCCGAGCACCTGGCGCAGCGCGTGGTGCAGCAGATGGGTGGCCGTGTGGTTGCGGCGGATGGCGGCGCGACGCTCGCCGTCGATCGTGGCGGTGGCACGCTGGCCGGCGACGACCGTTCCGTCGGTGATCCGTGCGCGATGGCGGCGCAGGTTGGGCAGCGCGAACGTGGTGTCGAGCACCTCGGCGGTCCCGGTGTCGGTGACGATCGTGCCGGTGTCGCCGACCTGGCCGCCGGACTCGGCGTAGAACGGGGTGCGATCGAGGAAGATGTCGACGAGCTCGTCATCGGAATGGTCGGTGTCGACCGGCACCGTCTCGACGGGAACGACAGCGAGGACACGACTCTCGGCGGTGTCGTCGGCGTACCCGACGAACTCGGTGATGCCGAACTGCTCGACGACGTCGCGGTACGCGTCGAGATCGACGCCGTCACCGGCGCCCTTCTGCGCCGCCTTGGCGCGTTCGCGCTGGGCGGACATCTCGGTGGTGAATCCGGCGAGATCGACCGCGACGTCTCGCTCGGCAGCGATCTCCTGCGTGAGTTCCAACGGGAAGCCGTAGGTGTCGTGCAGGAGGAATGCCGTCGAGCCCGACAGCTCCGTGGTGTCGTCGGCGAGTTCGCCGTCGAGGATGCCGAGGCCGTGCTTGAGCGTCTGGCGGAACCGCTCCTCCTCCTTGGTCATCACGCTGACGACGAAGTCACGGTTCTTCACGATGTCGGGGTAGGCGTTGCCCATCACGTCGATCGCCACCTCGGTGAGCCGAGGCATCACGAGCGATTCCGTGCCGAGCAGGTAGGCGTAGCGGACCGCCCGGCGGATGATCCGGCGCAGCACGTAACCCCGCGCCTCGTTCGACGGGAACACGCCGTCGTTGACGAGCATCGCTCCGGATCGGGCGTGTTCGGCGAGCACCCGCATGGCGAAGCTGTCACGGTCGTCGTAGTCGCCGACGCGGTACGACTTGCCGGTGATCGAGCACGCCTCGTCGATCATCGGCTGCATCAGGTCGGTCTCCCAGACCGAGTCGACACCCTGGACGAGCGCCAGGATCCGCTCGAGGCCGGCGCCGGTGTCGATCGACGGCTTGGGCAGCGGGCTGCGGCTGCCGTCGGGCGCCTGGTCGAACTGCATGAACACGAGGTTCCAGAACTCCATGAACCGGTCGCCGGCGGGATCGCCGAGCGGGCCGCCGTCGGGGCCGAACGCAGGACCGCGATCGATGTGGATCTCGCTGCAGGGTCCGCACGGGCCGGTGTCGCCCGCCTGCCAGAAGTTGTCCTTGTCGCCGAGGCGCTGGATGCGCTCCATCGGAACGCCGACGATCTCGTGCCAGATCGCCTCGGCCTCGTCGTCGGACTCGTGGACCGTGATCCACAGCTGGTCGCCGTCGAAGCCCCAGCCACCCGATGCCGGGTCGCCGGTGACGAGTTCCCAGCTCCACGGGATCGCCGCCTCCTTGAAGTAGTCGCCGAAGCTGAAATTCCCGAGCATCTCGAAGAAGACCAGGTGGCGCTTGGTCCGGCCGACGTCGTCGAGGTCGTTGTGCTTGCCACCGGCGCGGGCACACTTCTGGGAGCTGACCGCCCGCAGGAACGGTGGCTGCTCGTCGCCGACGAAGTACGGCTTGAACGGCAACATTCCCGCCACGTTGAACAGCACGGTCGGGTCGTGCGGGATCAGGCTGGCCGACGGCACGACCGTGTGGTCCCTTGCGGCGAAGAAGTCGCGGAAGGAGTCGCGCAGTTGGTCGGCGTTCATCGAGACGGTCATATCCCGGGCGAGCCTATCGACGCAGGTAGCTTGCTCGGCCGTGAGCACTGCGCACCCACCCGCCCCTCCACCACCGCAGGACCTGCACGAGTGGATCAGCTTCGAGGATCCCGGCGAGCACCGGACGTGGGTGTTCGACGCGACCTATCTGCGTTCGAACTACACCTGCATCTACGGCTGCGGGTGCAAGGGCATCCTCGACGAGCCGGCGCCCGAACTCCAGCAGGGCTGCTGCAGCTTCGGCGCACACTTCGCAGATGCCGCCGACGTGAAGAACCTTCGGCGCCACGCCGAGCGGCTCACTCCCGAACAGTGGCAGTTCTACGGCAAGGGCCACGGTAAGAAGGGCTATCTCGGCGACGGTGAACCCGAGGCCGACGGAACCGTTCCGACGTTGACCCGACTGGTCGACGACGCCTGCATCTTCCTCAATCGGGTCGGCTTCGAGGGTGGCGTCGGGTGCGCACTGCACATCGCCGCACTCGAGGCCGGCGAGCGTCCGATGGACTGGAAGCCGTCGGTGTGCTGGCAGGTCCCGATCCGCTTGGAGCACTCGACCGACGAATCGGGCCACGTGACCTCACGGCTGCGCGAGTGGAAGCGACGCGACTGGGGCGACGGCGGCGACGACTTCGGCTGGTGGTGCACCGAGGAGCCCGATGCCTTCGTCGGAAGTCAGCCGCTGTACGTGTCGGCCAAGGACGACATCGTCGAACTGGTCGGCGCACACATCTACGACCTGATGGCTGCGCAGCTGGAACGCCCGAACTGGGTCCCGCTCCCCCATCCCTCGGTCCGCCGCAGCTGAGCGATTCAGC
>DATKXG010000386.1:0-8023 GCA_035529175.1 Ilumatobacteraceae bacterium
ATCATCCGCTTGATCGCCCGCACGGCGAGCGGCGCGTTCGCGGCGATCTCGTTCGCCAGGGCCGTGGTGCGGTCGACGAACTCGTCGGCAGTGACGACGTGGTTCACCAGACCCAACTCGAGTGCCTCCGCGGCGGTCAGGGTGCGGCCCGTGAACGCGATCTCGGCTGCTTTGGCGTAGCCGACCATCCGCGGAAGCAGCCACGTACCGCCGCTCTCGGGCAGGATGCCCCGCTTGGCGAAGCCGGGGTTCAGTTTCGCGGTGTCGACCGCGATGCGGATGTCGCAGCCCAGCGCCAGGTCCAGGCCGTAGCCGGCCGACCCGCCGTTGAGGGCGCAGATGGTCGGTGTGTCGAGGTTGTGGAGCACCACCGGCGGCGCGGTACGCAGGTCGAACTCGCCGCTGAAGGTGGCCTCGCCGCCTCCGAGATTGCCGAGCCCGCCCTTCGGTCCGGCCATCTGGGCCTGCAGGTCGAGACCGGCACAGAACGCCCGCCCCGCGCCCGTGAGCACGATGCAGCGCACGTCGGGGTCGTGATCGGCACGCAACAGCAACTCGCTGATCTGCTGCAGCATCGGCCCGGAGATCGTGTTCATCCGCTCCGGAGCATTCAGCGTGAGCGTCGCAACGTGGTCGACGACGCCATAGGACACCTCGTTGTGGTCAGTCGCAGTGTCATCTCGGGCGGTCGATTCATTCACAGTGCCGAAACGTAGTGCCTCGCAAACACCCTCCACGATGCGTACAATCTGCGCACCTTAGAAATACGGGCAATCCCGCCCGTATTCCCACAAGGGGGAGAAACCACAACATGAAAGCAACCCGCGTGAAGCGCGTCGGTGCACTGTTGGTCGGTCTGAGTCTCGTCGCCGCGGCATGCGGCAGCGATGACGACGACGGCACAGCCGAAGCAACCGAATCGACCGAAGCGACCGAAGCGACCGATGGTGCCGGCTCAGAGACCGAAGCCGAGTGCGGCAGCGCACCCAGCGACGTCACCGACGGCGATCTCGCCGGTTTCGGCGCCACGACGCCGTTCGGTGAGATCACCCCGGAATTCATCGACCGCCTGTGCGAGATCGATCCGGCGCTCGAGGATCTCAACTACGCCACGGAGACCTACGACGCCATCATGATCACCGCGCTTGCGGTGCTCCAGGCGGGCACCGACGGCATCGACCACGCCGCCGAGATCAACGGCGTCACCCGCGACGGCGAGAAGTGCACGACGTTCGCCGACTGTGCCGCGCTGATCGAGGCCGGCACGGACATCGACTACGACGGCGTTTCCGGCCCGCTCACGTTCGCCGGCAACGGTGAGCCGATCGTGGCGAGCTACGCCAAACTGGTCATGGGCGACAACAACCGAGTCGACAACGACCTCACCGAGTACATCACTGCCGAAGGCCCGCCCGAACTCGACGTCGAGCAGACGCCGGTCGAAGGCACCCGCGAAGGTGACGGCGTGCTCACCATCGGGTCGATCCTCCCGCAGACAGGAACCCTCTCCTTCCTCGGCCCGCCCGAGTTCGCCGGGTTCAACCTCGCGATCCAGGAGATCAACGAGAACGGCGGCGTGCTGGGTGAAGACGTCGTGGGCATCGAGGGTGACTCCGGTGACACCTCGACCGACCAGGCCAACCAGACCGTCGACCGCCTCCTCTCGGAGAACGTCGACGTGATCATCGGCGCCGCGTCATCGAGCAGCACCCTGACCGTCATCGACAAGATCACGGCCGCCGGCGTCACGATGTTCTCGCCCGCCAACACCTCGGAAGCACTGTCGACCTACGATGACAAGGGTCTGTACTTCCGTACCGCTCCGCCGGACCTCTACCAGGGCGACATCATCGGCCAGTTCATCACCGGCGACGGCAACCAAACCGTTGCGATCTTGAACTTGAACGATGCCTACGGCAACGGGCTCGCCGATGGTGTTGCGGCGACCGTGACCGAGTCCGGAGGAGAGGTCGTCCTCCAGCAGTCCTACGATCCGCAGGCAACGTCGTTCGACAGCGAGGTCGACGCAATCGTCGCCGCCGACCCCGACGCAATCGTGGTCATCGGCTTCAACGAGTCGTCGAAGATCCTGCGGGCGATGGTCGAAAAGGGCATCGGCCCACGCGACAAGGCCGTCTACGGCTGCGATGGCAACGCGGGCAACGCCATCGGTGCTGACTTCGACGCCGGCAACTGATTGAACACTGAACACTGAACACTGAAGGAGCCCGGGCCGATTGGCCCGGGCTCCTTCGCGTCGCGGGGCAACGCCGCAGCGTGGTGTGGGTCCAGGCGCCGCTCAGGTGCGGGCGAGCGTTCCGAGATAGAGCTCGATCACCTTGGGATCCTTGAGCAATTCCCGACCAGTGCCGCTGTAGGCGTTGGTGCCCTGATCGAGCACGTAGGCGCGGTCACAGACCTGCAGTGCGCGCGTCGCGTTCTGCTCGACCATCAAGATCGCAACGCCCGACTCGTTGATCCGCTTGCATCGCAGGAACACCTCGTCCTGCAACATGGGTGACAGGCCCGCGGATGGTTCATCGAGCAGCAGCAACTTCGGATCGAGCATCAACGCTCGACCCATCGCCACCATCTGACGTTCGCCACCCGACAGCGACCCTGCGCGTTGATCGGCTCGCTCGGCGAGCCGCGGGAAGAGCCCGGTGACGACGTCGTAGCGCTCGTCGAACTGCTTCGGCCGCAGGAAGCAACCCATCTCGAGGTTCTCGCGCACCGTGAGCGACGGGAAGACGTTGTTCGTCTGCGGAACAAACCCGACCCCCCGCTGCACGAGCTTGTGCGGGGGTTGACCGGTGATGTCGTCTCCTTCCAGACGGACATGACCGGACCGAATGTCCACCAACCCGAGCACCGCCTTCATCAGCGTCGACTTGCCCGCACCATTCGGGCCGATGATGCCGACGAACTCCCCATCGGCCACGACGAGGTCGCATCCGTTGAGGATGTTCACTCCCGGTACATAACCGGCGACGAGCGCCTCACACTCGACGATGTTGGTCGCTTCACTCATCTGGCCGCTCCTCCATCGCCTCGCTCACCGACTCGCGAGCAGCTGGAAGGTCGCTCTCGTGTGCGCCCCCGATGTCGACGTCGTGATGGGCTCCGAGGTAGGCGTCGATCACGTCCCGGTTCCCGGAGATCTCGGCGGCGCTGCCCTCCGCGATCACCTCGCCTTGCGCCATCACGACGACCCAGTCACTGATCTCGTGGACCATGTCCATGTCATGCTCGACGAACAACACCGTCCGACCCTCGTTCTTGAGTTCCTTGACGTGGTTCAGGAGGCTTTGTTTGAGCGCCGGGTTCACACCAGCCATGGGTTCGTCCAGCATGATCAGGGTCGGGTCGGTCATCAACGCTCGGGCCATCTCGAGCAGCTTTCGCTGCCCGCCGGACAGGTTGCCCGCGTACTCGTCTCGCATGTGGTCGAGCTTGAAGCGCACGAGAAGATCATCTGCTCTCTCGGTGATCCCGCGCTCTTCGTCACGCCACAGCACCCTGAAGGGTGCGAGCCAGAACTTCTCGCCACGCTGCGACGCGGCACCCAGCCGCATGTTCTCGATCACTGTGAGTCGGGAGAGCGCTTTGGTCAGCTGGAACGTTCGTACCATCCCGAGTTGCGCGATGCGATGCGCTGCCGTTGTCGCCAGCAACCGGCCGTCGAACGTCGTCACGCCACCATCGGGGGTGTCGAAGCCGGTGAGCAGGTTGAAGAACGTCGTCTTGCCGGCACCGTTCGGCCCGATCAGCGCAGTGATCTCGTTGCGCTGGACCTCGAGGTGGTCCACGTTCACAGCGACGAGGCCACCGAACTGTCGGCGGATGCCATCGGCGACGAGGATCGAGTCGGACTTGGCACTGCCCGGATACGACACCGAGGTGGTCGTGGGGTCAGCGGACATCGAACACCTGCTCGCGCTTGTCGCCGAAGATCCCCTGCGGTCGGAAGATCACCAACAACGCCAGCGCCACACCAGCAACCACAAACTTGACGACGCCGAAGTTCGTCGTATCGACGAGCCACTCGGGGAGCTTGTCGTTACGGGTGGCCTGCTGCAGGAGATTGTCGACGAACTGGATGACGAAGAAGAAGATCAACGTGCCGACGATGGGTCCCTTCACCCTGCCGAGACCTCCGAGCACGATGATCAGAAACGCGAAGAATGTCAACGTTGTCGCGAACTCACCGGTCTGCGCCGACTGCTTCTGCGCCGACAGCCAGAGCCCGCCGATCGAACCGATGACTCCACCCAGCACGAGGCTCTGCATCTTGTACGCCAGCACGTTCTTGCCCAGCGCCCGGGCAGCGTCCTCGTCCTCGCGGATGCTCTTGAGCACGCGCCCCCACGGGCTGCGCATCAGCGACCAGATGAACAGCGAAATCAGAACGACGAGACTCCATCCGACGATCATCATGAACAGCCGGTAGCCGTCGATCGACTGCGCACCCATGTTGTACCGAGCATCGTTCGTGATCGGATTGAGGTCCTCGAAGAACGTGGTCCACCCGTTGCGTCCGTCGGTACCACCGGTCAACCAGGTGAAACGTGTCGAGTTGAGGAACAGCCGGATGATCTCGGCGATCGCGATCGTCACGATCGCGAGATAGTCGGCGCGCAGCCTCAGTGTCGGAATGCCCATGAGGAGCGCGAGTGCGACCGAGCAGACCAGCATGAGTGGAAGCGCCCAGTACCACTCCCATCCATACACCACGATCGGGATCGAGAAGGCATAGGCGCCCACCGCGGCGAAGCCCGCCTGACCGAAGTTGAGCAGACCGGTGTATCCGACGTGCACGTTCAAACCGGCCGCCACGATGCAGTAGCCCGCCGCCGCCGCATTGATCGCCGTGTACAACGCATTCCAGAAGATCAAGTCCCAGTTCATCCGATCCTCTCCCTGCTACCGAGCAGACCTTGTGGCTTGACCAGGAGCACGACGATCAGCACGGCGAGTGCTCCGACAGTCTTGAGATCGTTCGCATTCGGAACGACCCATGTCCAGAGTTCGACGAAGATGCCGATCACGAGACTCCCGAGGAGTGCGCCAAAGGGATTGCCGAGTCCGCCGAGCGTCACGGCGGCGAACATCAACAACAGCAACGTGAATCCCATGTCCCACTTGACGCCGAACTCGAGCCCGTAGAACACGCCTCCCAACCCGGCGAGCGCCCCACCGAGGATCCAGACCACCATGATCACCCGATCGGTGTCGATCCCGCTCGACGATGCGAGGTCGGGGTTGTCGGAGACAGCTCGGATCGCTTTGCCGAATCGGGCCTTGATCAGGAACATCGCCACTCCGACGATGATCGCCGCCGAGAGCCCGATGATCACGAGCGTTCGCGGCGGGAGATCGATCGGGCCCAACGAGATCGGATCGCGCTGCAGCGTGTACTTGCTGTACGCGCTGAGCGATCCGCCGAACAGGTAGAGGTAGAAGTAGCGCATCGCGAGCGCGATCCCGATCGAGACGATCATCATCGAGGTCAGGCTGGTCGAGCGGTGGCGGAGCGGACGCCACACGCCGGCCTCGAACCCTGCGCCGAGCAGACCGCTGAGCAACACACCGGCAACAGCGGCGATGAGGAAGGTCCAGCCGATGTCGGAGTCGAAGACGAACGCTGCGAACGCCCCGAACGTCACCATCTCGCCGTGAGCGAAGTTCGACAAGCCGGTCGTGCCGAAGATCAGCGACAATCCGATGGAGGTGATGGCGATGATCATCGCCAGCTTGAGACCGTTCGCCAGCGTCTGTGGCAGCAGGCTCCACTTGCCCTTCACATCGCGCGTGTCTTCGCCCAGGAAGAATACGCGAGTGACGTTCTGGTTGCCGGCGACCTCGGCGACTTGTGAATCCTTGCCGTCCTCGGCAGCGAGACCCTCCGGCAACGTCTCGATGTCGATTCGCACCACGTAGGAGCCCGGGTCGACCAGCGCGATTCGGTAGGCGCCGTCGGCATCGGTCACGGCCTCACCGACAGTCTCGCCGGCCTCGTCCTCGACGATGATCCGGACATCGGGGACCGGTACGAGGACGGCTTTGCCTTCGTCGTCCAGAAAGCGATCCTGCACGCGACCTTGGACCGACTGCGCCGCGTCGTCGTCCTGTGCGGCACCCGTTCCCGTCGGCGCCAACGAGGCGAACACCGCGAGCAACACGCCGAGCGCGAGCAGAGCAACCGAGTGTCGACGCCTACTGTCGGGTTCCGAGGACTCTTGATCGTTCGCTGGCACTGGGTGCGTACTTTAGGCACCACGCACGGTCACGGGTGAAATGCTCCGGTCATTGCGGGTTTCCGGAGCGAGAACCTCGAGTTGACGTTCGCGCTCAAGCGGCTCGAGCGCCGCCTGGATGAGCTGCACCGTGACCACCCACAGCGCTGTGGCGCCTGCCACGTGGGCAGCCACGAGCGTGGCGGGGATGTCGCTGAAGTACTGCACGTAGCCGATGCCACCCTGCACGACGGCGACGAACATCCACGTCGAGACGTTGACGGACAGGCGATCGAACAGCGCGCGGTCTCGTCGCAGCACGACGACGAGGGCGAGAAACGACGCCACGGCGATCCAGACCGTGACGCTGTGGAGTTCGGCCACCGTCGAGATGTCGAAGCCGTAGCGGCGGGCGGTCTCGTCGCCGGCGTGTGGTCCGGCGCCGGTGACGATGGTGCCGGTCGCGAGGGATGCAGCAACGAGCAGGCCCAGACCGAGCATCAGCCCCGTCACGAGCGGCGTGACACCGATCGACGAGCGAGCGACGATGGGCTCGGGCTTGGCACGGTGGATCGCCACGAGACCGAAACCGATCGAGAGCATCGCCAGCAGGAAGTGCGACTGCACGAGGAATGGATGCAGGTCGCCGCGCACGGCGAGGCCACCGACCACGCCGTTTCCGAGGATTGTCGCGAGCACGACCAGTGACGGCACCTTGAGCCCTCGGCGAGCCGGGCGGACACGGAACGCGCCGATCGCCATCAGCAGCGTGGGGATGCCGACGAGGCCGCTGACGAGACGGTTGATCTGCTCGATGGCGGCGTGACCGCTGGACACGTCGATGAAGCGCTCGTTGTTGCAGTTCGGCCAATCGTCGCACCCGAGGCCGCTGCCGGTGAGGCGGACGACCGCTCCAGCGACGGTCAAGAAGCACACACCGGCGACGGTGAGGATGGCGATCTGGCGATAACGGCGCAACGACATCGTGAGCCGCTCGCGGTCGGGATCCATACGCCTCACAGGATATGGCTAGCGTCGGCTGCGTGCTGAGTTCGTTCGACGACTTTCCCATCCACCAGACGTCACGGCCGGTTGCGCAGACCGCAACCAGCGACATCAACCACTACGACCGTTACTTCTTCAACGGCTATACCAGAGACACCCGGCTGTTCTTCGCGACAGCGATGGGGCTCTACCCGAACCGCCACGTGGTCGACGCCTCCTTCAGCGTGGTCGCAGACGGCGGCACCCCGGCGGCGCGGCAGATCAGCGTGCACGCTTCGGGACGCGCTCCGGCCGATCGCGCCGACGCCAACGAGGTCGGCCCGATCCGGGTCGAGGTCCTCGAGCCTCTCCATGCACTTCGCGTCGTCGTCGATGCTCCCGAGCAGGGCCTTCGCGCCGACCTGACCTTCGTACGTCGGTCCGCTCCGATCGAGGAGCCGCACTTCTTCCAGCAGGTCGGCCTTCGCGTCACCTTCGACTACACCCGCCTCACCCAGTTCGGTGGCTGGGAGGGATGGATCGAGATCGACGGTGTGCTCCACGACCTGGCGCCCGGGGAGACGCTCGGTTGCCGCGATCGGTCGTGGGGCATCCGCAGCGTCGGCGAGCGTGCCCCGACGGGCGCGCCGGTGGCCGATCCCCAGTTCTTCTGGCTGTGGGCACCGATCAACTTCGACACGTTCTCGACGCACTTCGACGTCAACGAGCTCTTCGACGGCAAGCGTTGGCACGAGACCGGCTTCATCGCCCCGGTCGCCGGGCCCGACGGTGCCCCTCCACCC
>DATKXG010000387.1:0-6519 GCA_035529175.1 Ilumatobacteraceae bacterium
GAGTACCCGTCGTCGAGTCCGGCCATGATCTTCAGCAGCGACGACTTGCCGGCGCCGTTCGAGCCGAGCACGCCGATCTTGGCGCCCGGGTAGAACGACAGCGAGATGTTCTCGAGCACCGTCTTGTCGGGCGGGTAGTGCCGAGCGAGCTTGTAGGCCTGGTAGATGAATTCGTGCGCCATGGTCCGGTCGAGGCTACCGGCGCCCCACCAACCCGAATTTCGGAGCCCACGTTGCGTCTAGCGCAATGATCGCTCCGAATTTCGGAAGTGGGGGACCGGATCAGTGGCGCTTCACGCCGCCGTACTTCATGCGGGTGTCGCTCATCGCGGCGGCGCGGGCCTCGTCGTCTCGGATCGACGCGTCGACCACTTCGCCGATGAACAGCGTGTGGGTCTCGAGGTCGAGCGTGTGGCGCACCTCGCAGTCCATCCAGGCGATGGCCTCGTCGAAGACCGGGGCACCGGTGGTCGCGGTCCTGACCGAGCGGCCGTTGAGGGTGTCGCCGTCGTCGACCGCCGGCTTGGAGAACTTGACGAACACCCGTGTGTCCTCGCTGTCCCACAGGTTGACGGTGAACGCTCCGCTCGCGGAGATCAGTCGGTGGGTGACCGCCGAGTTGTCGACGCCGATGCCGACGAGCACCGGCTTCATCGAGAGTTGCGTGATCCAGCTGGTCGTCATCCCATTGCGTTCGCCGTCGTGCGCCGAGCCGACCAGGGCGAGGGCGTTGGGGATCTTCCAGGTGATCCGGTTGATCAGTTCGTCGTCGAGTGCCATGCAGCCAGGGTAGGAGCGCCGGGTAGGTTCGGCCCGTGGAACCCGTGCTGCTGCCGGTCCCGGCGGCTGAGTGAGTCCGATCCCGATCCCGATCCCGCTCCTGTGATGAGCGAACCGCCCGGATGGCGTCACTTGGCTCATCGCAGTGGGTGTGGTTGTTCCTGCGATGAGCGAACCGCCCGGATTGCGGATTTTCGCTCATCGCTCGGGGCATGCGGGTGGCGGAGTCAGCCGGCGAGGCGGGCGACGACCTCGGCGAACTCGCGCACGGTGTCGTCGATGATCTTCGACACGGGCTCGATCGACTCGATACGTCCCGCCACCTGACCCGACAGCGCGATCGCGGCGTTCATGTCGCCGCCGAAGTACAGGTCGATCGCGTTGCCGAAGTCGCCGAACACGTTGTGCTCGGCGTTCACCAGTGCCTCGGTGCGATCGGTGCGTAGCGCACGGAGCGCGGGGGAGTGACGCTGGTTGAGGAACAGGGTGTCGGTCTCGGCGGCGTCGATGATCGCCTGCTTCCAGTTGTGGTGCACCGGCGACTCGGAGGCCGACACCATCCGGGTACCCATCTGCACACCCTCCGCGCCGAGGGCGAACGCCGCGGCCATCGTCGCGCCGTCGGTGATGCCGCCCGCGGCGATGATCGGCACGTCGACCTTCGAACGCACCAGCGGCAGGAGCACCATCGTCGACACCGGTGTCGGGCTCTTGAAGCCACCGCCCTCGCCACCTTCGACCACGAGGCCGTCGACGCCGGCATCGACGGCCTTGAGCGCTGCCGCCAACGTCGGCACCACGTGGTACACGGTGAGCCCGGCCGCCTTCAGCACACCGGTGTACTTCGTGGGCGAGCCGGCCGACGTGGTCACGAACTTGACGCCTTGGTCGATCACGAACTCGGCGATGGCCGGATCGCGTACGAACGCCTGGGCGATGTTGACGCCGAAGGGCCGGTCGGTGAGGTCGCGCATCTTGCGGATCTCGTCCTTGACCGCGTCGAGTTCGCCCGAGGATGTCTCGATGATCCCGCAGGCGCCGGCCTGGGAGACTGCCGACGCCAGTTGTGATCGTGCGATCCACCCCATCGGCGCCTGGACGATCGGGATGTCGACACCGAGATCGCGGCTGACCCGGTTGTCGAAGGCGGCAGGAAGATTCAGCGTCATGGCGACATCCTCGCGGCTCGGCATGCTCCGGGCCGGCCTCGGAGCGGGGCTCAGTCGTCGTCGGTGCTGCGGCCGGTGAAGTCGTCCATCGTGTGGTACACGCCGATGATCCGATCGGCGATGAAGTCGCGGACGTCGATGGGGAGCACGCCCTTGAGCACCTCGCTGAGCATGACCGTCTTCGGGAGGACGACGAACGATCGACCGGCGAGCATCGCGTCCCACGCCTCCTCGACCACGTCGTCCGGCTCGAGGATCGGCAACAGCGGCGCCGATGAGGCGCCGTCGAACATGCCCGTGCGTACGTAGTACGGGCACACCGTCGTCACCTTGACGTGGTCGAAGCCGGCCTGCTTGAGCTCGAGGCGGACCGAATCCGACCAGCCGATCACCGCCCACTTCGATGCGGCGTAGACCGCCATCCGCGGATTGGGGGTGAACCCTGCAGCGGACGCCAGATTGACCAACCGGCACTCGGTCGTGGCCTCGATCATCGCCGGGAGGAAGGCGTGTGCGACGTACATCGGGGCGAGTGTGTTGACGTCGATCGTGAACTTGGTGTCGCGCTCGAGGTCGGTCTCCCAGAAGTAGTGGTTCCCCCGAACGACGCCCGCGTTGTTGATCAGGATGTCGATCCGGCCCACGTCGTCGAGCACCGCGGCGGCGGTGTTCGCGACCTCGTCGGCGTCGCCGAGGTCGACGACGTAGCCGATCACCTCGGACGGGCTGTCGGCCAGGTCGTCGAGTGTGTCGTTCAATGCGTCCTCGTCGACGTCGAGCAGCACGACGGCCGATGCCTGCTCGGCGATCGCCCGCTCGGCGAAGAGCCGGCCCATGCCCCGGGCCGCACCGGTCACCAGCACGTTTCGACCCTCGACGGACTTCATCGGGCGTCCGCTCCGTCGGTGTCACCGGCCGAGGCCCGGGCGGCGAGCGCGGCCGAGCGCACCCGGTCGAAGTCCTCGTCGGTGTAGGGCCCGTTCACCCCGGAGATCGTCGCCAGTTGCATCCCGTGCTTCAACCCGAGTCGGTAGATCTCCTTGACCTTCGGCCAGCTGATGTTGCGCCCCACGGTGAAGTTCTCGTAGCGGCCCTCGAGGGCGAGCACGATCGTCTCCGCAAGGCACGCGTACACGGTGCGGTCCGGGAGCCCGATGTTCTTCATCCGGGCCTCGCCGGGCAGCTCGACCTCTCCCGATTCGATCACGAGCACGTCCGGGCGCTTGGCCACGTCCTCGGCCGACATGTCGAGCGGGCGGGCGACGTCGGTGATCACGCAACCCGGCTTCACGTTCATGATGTCGAGCACCTTGTGTCCGGCGGCCGACGTTGCCGTCACGATCAGGTCCATGTCGGCGATCGCACCCGCCGGGTCGGTGGCGACGTGCACGATCGCGCGAGGGTCGTCGCGCTCGATGTCGCGCTTGAGTTGCAGCAGCTTCGCGGTCTCCGGTGACACCAGCCAGAGCTCGTCGGCGGCGAGCGCGAGGAGCCGGGCACACGCGGATCCGATCGCTCCGGAGGCGCCGACGACCATGGCCTTTCCGTGCATCACGCCGTCGTCGTCGACTTCGGCGATCCCGAGCCGGCGCAACGCCTCGCTCGCAGCCCAGAGTGCGCCGGACGCGCTGTAGCTGTTGCCGGTCGTCACCGGGAGCGAGGCCTGCTTGGCGACCGTGACCCCGGCGTCGCCGACGACCTTCGTGAACGCACCCAGCCCCATGATCTGTGCGCCGAGGTTCCGGGCGAGGTCCGCCGCGGCGAGAAGGCGCGAGTAGGTGAACTCGGGCGGGTGGGCGAGCATCTCCTTCGGCGTTCCGCCCACGGTGATCAGCCATCCCTCGGCCTCGTCGCCGGTGTCGGAGACGATCCCGGTGACGTGGCTGTACACGAACGGCGGGATGTACGCCATCGTCTTCTCGACGACCTGGCTCATCCCCGGAATGCTGGTGACCAGCCCGAGCGGCTCGACGTTCTTGAAGTACTCCGTCGACAGCGGGTGGATCACGAACGCGAAGCGGCTCTTGCGGCGGCGCCCGCGAGGCCAGATCAGCCGGGCTTCGAGTTCTGCGTCCTGGATGAACCCGGCGAGGCGGTCGGTCGTGAGTTCGGCGCCGTCGGGGAGTGTCGCTGCGACCATCGCCTCGTACATCGCAGGGACCACCATGAACTCGAACGGCTGCGGGGTGACGTCGACGACGAGGTCGGCGCCGAGTTCGGCCAGTGTCGCCAGGCGCTCGTCGTCGACCGTGCTGGTGATCACCGCCTTGCCGGCGAGGTCGGGCAGGCCGAACCGCATCAGTTCCGAGAACGAGCCGATGATGACGTCGGCGTCCACGGCAGCGCGGTGTGCCAGCTTGCCGGTCGCCCAGCCGACCGGGCCGGCGACCTGGTCCTTGACGAGTGAGGGGACCCTGCGCCACGCAGACTCGCCGATCCGGGCGGTCGTCGCTGTGACGGGGTTCGTCTTCACCTGGCCCGGCAGGGAGATGTCGTGGCCCGTTTCGAACACGATGTTGTCGGTGAACTCGCGGAGCACCGTCACCGTTCGCTCACGGGTGGTGTCGCCGACGACGACCACGCGCGCATTTGCGAAGTAGCCCGGCAGTTCGGCTTCGATGCGCCGGATCGCCCACTCCTGGAAGATGTCGGTGAGGAGCGAGCCGTCGCACACGGGAATGCCGGACGTCGAGCCGGTGATCCGTTGCAGGTCGTCGTCGACGCCGTCGTGGCGCCCGGCCGCGTGCGCCTCTCGGCTCCCGCTGATGGCGATGGCATCGGCGTGTTGCGCCCAGTGGCGCACCAGGTCATCGACCGACCCCGCCGTCGGCCCGGTCCCGACGCGGATCAAGCGGAAAAGATGCCCGGCAACCGAGACGCGCTGGTCGTAGTCCCACTCCTCGCCCTGGAACGTGACGTTGACGACGGTCGTGTGTTTGCGGGGCCCCATGAAGTCGCTCAACCCTAGCCCACGAGGCAGCGGCGCCAGCCGGGTGACGGGGTGGCGCCTCAGTCGGCGGCGAGCGGGAAGCGGGGGTCGCCGTCGAGTGGGCCGCCGACCACCAGGCCATTCGGTTCGTACGGCGGCGACACGGTCCACGGTCGCTCGGCGAACCGGGCGTCGTCGCCGAGCCAGCGCAGGCTGACCGCTCGACGACGAGTGTCCAGTTGATTGCCCGGCGCGCCGTGCAGCGTCCGGTAGTGGAAGGCCACCACGTCGCCCGGCTCGACGTCCCACCCGACGATCGTCCGTCCCTCGAGCAGTTCGTCATCGGGCGGGAGCAGTTCGAAGCGCTCGTCGGCGTCGCCGTAGGGCACCTGGTCGACGAACCGGCGCGGGACGAACCGCCGTCCCCACTGGTGTGAGCCGGCGATGAACGCCAAGCCCGACGAAGCGGGCACCGGATCGAGGGCGATCCACATGCTGACGTTCTGCATCCCGTCGACGCAGTAGTAGGGATCGTCGTGGTGCCACGGCGTCGGCTCGACCGCCCCTGGTTCCTTGACGAGCACATGCTCGTGGAAGAACCTCACCGTCGACGACTGCATCAGTTCGCCGGCCACCTCGGCGAGCCCGCTCTCGAACGCGACTTGCCGGTACGCCTCGACGTCCGGCCAGGTGACGTAGTCGCTCCAGAAGCCGACCGCCTCGTCGGGGCTGGTGTACCAGTGCGCCCAGCGGCTCGGGTGGCGCCGGTTGTGTTCGACGCCATCGGCGAGCAGATCGAGCCACAGCCGATCGACGGCACCCCGCAGCACGACGGCACCGTCGCGGGCGTACTGCTCGATGGTCGACGCATCCACCACCTCAGCCTTCCAGGCTCCGGCCAGGTTCAGCCAGTTCGCGCTCGGGTACCGTCGGAGCATGCTTCCCACCGCACCGTTCGGGTCCACCGGTCACCACTCGACACGAACGATCTTCGGCGCCGCCGCGCTCGGCGGCATGAGCCAGGAACGCGCCGACGCCACCCTCGAGCGGGTTCGCGCATGGGGGATCAACCACATCGACACCGCCGCGTCCTACGGCGCGTCGGAGGACCGTCTGCAGCCGTGGCTCGCCGGTCACCGCCACGAGGTGTTCCTCGCGACCAAGACGGGGGAGCGCACCGGAGCCGCTGCACGCGCCGAGCTCGAGCGATCACTCGAGCGGATGGCCGTCGAGCGCGTCGACCTGGTCCAGCTCCACAACCTCGTCGAGCCCGACGAGTGGGAGGTGGCGTTCGCGCCGGGAGGCGCAGTCGAGGCCCTCGCAACGGCACGCGAC
This sequence comes from Ilumatobacteraceae bacterium, assembly GCA_035529175.1. Lineage (GTDB taxonomy): Bacteria > Actinomycetota > Acidimicrobiia > Acidimicrobiales > Ilumatobacteraceae > Sva-07. Next base: position 6,214 of record DATKXG010000387.1, read on the forward strand.
GAAGGGCTGGTGTCGCACATCGGCGTCACCGGTCACGGCATCCGCATCGCCGGGATGCACCGCCGCAGCCTCGAACGATTCGACTTCGCCTCGGTGTTGCTGCCGTTCAACTTCGTGCTGATGGAGAATCCGACGTACCGCCACGACGTCGAGGAGTTGCTCGCGACGTGTGCCGAGCGTGGTGTGGCGGTGCAGACCATCAAGTCGATCGCACGCGGTCGCTGGAGCGACAACGACCGACCGCACTTCTCCTGGTACGAGCCGCTCACGGATCCCGAGCCGATCGGGCGGGCGGTCCGCTACGTG
>DATKXG010000388.1:0-2737 GCA_035529175.1 Ilumatobacteraceae bacterium
TTCGAGCGCCGTGCACCGGGCCAGTACCTCGCGCGCAGCGGGATCGTCCGTCCCCGCGGCGATGCCCACCCAGGCCTGCGCTCCTTGCAGCTCGGCCTCGGACTGCAGGTACAGCTGGTCGAGCACGCTGTACGGCGCGAACACGTCGTAGTAGACCGCGACCGCGGCCGGAAGCTCGTTGTCGACCGCCCGCTGCATGTCGGGGTCGATCGGGAACAGCGCGGCGACCAGCTCGGCGATCTCGTCCTCGCGCTCGGCGCATTCGAGCAGCACCTCGGCGTGCTCGGGCGCGGCGTCGGCCCACTCGCGATAGCGCGCCGCGGCAGAACGCTCGAGCCCGGACAGGAACGCCGGACGTGCGGCGTCGGGGACGCTCGCGATGTGCGACCGGAGCAGCGCTCCGAACTGGGGGACGGCGGGCGGGGTCGGCATCGTCACATCCTGGTCGATCCGTCGTCGCCGCGGCGAGCAGAAGGGACGAGCAGAAGGGACGAGCGGACCGGTCAGCTCACCATGACCGGCGACGGCCTCGTTGGTGAGGATGGACTGGTTGCGCCCCGGCCGAGGGGTGTGACCGATGACTCAGGGGCCGGTTGGCCTGGTTTCGTCACGCGTCCGTAACATTCTGGGTCGACCAGCACCCGTGTCCGCCGCGAACCACCGCAGGTGTCGATGCGCAGGTGTCCCTCCCAAGGAGCGTCATGACCCCGTCCCACCCCCACCTCGTCTCTGGCGTCCATCGCCATCGACTCGCCATCCGCCGATCCGCAGCCGTGCTCGTCGCCGCACTCGTGATCAGCGGAGCGCCGCTGGTGGCCCGGGCGCTCGGAGATGATCCCGTCCCCGTCCCCGGCGCCGACGCCGACGCCGATGCCGTCGCTGGCGCTGGCGCTGGCGTGCCGCAGGCGCTGCGCTCCGGGGCAACCGCACGTTCACTCGGCGTTCGCCCGCTCGTGTCGATCCCGGTGGTCCCCGATCTGGGCGCCGACCTCGCTCCGGCGCCATCACCGACGCCATCTCCGGAGCCGGAGACAGCGCCCGAGACCGAGCCGACTCCGGAGACGCCGCTCGAGGCCGTCACCCGGGTGCTGACCGAGACCTACTCGTGGGACGAGCGGAGCCCGCGTGTGGAGGAGCTGCAGTTCGCTCTCGGGATCCGCGCCGACGGCTGGTATTCCGCCGCGACCCTGGCGGCCCACCGCAGCGCCTTGGAGTCCGCCGCCCTTCCGGTCGACCTGCTGCCCGACAGGCCTGTCCTTCTCGGCCCGGCCCCCGAGAAGTGGGCGGCGCTGCGCCAGTGCGAGTCGAACGGCAACTACACGATCACCAACCCGTCCGGGAAGTATCGCGGCGCGTACCAGTTCGATCGATCGACGTGGAACTCAGTCGCCGAGCGCCACGACCCGTCGCTCGTCGACGTCGATCCGGCAGCTGCGTCGCCGGCCGACCAGGACGCGATGGCGCTCGCGCTCTACAGCGAGCGTGGCGCTCGCCCGTGGCCGCACTGCGGCCGGCATCTGCGCTGAGCCGTCACGACACCTCGAGTACGCCGGGGACGCCGGCGCGCACCTCCCACGATCCGATGGTCGTGACCGGTGAGGCCTCGTCGAACTGGTCGGCCACGGCCCGATACGTGGCGAGCCACCTGTCGGGGGTGACCTCGCACACCGTGTACCCGCGCTGGGCGTCGAACCACTTCAGGTGGGGATTGCCGGTCAGGGCACCGGTGACGAGACCTTCGACCGTCTCGTCGTCGTCGAAGAACGACGACGAGATGCTCGACGCCATGAACTCGGCGCCGACCACTGGCCGGCTCGGGTCGAACGGGTCGGCGCGCAGCTCGGCGACGGCAGCCGAGTGGAAGTCGCCGGTGAGCACGATCAGGTTGTCGGCAGTGGCCCCCAGCGCGTCGAGCACCGTCTGGCGTTCCCCTGCGTAACCGTCCCATGTGTCGACCACGACCACCGGCGGTTCGGCGCCGGCGATGACGTTGCCGCCGAACATGAACACCTGCTGCGCCAGCACGTCCCACACGGCGTTCGACGTCTCGACGCTCCCGATCAGCCACTCGCGCTGCTCGGCGCCGAGCATCGTGCGACCGGGATCGTTGGTCAGCGTCTCGTTGCGCACCTGCAGATCGTCACCCAACTGCTCGACGAAGGGTGTGCCGCGCTGCTGGTCGGAGCGGTACTGGCGGGTGTCGAGCACGTGGAAGCGCACCAGGTCGCCGTGGGCGAACGATCGGTAGATGGCGTAGTCGGGGCCGTCGGGAGGGTCGAGGCGCACTGGCATGTGCTCGTACCAGGCCTGGTAGACGGCGGCGCGACGGGTACGGAACGCCTCCACGTCGTCGTCCTGCTCGGAGATGTCGCCCGCGTAGTCGTTGTCGACCTCGTGGTCGTCCCACGTGATGATCCAGGGCACCAGGGCGTGGGCGGCCTGCAGCAGCGCGTCGCCGTGGTACAGCGCGTAGCGCTCGCGGTACTGCTCGACCGTCTCGCACTCGAAGTCCTGCCCGGTCTGGCGGCCGCGGGCGTCGGCGTAGCCGCCGCTCGCGTACTCGTAGATGTAGTCGCCGAGGAACACGAACGCGTCGATGTCGCCCTGCTCCACGAGGTCGCGGTAGGCGGCGTAGTAGCCCTGCTCCCAGTTCTGGCACGACGAGAAGGCGAACCGGAAACGGTCGGGCAGCGTGCCGGGCGCGGCGAAGGTCCGCGTGCGCGCAGGGGGCGTGGAG
>DATKXG010000389.1:0-12183 GCA_035529175.1 Ilumatobacteraceae bacterium
TGATGCAGCAATCATGCTCGCCGAGTCGTTCTCCCCCGACGTATTGATCGTCTCCTCCAACCTTCGCGCCCCTGACGGCCGCCCGCTGTACGAGCGCCTGCGCGACTCGAGCGAGCAGTATCTGCTGTGCATCACCGACGAAGGCGCCCACCGCACTCGCGCCGCCATGCTGCACTCAGGCGCCGACGATGCGGTCTCGGTACCGGTGTCGCCCGACGAGCTGTCGGCTCGCTGTCATGCACTGCTGCGCCGCCCCCGCCAGATGCAGGGTCGTCCCGACACCGCCCTGTCCTCGGTACTCAACCTCGGACCACTCACGATCGACCTCGGCCGACGCGAGGTCCGCGTCGACGACGAGGAAGTCGCCACGACCCGCATCGAGTTCTCACTGCTCGAACAGCTCTGCCGCCGCCCGACCGAAGTGTGCACCAGGGAGGACCTCCTCGACGCCGTGTGGGGCCCGACCTGGGTGGGCGACAATCATGTCGTCGACGTGCACCTGTCGAACCTGCGCCGCAAGCTCGACAAGGCCGGCCCGGAGATCAAGGTGATCCACACGGTTCGCGGCGTCGGCTTCCGCCTGGCCAACGACGTGACCGATCAGCTCGAGATCTCGCACCCGTTCGGCCTCGCCGCCGTTGTCTGATGTGCACGGCTGGCACAGCCGCCGTCAGTCGTAGCGGGCACTGATCCACCAACGTCGGTGCTCGGCAACGACCAGAAACCCGTCGCCGTCATCGGTGACCACCTGGAACCTGGCCAGTCGGCGCTGCCGCCCTGGCTCCCACCAACGCTCCTCGATCGGCCACGGACCTGCCCATGCAGCAATCCGTCGAGGACGTCCACGCTGCCAACCTGTGGCCTCGTCACCGGTCAACAGCAACAAGATCGCCGGTCGGCCCGACAACATGCTGCGGGCACTCACCCGCACCGCTTCGCCATGCTCGTCGAGCAGTTCGGCGGGGTGCGGTTCGGTGAACACCGTTGCCGGCGACGGTGATGGCAACGTTCCGGGCCATGGACCGGTGGGCCCACTGCCGGTGCCAGCCCCCGAGACCGCCCGCGCCCGCCCATCGAGGTCGACCATGGCCGCCGGCACCCACCGGTATCGATCGGCGGGAAGCCGACCGCCGTGCCAGACCGGCACCGTCACTGCGTCGTCGGACGTGAGTGTGGTCAGCCGGGCGATCGCACGAGCGGCCTGCCGGTCGGCTTCGGACTGACCGCCCCACAACCCGAGCTGCATGCCATCGTCGGCGCGCACCTCGTCGGGCACCAGGCGAACCAACGCGACACCGCCGGTGAGTTCCTGATCGCTTCCCCGAGGAAGATTGATCCAGGCATCGAGCTGCCAGCGCACCCGTTCGACCATCGCCGCCGCCGAGAGTCCCGCCGATCGGTACCACGAGCGCTCGGATCGTTCGCCGTGTTCGGATTCGAGCACCACGACCAGCCGCGTGCACACCCGACCGTCAGCGGCGAGCGTCCCGGCCAGCTCGTCGGCCAGTTGCTTGGCGATGAAGACCACGGCGCTCGACTGGGCCGCCGGAGCGTCGAGGACGTGGTCGAGACGCCGCTCGGGTGCCGGGTCGGTGGTGCTGGTCGGACGGACGTCAGCGCCGGAAGCCAATCGGTGAGCGTGGACACCGGGATGTCCGAACCGACCGAGCACATCGGTCGCCGAGAGCGCAGCCAGATCACCGAGCCGGCGAAGCCCGAGCCGACCGAACAGCTCGATCAGCTCGGCGTTGCACTCGCCGAGCGTCTGCAGCCACCCGATCGGGAGGTCGGCGCAGAACGTCGGCGACGCACCCGGCTCGACGATCAACGCGTCGACACGGCGGGCCGCCAATCGCGCCGCCACGCTCGACGCGAATCGGCCGTCGGCGACACCGATACCGACAGCGGTTGCAGGTGTGCCCGCCGCGGTGATCGCCTCGATGAGCTGCTCGGACAGCCGGTCGACGAGCGCCTGATCGCCGCCGAAATACCGAGCGGGCCCGCGCGCCAACAGGCTGATCCAGCCCGGCTCGACCACATCGAGACGCGGGGACAGCTCGGCGATGCCACGGACGACCGGTTCGAATTCTCGAGCATCACGATCGATGTCACGATCGACCAGGGTCGCGTGGGGACAGCGCCGTTGGGCTTGACGGCGTCGATGACCGATGACCACACCCTCGGCGGCGGCAGCTGCCGTGCGGGCGATCACCCGATTTGCCCCCATCACGGCGGCCGTCACATCAGCCCCGAAACCAGCGGCGGTCACCGGCCAGTCGGGGAACCAGATCGAGACGATCCGCGGCGGCGGTTCCGCCGAGCGAGCAGGAACCACGACCTACCCCGGCAGCGCGAGTCGGCAACGGCGGCGACCGTGCAGGCGACGGCCGGATGCCTCGACGACGAGCCGACGGTGCTGCAAGTGGCCGTGGCCGTTGCCGAGCCCGACCCATTCCACATCGTCGGCGTCGAGCACCCCATCGCACGACAGTGCACCCGGGTCGCCGAGCACGAGCATGACGACGTCACGCTGACGCAGACGGGTGGCGACCTTGCGCATCGCCGACGGTGAGAGCTCGGCCGGAACTCGAGCGATCAGGAGATCGAACCCGTCGGCAGCCGCCGCGACGACATCCGGCCATCGGGCCGCCTCGGCGCGTACGGCGACGACTCGTTCGAGCGGAATTCCGAACTCGCTGGCGGCGTCGAGGCCGATCGTGGGCACGTCGATCGTCGCCAGCCACGACCCTGCCGCCACCGCAGGCGCCGCCAGTGCCAACGCCAACGACGTGGCCGCTTGGCCGGCACAAGCAAGCGTGCGTCCTCTGACCAGGCCACGCTCCGGAAAGAGCTCGGCGAACGCAGCGGCGACCGGCAATGTGCGTTCGCCCGCCAATGCCAGGGGCGCCACACGCTCGGCCAGCGCCGAGAGTTCACTCGGGAGTTCGACAGCGAGTTCCATTGCAGCATGGTATCGAACACACGTTCGCACTTCCACCGCGGGCGGATAGTCCCCGGAGCCCGGGTCTCGGGGAACCACAGTGGTTCCCGGAGACCCGGGCTGGGGGAGCCGGTTCAGTGGGCAGCGGTGTGAGCGGCGAGGAGTTCGTGCATTGCGTCGCCACTCGAGGCGCGAGCGTGGGCTCCGAGCGCCAATGCGTGCTCGTCGTCGAGCACCGCGTGACCACCGACCACCACCAGCACGTCAGGATCGACCTCGCGCGCCCGAGCGCATGCATCGGCCAACGCCGGCAGGTTCTCCGATGACATCGCCGACAACCCGACCGCCAACAGATCATTGGTCTCGCGGATCACGTGGGCGATCGACTCACTCGGTACGTCGACGCCGAAGTCGGACACCTCCCATCCACGCAGCCGCAACAGATCCCCCAACATCGCCACCGGAAGCGCATGGAACTCGCCGGCGGGTGCGCCGAGCGCCACCACGCCTCGAGACCGGCCCCGTCGGGTGAAGCGCGGTCCGATCCGTCCGACGATGCGCATCGCGATACCCGTCGCCCGGTGCTCGATCGAGATGTCGAGTTCGCCTGTCGCCCATCGCTCGCCGATGCTCACCATCGCAGGGGTCAAGACGTCGAGATAGATCTCGTCCAGTTCGGCCCCTGCTGCCATCGCAGCTTCGACCACACTCCAGCTCCCCGGCGCATCACCGGCGACCAGCCGAGATTCGAGCCGTGTCGCCCACGGCGCCTTACGGTTACGGGCACCGCCCTTGCCGGACGGTCCGGTTGCGGCCGATGCTTCGGCCGCCTGCTCGCGGAAGCGATCGAGCGCCGAACGCTGCACCTGCCAGACACCGCCGGACTTGGCGGCGTCCAACACCCCGAGGCGCACATACCGGTACGCGGTCATGTAGTGCACGCCGAGTTCGTCGGCGACTTCCTGCAAGGTGAGTACAGCGTCGGTCATGTCAGGTCCCCAGCCATCGCTGGCGAGCCGACGCTAGAGCGGACGCACCCCGGCGCGCCCAACCCTGCTCTGATGATGATCAGATGGCCTGTCGACGAAATCGGTGTCAGCCCTGCTTGGCGTTCCAGCGCTCGCGGCCCAACCGGCCCCGCTCGAGCAAATGGGCCGGTACTCGTTTGACGGCCTCGGAGAGCTCGGCGCCGCCCTCGCCGCCGTCACCACTCGACGGTGCCGCCTCGGGCTCGTCGAGTTGCAGGTCCTCGAAACTTGGCGGCTCGACACCCGGCTTCCAGTACTGGTACAGGTCGCGTACGATGTCGGCCAGGCCAGCGGAGTCGTGGCCCTTCCCGAGGTCGACGGTGATGATGTTGCCGTACACGTGGACCGCATCGACCTGGCCGGTCGCGAACATCCGGCGCGCCAGTTCGTCGGACGGCGTGTTGCCCCATGCGTCGGCAACCGACGCGAAATGCTCGTGGCCCATGCCGGACAGACTGCGATTGATCTCGAAGCGAACGACCCCGCGTGTCGAACTCGGCTTCTCGGTGACGGCGACCAACTGACCCATGGGCATCGAACGCTAGCGCCCCGAGACGGTCGCCGACCCCATCCGTGACCCACTCATGTCGACGACTCGACGACGTTTGCGAGCTGCACGGCGACCAGACGATCCTCGGAGGTCCCTCGCACGGCGATCACGGCGCCCTCTCGACGGCTCACGAGCGCAATCGTGTAGCCGGCGCCGGAGTCCGAGCCCGGCGCGAGGAACTCGGCGATCCCGACAGCATCCGCGCTCACGTCGCCGACCGGTTCGATCGCGTCACGACGGAACCAGTCCGACTCGATGACATCCTCCGAGACGTAGTGGATCTCGGCCACACCCGCGCCAGCGGTGAATCGACAGGCACCGTCATCGATCGGCTCTGCCGACGCCACGCCCACCCCCGCTGCGGCACCGAACTGTTCAGCGACCTGGTACTCACCCAGCCGTACGCAGGCGTCGAACGGCAGTGCCTCGGGAAGCGGTGGGAGGGCGACGTCGCTGTCCGGATCGGGGCGCGGGTCACCGACCAGCTCGGTCGTGACCGGTCCGGTCGGGCTCTCGGGGGCGACGGCGACGTCCTCCCCAGAACCGAGCGTGGCCGGAACGGTCGGGACCGGCCGCATCTCACCGCTCGACGACTCGTCGAGGCGACTCCAGCTGCACCCGGCGGCCAGGACACCGAGCAACACCACGATCGCCGCTGCGCGGGCGCCGTTTCGTGGGGTTCGTCGGCGGTGTTCGACCATGAAGTGCCACGGTACCGCCCGTGACCTGGTGCGATTCGTCGCTCCAGCGCCACATCGCCTCAAGATTTCGTCTGCCTTCGACGCAGCAGCCTGTCAGCGCAGCGCGTCGGCCAAGACCGCAGGAAACTCATCGGGGGTGGTCGCCAGCACGCTCGCGCCGAGCGCAACAAGCGCCGCAGCATGATCGTGATCATGGGCCGGTGCGCCTTCGTCGCTGAGCGCGAGCAGCACGATGACCTGCACTCCCGACTCGACGAGTTCACCGACCCGACGACGCATGACCTCGGCGTTGCCGCCCTCGTAGAGGTCGCTCACCACGAACAGCACCGTCTCGCGCGGCCGCTCGATCAGCTGTTGGCAGTAGGCGAGTGCGTTGGCGATGTCCGTGCCGCCCCCGAGCTGCACGCCGAACAGCACCTCGACCGGGTCGTGGAGATATGCCGTGAGGTCGGTGATCGCCGTGTCGAACGCGACGAACGAGGTCCGCAGCGCCGGGAGTTGTGCGAGGACGCCGCCGAACAGCGACGCGTACACCACGCTGTCTGCCATCGAGCCCGATTGGTCTACAGCGATGATGACGTCGCGAGCGAGGCTGCGCTGGCGGCGTCCGTGACCGACGAGTCGCTCGGGCACGACGGTGCGGTGTTCTGGTATCCAGTGCCGCAGATTGGCAGCGATCGTGGTCGGCCAGTCGATGTCCCCGGGCCGCGGTCTCCGAGTGCGCGCCGACCGCGACAGGGCACCGCGAACGGCCTGGCGTGTGTGGTCGGCCAGACGGCGCTCGAGGTCGGCGAGCACCTGGGCGATCACCTGGCGGGCAGTCGCCCGGGTCTCGTCGGGGAGGTGGCGATTCAGTTCGACGAGCAGCGTGACCAGGTGGATGTCGGGCTCGACGCTTTGCAGCAGCTCGGGTTCGAGCAGGAGCTGGCGCAGGTCGAGCCGCTCGACGGCGTCGCGTTGGAGGATCTGGACCACGGGCGTCGGGAAGTACCTGCGGATGTCGCCGAGCCAGCGCATCACCGACGGTTTCGATCTGCTCAACCCGCCGGCACGATTCGTCCCACGGGCGCCCTGCTCGCCGCGGTCGTACAACGCTCCCAGCGCAGCGTCGATGCGTCGGTCGTCTCCACGCAAACCTGCCCCGGCCGACGGGCGGCCCGAGGCAGCGGCACCCTGGCCGGATCCATCCTCGTGTCCCCCATCGCCATCGCCATCGCTCGCGACAGTCGTGTCGTCGAGCCCCGCCTGGCTGTCGGCCTCGGCCCACACGTCGTCGGCGGCGGGGCCGAGCAGGAGACGCCAGCGTCGACGTCGCTCGGATTCGGACACGGTCGGCGTCGCCGGGTTCACGAGAGACCCACCCCGAGCATGTGGCGCACCGTCGACAACGCGGCCGCGGCCCGTGCGGGGTCGACGTCGGCCCCGAACCCCCCGGAACGTTCGACGCCGATGCCCATCAGGAGTCGCATGAGCTGTCGTCGTTCGGCTGCTTCGAACGCACCGAACGTGCGGCGCAGCAGGGCGATCACCGCATCGAAGGCATCTGGTTGCAGCGACGCAACCCATCCGTCGAGCACGGCGAGCAAGTCGGCGTCGTGGATCAGCACCGACCCGGATCCGGCGAGGAACCCTTCGACGAACGCTGCGCCGCTCGCGGGTGGCGTGCCGGCCGACAGCGCCTGCGACAGTCGACGCTGCACGGCGTCGACCGACCAGACTCCGGCGTCGTGGAGAAGTCGCGTGGCGCGACCCTGCACCAGACCGTGGCCGCTCCCCGTCGCGAGTTCGACGAGCACGATGGGCAGGCCGTGACGACGGGCCGGATGATCGAGCACGGCGAGCGCTCCCTGCAAACCGGCGAGGCGTTCGACGAGCACGGCCGCACCGTCGTCGTCGAGCGAGTGCGCCGATGCAACGAGGCCGGCCAGGATCCGAACGACGATGCCGTCGACGACCTCCCGAAGCGCGCCGGCATCGGTCGAGCGGACATCGCCATAGCGCAACGCAGCCGCGAGCGGCGGCAGCGCATCGAGCAGTCGACCGACGTCGGGGTCGGTGGCCGCCCTGCTCGCCAGGCGCTGCACGGTGGGCTCGACCGCTTGAGGAAGGTCCGCGAAGAGCGCCGAGCTGATGATGCCGACCAGCTCGACGATGCCCGACGATGCGGCGGCTCGTTCCAGCAGTCGGGCGGTCGCTGCGGTGTCCAGCGTCGTGCCGTAGCCGGCACGTTCGATCAGGCGCACCGACAGCTCGGGATCCCATCGCACCTCCCACGTCTCGCGGAATGTGCCAGACGATCCCCGACCGTCGACAACTGCACCCCACGGCACGCCGAGCGCGACGAGACGGTGGAGGAGATGCGACTTGCGCAGGCCGGTCGGGGTGCGCAGGTCGACCTCGACGAGTGTGGTCTCGGCACGAGGTGGGAGGCGAGCCGACTTCTGCGCCTTCGCGACGTCGCGGGCGAGCGGCACCTGCGGGGCGGCGTCGGGGACAGTGCCGAGTTCGTCGCCGACCACCAGTTCGCGTCGCACGAGGTCGAGGCCGCCCATCACAGCGTCGGCGGCGTCGAGCACTTCGGACAGCCCGACCCGGGGTCGGCCGCGCATTGCTGCGAGCGACTCGGCCAGCCGGGTGCCGGCGATCAGGTGATCCGGCGACGCCGACCCGCCGCGTTCGCGGACGAGTCGCGCCGCGTCGACGAAGAATCGAGCGACGCCGTCGCTCCCGGGGTGATCGAATACGTGGCGATACCAGCCGGGGCTGTCGACGCCTGCGGCGTAACCGGAACCCGCAACGAGCCGGCGATGTGTCCACGGCACCCAGGCAACGGCGGTCTTGACCTTGGGGAGCCCACGCAACGTAGCGGTGTCGGTGGAGACGTTGGGGGTGCCAGGGGCGTCGATGTCGAGGGCGGGCACGTGCCACGCTCCACACACGACAACGATTTGTTCGTGCCCGGCCCGGCGGGCAGCGCGTATCGATCGGCGCATGTGAGCCTCGCGTTGCAGCTCTCGTCGCGTCGGCACGAAACCGTCGCGGGCAGCGGCCATCGCCTCGGCGACGGCGTCGAACGCTGGGGCGCCGTCGCCCCGGTGCTCGATCACGTCCTCCCACCATCGCTCCGGGTCGGGGTCGCCGGCCGCGGCGGCGAGTTCGCGCAGCGGGTCGGGCGGTGCCGACTCGGCAACGAGCGAGACATCGTCATCACCAGCAGCGGCGGCGAGCGTGACCGCCAGCGGCAGGTCGACCGCGTGGACCTCCACGTCGTGGACATTCGCCCAGGCGATCGCCTGCCACTCGGGGCTGAACGTGGCGAACGGCGCGAACGCGGCCCGCCCGGGCTCGGCCGGAACGTAGGTGAGCAGCGCGACCGGCGGCACGAGGCCAGGCTCGCCCACCCACCGCAGCGCAGCATCGACGTCGGCAGGCGCTTCGACGAGCACCACGTCGGGTTGGATGTCCTCCAGTGCCCGCAGCACCGACCGAGCCGACCCGGGTCCGTGATGACGGATGCCGAGCAGGTGGACGCTCACGTGTCGAGGGCGCGGCAGGCGTCGTAGAACTCGTCCCAGCCGGGACGTTCGCGCACGACGGCCTCGAGATACTCGCGCCAGGCGATCGCGTCGTGAACCGGATCGCTCACGACCGCGCCGATGATCCCGGCGGCGACGTCGGTCGAACGCAGTTCTCCGTCGCCGAAATGTGCAGCAAGGGCAAGCCCGTTGGTGACGACCGAGATCGCCTCGGCGGTCGACAGGGTGCCGGTGGGGATCTTGACGCTGTTGCGCTCGTCTTCGGTGAGGCCGGATCGGAGCTCGCGGAACACGGTGACGACCCGGCGGATCTCGTCCGCGGCGGCGGGAACGTCGGGCAGCGCGAGCGCCACGCCGAGTTCACCGACGCGCCGGCTGACGATGGCGATCTCCTCGTCGATCGTGGTGGGGAGCGGCAGCACGACCGTGTTGAAGCGCCGCCGCAGCGCGCTCGACAGGTCGTTGACGCCACGGTCGCGGTCGTTTGCGGTCGCGATGACGTTGAACCCCCGGATCGCAGCCACCTCGGTGTCGAGCTCCGGCACCGGCAGCACCTTCTCGGACAGCACGGTGACCAAGGCGTCCTGCACCTCGGGTGGCATACGGGTGAGTTCCTCGACACGCACGATGGCGCCGCGCTCCATACCCCGGTAGATCGGGCCGGGCACGAGCGCCGCGGTGCTGGGACCTTCGGCGAGCAGCCGGGCATAGTTCCAGCCGTAGCGCAACGTTTCCTCGGTGGTGCCTGCGGTGCCCTGGACGAGCAGCGTGGAGTCGCCGCTGATCGCTGCCGCGAGGTGCTCGCTCACCCAGGTCTTCGCTGTGCCCGGCACGCCCAGCAGCAGCAACGCCCGGTCGGTGGCGAGCGTGGCGACAGCGATCTCCACGAGCCGCTGCTGGCCGACGTACTTCGGCGAGATCACCGTGCCATCGGACAACTGGCCACCGAGCAGATAGCGCACGACCGCCCACGGCGACATCCTCCAGCCCGGCGGGCGTTCGCGGTCGTCGAGTGCGGCGAGTGCGGCCAGCTCGTGCTCGTACTGGTGCTCGGCGTGCGGACGCAGCACGTCGCCGGACGGCATGTCACCCGGAGGGACTGGTGCACTCATCGACGACGACGCTACCGACCGACCGTCGCTCTGTTCCTGCTGCCCGACCATCATCAGGCGGCGGTACTTCGCTGGGATCGGCCTGGTGGTCCGGTCGCGTGGACGCTCCCGTCGGGGAGGTGGAGGGTGAGTTGTCGGTTCGGTCCGAGTTCGATAACCCATCCGTCGTTGTGGATCTTGGCGTGATGCACCGAGCAGACGGGCAGGAGGTTGTCGAAGTCGGTGCGGCCCTGGTTGCGCCACCAGATGATGTGGTGGAGTTTGCAGCGGTCGTAGGCCACCGTGCAGCCCGGGATGGCACAACACCGGTACAGCCCGCGTAGCGCGCGTCGTTGGGCGCGGTTCGCCAGGCGGGTGGTGCGTCCCAGGTTCAACTCTCCGGGTGCGTGCAGCACCACACCGTTGCGAACCACGACCGCGTGCACGTCGGCGTCGCCGGCCAACGTGGCGAGCACGCGGGCGGGGATCTCGACAGGGATCGAGAACTCGCCAACCGGGCCGACCTGGTCCTCAGCATCGGCGTGGACGACCACGACATATTCCGGTCGGCCCAGCTTCGGCCGCTCGAGCGGTGCAGGATCGTTGCTGCGTTCGTTGCCCAACGCTTCGTCGAGGAGGAGTCGAGCGACGGCCTGGGCGGCGAGGTAGCGCTGCTTCTCGATGGGGTCGTCGGGGCAGTCGGCGGGCTCGGCTTCACCGAAGAGCGTTTGGACTGTGGTGTCGATCCGAGCGGCGATCTTGATGCCGGTGACGGGGTCGAACTTGGCGGTCAGGTTCCACATGCCGTCGGTGTCGACCCAGGTGCGGGCTCGTGCGTTGCGGCGTTGTCGGGCGAGACGGTCGAGGCCGTCGTCTTCTTGGAGTCGTTTGGTTTCGAGGTCCAGGCGGCGGGTGAACTCGTCGACCGTGCCGGCCTTCGCAACGGCGGCCAATGCGTCGGCACGCTTGATCAGCTCGCCGCGTTTGGACGCATCGACCTTCTTCGAGGCCCGGGTGACGGCATCGACATGGTCAGCGGTGATCGCACCGTCGCCCAACGCGTCAGCCAGCTTGGGTGTCTGCTTCAACGTCGTGGAGCGTTCGGTGGTCTTGGCCGCCTGGCTCAGCGATTTCTTCGACGCGTTCGCGATGCGCTGCTCGGGGAACGAATCGATCCCCTCGAGTTGCCTGACCAGGCCGGCGTGCTGAGCGTCGCACCACGCCTGCACTTCACGCACCGCGACCAGACCGGACTCGATCAGATCAGCACCCGCCGACGAGTTCGAACGCACCGACGCAATCGCCCCGACCCGCTCGACCACCCCAGCGATCTCCATGCCGGCAACCCTAGACAGGGGGTGTCACACAGTTGATCGGCGCAAGACTTCGGCCATGAGCGACGCCGTCGACGACGTGGGACCGCTCAGCTGACCGACAGTTCGTCGAGCATGCGTTGACGAGTGCGGCCAAGGTCGGCGAGGACCGATGCGAGGGGAAAACCGGGCGATCCGCCGTCGATCGCTTCGAGAGCCGACGCCACCTGACCGGGAGCATCGGGCCGCATGCGTGCGATGAGATTGACGAGAACTGCTCGGTGAGCGTGGACCAACATGCCGGCGTCGATCGCTCTGGCGAGTTGTCGAGCGACGACGTCACCGTCGGCGTGGAGCAGCGGCTCGAGATCGGGCGGGATCGGAAGCGGTGGCAACTCGGCGATGTCGTCCGCCGACGGATCGGGCTGCGCGCCAGCGGCGCCTCGGGCGCCCAACTCGGGGAGGTGACCGACGAGCCAACCGGCGAGCGGTCCACACGCCAGCTCGGCACGGGCTCGGCGAATGGGATCGGTTCGGTGTCGGGTCAGCAGCTCGGGCACGAGGTCGGGTGGCACGCGCCACCCATTCATGACCAGGCTCAGCATCCATTCGTCCTCGAGCACCGGCCACGACGACACGATGTGATGCCAGCGTTCGGCCGCAGCGGGCACACAGACCGGTCGATCATCGGTGCCGGGACCATCGACCGGCGACAAGGGTGCCCCCGGAAGGACGCCGGCACGGCGAACAGCCACGGTCGCGGCGACCTGGGCGAGCATCCGCTCCGACGGTGTCGACCGGACTGTGTCGTCGACGAGGTCCGCGATCAGCCCGTCCGGCTCGGGCGGGTTGCGACGGTCGGTGCCGAGCATCGCCACCGACACCAACTCGCGCCACTGCTCCACCTGCGTCACGCCGCCCCACCCCCACGTTTGCGTCGAGGTTCGGGTGACCCGCCGCACACAAACTCTGACGCAAACGTGGTGATCATGCCGCGCTCACGAAGGAGTCGTCGGCACGGGG
>DATKXG010000390.1:0-13148 GCA_035529175.1 Ilumatobacteraceae bacterium
CGCTGGTCAGACGAACTTGGCGAAGACCTCGAGGGGTTCGCGTTCGGTCGTCAGGGTGTTGATCGGCGCGTCAGGGTCCGCGTGTCCGATCGCGACGCCGCAGAAGATGCGCTGTTCCTCCGGCGCGCCGACGAACTCGCTGACGGCCTGCTCGTAGACGGCCCACGCCTCCTGCGGGCAGGTGTCGAGCCCGGCTTCCTGGGCGAGCAACATGAACGTCTGCAGGAACATCCCGAGGTCGGACCACTGCGGCGGCCCCATGATCCGATCGATGAAGCAGAAGATCGCCGCGGGCGCTCCGAAGAAGTCGAGGTTCTTCGCGAACTGGGCGAGCCGGCCGGCCTTGTCGTCGCGTTCGATGCCGAGCGTGGCGTACATGTCCTCGCCGATCTTGAACCGCGACGACCGGTATGGCTCGTGCAGTGGGGAGGGGTAGATGTCATAGGCGGGCGCCTCGACCGGCCGGTCGGCCAGGAACTCGCGGAAGCGTGCCATCGACTCGCCGTTGACGACGTAGATACGCCAGGGCTGCACGTTGCCGCCCGAGGGGGCTCGCGACGCCGTGGTCAGCAAGTCGGCGATCACCTCGTCCGAGACGGGATCGGGCAGGAAGGCCCGGACGGACTTGCGGGCGTTGACGGCGTCGGTCACGTTCACCGCCGCAGTCTGGCCCCGGCCGCTCGCTCGGGTCGAACCGGCTGGGGGTGAGCTGACCATCGGCGCGGTCGACGCCCGGTCGCGGCTCCGCCACCTGATCGCCTGGCGGCGGCGACCTAGGTTCTGGAGATGGCAACGATCAGGGAACTCGCCGAGGAGCACTGGCAGGGACGCGGCGAACTCGTCCACGCCCACCATCCGGTGCAGCCGGTCCACGTCCACCACGACGACGGCACCTTCAGCACCGCCAGGGAGGAGATCGACGACGGCCTGCTCACGCTCAAGTCGATCGCGTCCGTCAACGCCCTCGACACCGGCGACGGCCTCGTGATGCTCGACACCGGAGGCGCGTTCGATCGTCGGACCGTCTACGACGCCGTTCGCGGCTGGCGACCGGATGCACCCGTACACGCAGCCGTCTACTCGCACCATCACGTCGACCACGTGCTCGGCACGGCCCTGTTCGACGCCGAAGCGGCCGACAAGGGATGGGAACGGCCCGTCGTGTACGCCCACGAGGAACTTCCTGCCCACTTCCGGCGGTACGAGCAGACCGGCGGGTGGAACACGGCGATCAACCGCCGCCAGTTCGCCATCGACGTCCCGCAGTTCACGTGGCCGAGCGAGTACCGCGATCCTGACGTCACATACGCGAAGCACCTCACGTTCAACCGCGGCGAGCTGACCTTCGAGTTGCACCACGCTCGCGGCGAGACCGATGACGCCACGTGGACGTGGGTGCCCGAACGCAAGGTGCTCCATCCCGGCGACCTGTTCATCTGGGCCCTGCCGAACGCCGGCAACCCGCAGAAGGTGCAGCGCTACCTTTCCGACTGGGGCGCGGCGCTGCGCCAGATGGCGGCGCTGCGACCTGAGATCCTGCTCGCCGGGCACGGGCTGCCGATCTTCGGCGCCGATCGCATCGTGGTGGCACTGACGGATACCGCCGAGCTGCTGGAGTCGATCGAGAGCCAGACGCTCGCAATCATGAACCAGGGCAAGAACCTCGACACGTGCCTGCACGAGGTGACGGTCCCCGCCCATCTCGCCGACAAGCCGTACCTGCAGGCGGTGTACGACCACCCGCAGTTCCTGATCCGCAACGTGTGGCGCCGCTATGGCGGCTGGTGGGACGGCGAGCCCGACAACCTGTTGCCGTCGCCACGGGCGCAGCAGGCCGCCGAATGGGTGGAGCTCGCCGGCGGCGTCGACCGAGTGCTCGCTCGCGCCCAGAAGGTGCTCGACGCCGGCGACGCCCGTCTCGCCTGCCATCTCGTCGAGTTCGCCGCCCTGGCCGCTCCCGACAACGCCGAGGTGTGGGCGGTGCGCGCCACCGTCTACGCCGCACACTCGTCGCAGCACACCTCCTCGATGGCGCGCAACCTGCTCGGACACGCGGCGCGCGCCAGCGAGCAGGGCAAACGCGACCTCGCCGGCGACTACTGACCCTCCAGAACCGCCGTTTGCGTCGCGTTTCGGATGGACCGCCCCATCCGAATCAGCACGCAAACGTGGTTGGCAAGGACCGAGTCACCAGTTGGTGGCGATGTACTGGGTCTCGCAGAACTCGTAGATGCCCTCGCTCGCGCCCTCGCGGCCGAGTCCGGACTGCTTCATGCCGCCGAACGGGGCGGCCGGGTCGGACACGGCCCCTCGGTTGAGTCCGATCATGCCCGCCTGGATCCGCTCGCTGACGGCGAGGCCGCGTCGCAGGTCCTGGGTGTACACGTAGGCGGTCAGGCCCATCTCGGTGTCGTTGGCCATGTCGATCATCTCGTCGGTGTCGTCGAAGGTGATGACCGGTGCGACCGGGCCGAAGATTTCGTGACGGGTGATCTCGTCGCCGGGACGGACGTTGCCGAGGACCGTCGGCGGATAGAAGTGACCCGGCCCGCCGACGGCGCCTCCGCCGGTGGCGATCGTCGCCCCGTGGTCGGCCGCCGCGGTGACGAGCTCGTTGATCGACGCGACGGCTTTCGCGTTGATCATCGGTCCGCAGGTCACGCCGTCGTCGAACCCGTTGCCGATGCGCACGTCGGCCATCGCCGCGGCGAACATTTGGGTGAACTGGTCGGCGACCTTCTCGTGGACGAGGAATCGGTTCGCGGCAGTGCAGGTCTCGGCCGAGTGACGCATCTTGGCGACCATCGCTCCCTCGACGGCTGCCTCGAGGTCGGCATCGTCGAACACCACGAAGGGCGCATTGCCACCGAGCTCCATGACGGTCTTGAGTACTCGATCGGCGGCCCGCTTGAGCAGGACGATGCCCACCTCGGTGGACCCGGTGAACGACACCATGCGCGTCGCCGGATGGTCGACCGCAGCATCGAACCATGCGCCCGACGTCAGCGTCGGCACGATGTTGACGACGCCGGCGGGCAGGCCGGCTTCGAGGAGCAGCTCGCCGATCCGCAGTGCCGTCAGGGGCGTCTCCCGGGGTGGCTTGATGACGGCGGCATTGCCCGCGGCGAGTGCTGGTGCCAGCTTCCGGGTGATCATCGCTGCCGGGAAGTTCCACGGCGTCACGATCACCACGACACCGACCGGCGGGTGATGCACGACGATCCGGTTGGCGCCCGCCGGTGCCGTGCCGAGCGACCCGTGGATGCGCACCGCCTCCTCGGAGTTCCAGCGGAAGAACTCCGCCGCATACGCGACCTCGCCGCGCGCGTCGGCGAGCGGCTTGCCGTGCTCGAGGGTGATCAGCCGGGCGAGTTCGTCGGTGTGCTCGACCATCAATTCCCACGTACGGCGCAGGATCTCGCCGCGCTCGCGCGGTGCCGTGGCTGCCCAGCTCGCCTGGGCCGCCGCCGCCGCGTCGCACGCTTCGGTCGCATCGGCAGTCGTGCCTGCCGCCACCGAAGCGATCACCTCCTCGTTTGCCGGGTTCTCGACGTCGAAGCGCTCCGCGCCAGCACCGTCTCGCCACTCGCCACCGATCAACAACTGCGTCTGCATGCTCACATCATGCACCGCGGCCGGCGTGTCTCACTCCTCGGCGCTCACCCCCGCATCCTCCCCCGAGCCCGTCATTGCCGAATACGTCCTGGCATGCGGGAACCATTCGGCAATGAAGTGCACTGGAGGCGCCGGCCGGCAGCGGTGCGAGGACTCACCGGATCGCGAGGTCAGGCGACGTCGTACCCGGCGTCGTCGATCGCGGTGCGGATGGCCGCGTCGTCGCCACCGACCACGATGACGAGCTTGGCGTCGACGTCGACCTCGACGGACTCGACGGCGGCGACCCCGGACACCTCCGCTTCGATCGCGCGCTTGCAGTGGTCGCAGCTGATGCCGGGAACCGAGAAGGTGTGCGTGGTACTCATGCGATGGCTTCCTCGTGTCGGGCGGTGGTGGAGGTCGGGGCGACGGATCGCTCGCCGCTGCGGCGATAGCCGTTGAAGCGACGCAACCGCAGGCTGTTGGAGACGACGAACAGCGACGACATCCCCATGGCAGCCGCGGCGATCATCGGGTTGAGGATGCCGAAAGCGGCCAACGGAATCGCTGCGGTGTTGTACGCGAAGGCCCAGAAGAGGTTGCCCTTGATCGTGCCGAGGGTCCGCCGGGAGAGGGCCACAGCGTCGGCAGCGGCGCGCAGGTCGCCCGAGACGATCGTGAGGTCGGATGCTTCGATCGCCACGTCGGTGCCGGTTCCCAGCGCGATGCCGAGGTCGGCTTGCGCCAGCGCCGGCGCGTCGTTGATGCCGTCGCCGACCATCGCGACTCGGCGGCCCTCGGCCTGGAGCCGGACGATCTCGGCCGCTTTCGCGTCGGGCAACACGTCGGCGATCACGGCATCGACGCCGACCTCGGCGCCGACCGTTCGAGCGGTTCGGGCGTTGTCGCCCGTCAGCAGCGTCACCGTCAACCCGAGGTCGTGGAACGCGGCGACCGCCTCGCGCGACGTCGGCTTCACGGTGTCGGCCACGACGAGCACGACCTCCGCGGTGTCGCCACGACCGGCGAACACGGCGGTGTTGCCGGCACGTTCCGCGGCCGACGCGGCTCGTTCGACGGCGGCGGGCACCGTCTCGAAGAGCTGACGGCGGCCCACACGCACCTCGACGCCGTCGACCACGGCGACCACACCGAATCCCGGTCGATTCGAGAAGCCCTCGACCTGGGTGGGCAGTGCCCCTCGCGCCGATGCCTCGGCGGCGATCGCCTGCGCGATCGGGTGCTCGGATCGGGCCTCGACGGCACCGGCGAGCCCGAGCAGGACGTCGGCATCTCCGGGCACGGCGTCGAGCGCCACCACGTCGACCAGCGACATGCGGCCCTCGGTGACGGTACCGGTCTTGTCGAGCACGATCGTGTCGATCCGACGGGTGTCCTCCAGCACTTCACCGCCCTTGATGATCACGCCGAGCTGTGCCGCCCGCCCCGTGCCGACCATGATGCCGAGGGGTGTCGCGAGTCCCAGTGCACACGGGCAGGCGATGATCAGCACGGCGACTGCAGCGGTGAACGCATCGTTCGCGTCGCCGACGATCGCGAGCCAGGCGACCAGGGTGATCGCGGAGATGGCGATCGCCGTCGGCACGAAGACAGCGGCCACACGGTCGGCGAGTCGCTGCACTTCGGCCCGGCTGCCCTGGGCCTCGTCGACCAGCCGGACGATCTGGGCCAGTGCCGTGTCGGCACCGACACGCGTCGCCTCGACGACCAGTGAGCCGTTGGCGTTGACCGTGGCGCCGATCACCTCGTCGCCCGGACCCACCTCGACGGGCACGGGCTCGCCCGTCACCATCGACGCGTCGACGCTGGAATACCCGTCGACGATCAGCCCGTCGGTGGCGATCTTCTCGCCAGGGCGCACGACGAACCGGGTTCCGACCGTCAACTCGTCGAGGGGGATTTCGGTGCCGTCCTCGAGCCTCGCCGACCTCACACCGAGGTCGGCAAGCGCGCGGATGGCGTCACCGGAGCGTCGTTTGGCCCGGATCTCCAGCCACTTGCCGATCAGGATCAGCGCCACGATGACGGCAGCGGTCTCGTAGTACACGTGCATGCCGTCGCTGTCGGTCATCGACATCGAACCCATACCGTCCATCGATGGCGAGTCGTCGCCGATGCTGCCGACCAGCACGACGGTCGACCACGTCCAGGCCGACAGCGTGCCCATCGACACCAGCGTGTCCATGGTGGTCGCACCGTGGCGGAGGTTCATCCACGCCGACCGGTGGAATCCCCAGCCGCACCAGAACACGATCGGCGTGGCGAGCGCAGCCACCACCCACTCCCAGCGGTCGAACTGCAGCGACGGCACCATCGACAACAGCACCACCGGGACCCCGAGGATCAACGCGACAGTCCAGCGCCGTCGGAGGTCGGCTTCCCGGCGGCGCTCGGCACCCTCGTGGTCGGCGTCGACCGGTGCGACGTAGCCGAGCCGCTCGACGACGGCTCGCATGTCGGTCTCGTCGGTGCCGCGGTGCAGCACGGTGGCGCGGCCGTTGGCGAAGTTGACGCGGACCTCGACGACGCCGTCGAGTTTGCTGAGGCCGCGCTGGATCCGGTTCGAGCACGCGGCACAGGTCATGCCCTCGATGGCGATGTCGGAACGCGTGGCGGTTGCCTCGGGGCGGGAGCTCAGTGTGGTCATGACGGATCGATCACCTGACAACGATGGGGGTCGGTGCAGTTCGCCGGATCGAGACCGCGGGCGCGCGTGGCCAACTGCAGCATCTCGGCCCGCGCGGCCTGCAGTCGTTCGATCTGGGTGTCGATGTCCGCGATGTGATGTTCGAGGAAGGCCAGTGTGTGCTGGCAGGTTGCCTGGCCGGCGTCCTTCATCGAGAGCAGCGTCTGGACCTCGTCGAGCGACAGGCCGCATGCCTGGGCGTCGCGGATGAAGCGGAGACGCTCGGCCACCTCGGCGCCGTAATCGCGGTAGCCCGAAGGTGTCCGATCGGGCTCGGGCAGGAGATCGAGCGATTCGTAGTACCTGATCGTCTGGGCATTGAGTCCCGACATGCTTGCGAGTGCACCGATTCGCATGTCGGCGAGTGTACCGCCAAACCTTGAAGTTGACTAGAAGGTTGGCGTCACCGCTCGCAGTTCGGCTGCGGCGGCTTCAGGGGTGACGTCGCGCTGCAGGTTGGCCAGCAGCTCGTAGCTCGCCGGGATCTTGGCGACGTCGGCAGACCGCAGCAACGGAGGGTAGTAGTGCCCGTGTAGCTGCCATCCCGCGGCCTCGGGGGTGTCGGGCGCGGTGTGCCAGCCGGAGCAGTACGGGAAGGGCGTGTCGAACAGCGCGTCGAACCCGCGCAGCATGGTCTGCATCACGTCGGCGAGCGACTCGCGGCCCACAGCGTCGACTTCGTCGAGGCGCGCCAGCCGGCGGCGCGGCAGCACGAGCGTTTCGAACGGCCAGTACGCCCAGTACGGCACGACCACCGCCCACTCGTCGTTGGAGGTCACGATCCGCTCGCCGAGTTCCAGCTCCCGCTCGACGTAGTCGAGCAGCATCGGCCGGCCGTGCTGCTCGAGGTGGGTCCGCTGGTTCCCCATCTCCTGGACGATCTCGTCGGGCAGGAACGTCGATGCCCAGATCTGGCCGTGAGGGTGGGGGTTCGACGCGCCGGAGATCGCACCACGGGTCTCGAAGATCTGCACCCACCGAAACCGCTGGCGGAGTTCGATCAGCTGCGACTGCCACAGTTCGATCACCGCAACCACCTCGTCGTGCGTCATGTCGGCGAGGGTGAGGTCGTGACGCGGCGAGAAGCACAGCACCCGGCATTCACCGGTCGCCCCGGCGATGCGGAACAGGCCGTCGACCGTCGAGTCGGTCGCGGAGTCGGCCCGGGGCGCGTCGGGTGACGGCGCATCGGGGAGCAACGCCGCGAAGTCGTTCACGAAGACGAAGGTCGAGTCGTAGTCAGGATTGCGGACGCCACCGGCGCGCTCGTTGCCCGGGCAGAGGTAGCAGCCCGGGTCGAAGCCCGGCGCCGGGTCCGGTTCGGCCGATCGCTGGCCGACCCAGGGCCGCTGCGTCCGCTGCGGCGACACGATCACCCATCGACCGGTCAGCGGATTGCGCCGCCGATGCGGGTGTGTCGACGGGTCGAAGGGCACGGCGGGATCGTACGCGGCCCGGTCCGGTCAGCCGCAGTAGCCGAGCGAGCAGCGTTCCGCCGGCAGCAGACGCTGCGTTGGTGAGGGGAAGGTTCCGAACGTCGGCCGGTACACCTCGGTGGCGATGCCGTCCCAGCGATTGTGCGACAGGCCGTGGACGAGCTGCCCAGGCACGGCCGACGGGATCCAACTCGCGAAGTAGTTGTTGCAGTCCACCGCACACTTCGTCGGCGGCGCCCACTCAGCCACGACGTTGTACGGCCCCATGGGGCGCAGCGAGTGCTCGACGACGACGCGGTCACCCCACCAGTCGCCCACCTTCGTGATCGCCATCCACTGGTTGTTGACGTAGGTGAACTGGCTGGCGTTGACCAACCGGCTCGTGTCCATGATCGGCACGGCGGCGGCCGGATCGGCGCGCCAGCCGTTCGCCGTCCAGTAGGTCGGCGCGGCGAGCAGATTGCCGCGGGGAACCCGGGCGACCGTCACTCGCGGGGCGCAGGCCATGTCGTGTGCGTAGACGTAGATGTACGGATCGAAACCGAACTGGCGGTGGCACTGCGCGAACAGGTACGTCCACGTCGGGTCCGACTCGATCGAGAAGCCGTACAACGACGCAGAGGAGTCACCGGGGCGCGCCGTTGTTCGGACCTCGAGGGTGACCGGATCGACGATGGCCACCACGGTCGCCGTGGGTTCGGTTCGTGACAGGTAGCCGGGACCGCGTTCGTTCATCTCGGCCGCGAACACGTGGACACGGCCGTCGGCACCCAACTCGGCGCCGAGCGGCCAGTACCAACGGACGAACGGAATCGTGTCCGCCGCGAACAACCACGGCTGCGGGTCGTCTGGCGTCCCGCCGATCAGGGCGGTGAAACACGAACCCTGCTGCACCATCCCGATGTTGTGGACCAGGCGTTTGCCACCCGCCGGAAGACGCACCTCGGCGTCCTGGAACGTCCACAGCACGCGGCCGTCGGGCAGCGGCGTGGCGCGCTGGTAGTCGGCACCGACGACTCCGCCGGGCTCCGACACGAACAGACGGTCGAGATCCGCCGGGGTCGTGCCCGGCAGGCAGACCGCTGGGCGGACCGCTGCGGTCGCGGACGGCGATCGCGTCATCGCCGACGAGATGGCGGCCGACGTCGCGACCAGAGCGACGACGATTGCTGCCACGAGTCGACGGCTCGCGGCGGTGAGGGCGACGCGTCGACGCGCGGGGGGCGTGCGATCCACACCACAGTGTCGCGCATACGTCCAGCGAGGGCACGTCGACGCCCGCCGGGCGGCGTCACAGACCACGGATGTCAGGGTTGCGCACTCGCGGGCCGCGCCGCGGCGCCGACACACCGGCGGTGTACAGCAGCCGGACGATCCGCTGGCGATGTCCCGTCCACGGGGCGAGATGTCGACACATGATCTCGTCGCCGCCCTCGTCGGCAGGCAACCGCCGGGCATCGCCGGTGAAGGCATGGTTGACCATGGTGGGCAATCCGTAGTCGCGCAGGACGATCGTGTCCGGATCGCCGTGCGACGAGGTGATCACCGAGGTCGCCGTCCACGGTCCGAGTCCGGGCAGTGCCGACAGGCGGACACGAGCATCGGCTGCTGTCATCGTGGCGGCCTCTTCGAGGCGGTTCGCACGCCGCGCTGCAAGCAGGATCGCGTCGGCGCGGCGGCGTTCGACGTTGAACCGGTGGAGGTCCACGTACGTCGTGGCAGCGACCGCCGAGGGCGTCGGGGGCAATCGGAGCTCCAGCGGACCCGGCGCCGGCTCACCCAACGCGTACACGATCCGCGCCCAGCTCTTGACGGCCTCCTCGGTGGTCACACGCTGGCCGAGCAGGACGAGGAGGAGTTCCTGCCAGATCACGCCCGCAGCGGACAACCGGATACCCGGGTGACGGCGGGCCAGTTCGGCGATTCGTGGATGGATCGTCGGGTCGAACCCCTCGAGGTCGTCGCGCAGGCCCACCCAGTGAGGCGCCCGGTCGAGGAGCCACGCGGCGCCACTCCCCCACGCTTCGGCCGTCGTGACACCGAGGCCGTCCCAGCGCAGCAACATCGTGCCCGGGCCGTCCGGGGTCAGCACCGCCTTGGAGAAGCTGCTCGAGGTCCAGCGAGTGGTCGGATCGCGCGAGTAGACGCCGATCGGTTTCAGCGTGGCCCGCAGGTCGATGTCGCCGGTCTGCAGGACTCGTCGTGCGTTCACGACGCGCGCTGCCGATCAGGCGCCGACGAGGGTGCGCCAGTCCGTCGGATATGCCGCAGCGACCTGCGCGGGCGTCGTCTGCAGCGTGGCGTCGGGGGGCATGTCGGCGACCGCTCGCGCCTCCATGTAGTGATGGCCGATGTAGCGGAGCCCTTCGAACATCGTGCGACGCAGCTCGAGCAACTCGGCAGGCGGCGTCGGATCATAGAAACCCCAGATGGTGAAGGCGATCGTGAGGTCGTGCACGACCGGCGCCCGCGAGTACATCGAGGCGCGGCGTAGCGCGACACCGAGGCAGCCGCGAATCGCATCGTCGACGTGTTCGCCGGGCTGCATCTGCAGCTTCGGGCGCAGCTGCGCCGCGATCCGAAGCGCGTACCCCTGGTCGGGACCCTGTTCGCCGAGACGCGGGCCGTCGGGCTGGAAGCCCTCGATGTCACCGGGCCGGTCCGGCATCCACGAGTCGGGCACGTGATCGGGCGACTCGTAGTGGCGCGAACGAACCGTCGGTGGAACCGGGCTGAATCTGGGGGCGGCCATCGCTGCTCTTTCTACTTGGTGTCAGACACCAATCGTTACACCGCGCGCAGCGACCGGTGGAGCAGGCCGTAGACGAGGCTGTCCTCGAGCGCCCGCCACGAAGCCTCGATGATGTTGGGGCTGACGCCGATCGTCGTCCAGTCGCGGGTGCCGTCGGTGGCCGACAGCAACACTCGCGTCGTCGAGCCCGTGGCGCTGGCACCGTCGAGGATGCGCACCTTGTAATCGGTGAGGTGGATGTCTGACAGCTCCGGCAGCATCGTGCCAACCGCCCTGCGCAGCGCAGTGTCGATCGCGTTGACGGGGCCGTTGCCCTCGGCCACCCACACCCGGCGCTCGGCGTCGTCACCGTCGCCCACCCACACCTTCACCGTTGCCTCGGTCGAGAACTCGCCACCCGGGAGTTCGTCGGTGATCACCCGCATCGACTCGACGCGGAAGAACTCCGGCACCTGGCCGGCGGCCCGCCGCATCAACAGTTCGAGCGATGCGTCGGCCGCCTCGAAGTGGTAGCCCTCGTGTTCGAGCCGCTTGAGTTCGTCGATGACCTCGTTGATCTGAGCGCCGTCGAGTTCGATGCCGATCTCGTCGGCCTTCATCTGGATCGTCGCCCGGCCCGCCATCTCCGACACGACGAACCGCGTCCCGTTGCCGACCAGCTCGGGGTTGACGTGTTCGTAGGCGTCCTTGGCCCGCACGATCGCCGACACGTGGAGTCCGGCCTTGTGCGCGAACGCCGACGATCCGACGTACGGAGCCTGCGGGTTGACAGCTCGGTTGAGGGTCTCCGCGACGTGGTGGCTGACTGCGGTCAGGCGCTCGATGCGGCCGTCGGGCAGGCAGGTGTAGCCGAGCTTGAGCTGCAGGTTCGGGATGACGGTGGTGAGGTTGGTGTTGCCGGTGCGCTCGCCGAGCCCGTTCAACGTGCCCTGTACGTGGCCGGCACCCGCCTCGACCGCTGCCATCGAGTTGGCGACCGCACAGCCTGTGTCGTCGTGACAGTGGATGCCGATCACGGCGTCGTCACCGACGTGGGCCTTGACGTCGGCGACGATCCGATGGACCTCGCTCGGCAGGGTCCCGCCGTTGGTGTCGCAGAGCACGAGATGGCTTGCGCCGTTGACGACTGCGGCCTCGATCGCCCTCAGGGAGAACTCGGGGTTGGCCTTGTAGCCGTCGAAGAAGTGCTCGAGGTCGACGAGCACCATCCGGCCCTGTCCGGTGAGGAACTCCACCGAGTCGGCGATCATTGCGGCTCCCTCGTCGAGGGTCGTCTGCAGCGCCTCGACCACTTGGTACTCGGAGCTCTTCGCGACGATGCACACCGCCGAGGTGTTGGCCTCGATCAGGTTGCGCAGCGTGGTGTCGTCGTCGACCTTGCCACGGGGGCGTCGGGTGGAGCCGAACGCGACCAAGGTCGACGTCGTGAGCGCCAGCTCGTGCTGGGCGCGGGCGAAGAACTCGATGTCCTTCGGGTTGGCGCCGGGCCAGCCACCCTCGATGAAGTGGACCCCGAGCAGGTCGAGCTGTTCCGCGATACGGAGCTTGTCGTCGACGGTCGCCGAGACGCCCTCGACCTGCAGGCCGTCGCGCAATGTGGTGTCGAAGATTTCGACGTGTCGCATGAAGTGCTCCCGAGAACTGAAAGAGCCGCCCGGAGGGGCGGCTCGACGAACACGTGGGGATGCCACGTGTTCTACAGAATGATGATGATGGCGGCAACTGGTCGGTTGGTCATCGGCCTCTATTGAACCCGCTTCGACCAGCGGATGCAATCAACATGTCCAGAACGATGCCGAACTGTGCACATCGCTGTGCATGAACGGTGGGCAACGAGTGGACGACGGAAGGAATCCTGGGGGTAACGAGAAAGTTTCGGGGATAACCCTGTGAATTCAAAAATACCTCTTGACCTGGGGTTATGCGCAGTATTTACTGATGCTCGTTCCGGAGAGCGCACGCCGACGGAGCGGTGAGGAGGGGGCTTCGGCCCAGCCCACACCGTTTCACGAAGCGAGAGCGGAATCGGAGCATGGACAGTGTTCACGGCCACCTCGGACCGGGCTGTCGGACTCCTTCGGGAGGACGGGAGCAACGACGAGTCGGCGAACGTCGCGGGAGACCGGGGCGGGCGTCGGGTCAGACCGGGCCTGCGGCCACCTTCGGGTGACGTGGGAGACGGAGGCCTGCTGGAGCGCTCGACGGGCACGGGGCAACCCGCAGCTGGCGAGCGGTGCGGCGAGACGACCGGGCACGCTCGAGGCCTTCGGGCAGCGGGTGACCTGTCGCCTTCGGGCGGTGGGTGGCACGTCACCTTCGGGTGGGGTGTGGGCAACGGAGTTGTGGTGAGGAGCCGAAGGATCTGGGGCCACCCCAACTGGACCCAGCGAGGTCGGTTCCGATTGGCGCCAGGACCGAGGGCTCGGGCAACCGGGTCAGCGTGAAGCGGTGCCAGCGGGTTCGGGGCCGGGAAACCGGTGTCGAGTCCGAAACGCGGCATCGCCCGCCACGCCGCAAGGCGAGACGGGCGATGTGAACAGGTCGAGACGAAGGCTAACGCCCGACAATCGACCAGTGGTGGACCTGTCCACTCGAGCAGCCCCGGAAGGCGCGCAGGCGAGAGCCCGCAGCGCCGACCGGGGCGCTTTCGTTTTCC
>DATKXG010000391.1:0-10879 GCA_035529175.1 Ilumatobacteraceae bacterium
GTCTCAACAGCGCGCTGGCGGTTGACCAACTCGACGACGTCGCCCGGCTCGACGCGGGCTCGACTGCGCTGTTGCGCCACGAACTCGAACACGATCGCCTCAGCGGCCGCGGCTACCACCGCATCCGCCGTGTAGCGCGAACGATCGCCGACCTGCGTGGTCATGTCGAACACGGCGTCGACGAAGGCGACGTCGCGATGGCCCTGCGATTCCGGGCAACGTTCGCCCGATCGGTTTCGGACGGACGGGCCGCATGACCGCGATGGATGGCGGATCGACGCCGCCGGAGGCGTTCGTGGCGGCACTGGCCGGCTTCGAGCGGATGACCACCAGCCGTCTGTCGGGGCTGCTCGCCCGCGGGTCCGCCGAACACGCTCACGCGATCGCCATCGGCACGTGCGCGGCACCCGAGCCGTTTGCCACGCTGTTCGCCCGCGAGCCGGACCTGGCTGCTGCCTGGCGCCGATCCGGCGAGCGCCGTGCGCCGACGGAGGTGTGGCGACAGTGCCTCGACGCCGGGATCAGCGTCATCGTCGCGGGTGACGAGGACTATCCGATGGCGCTGCTCGACGATCCACGCCGGCCCGCCGCGCTCTTCGTCCGTGGCGACCTCGATGTGCTCGACGGTCGACGAGTGGGCATCGTGGGCACGCGCAACGCCACCCAACGCGGACGCGAGACCGCGGCGCAGTTCGGCTACGAACTGGCAGCGGAGGGGGTGGTGGTCGTCTCTGGACTGGCCAAGGGCATCGATGGCGCCGCGCACCGTGGCGCGCTCGCCGTCGACGGGGCTCGGCCGGTGGCGGTGGTCGGCACGGGTCCCGACCGGCCCTACCCGGCGCAACACGCCCGGCTGTGGGATGACGTCGCCGCTCGCGGCGTGTTGATCTCCGAGTGGCCGCCCGGCACCGGCCCGGATGCGTTCCGCTTCCCGTTGCGCAATCGGATTCTCGCTGCGCTCGTCGAGGTGTTGGTGGTGGTCGAGAGTCGGGAGCGCGGGGGAAGCCTGATCACCGCACGCGAGGCCGCGGAGCGAGGCGTCGAGGTGTTCGCTGTGCCGGGAGCGCTGCAGAGCCGCGCGGCGCTCGGCACCAACAAGCTGCTCTGCGACGGAGCGTCACCTGCGACAGAAACCGCCGACGTGTTGATGGCGCTCGGGCTCGATCGCCGTCGCGCCGGTCGGGTGCGCCATGACCCACGCTCGCTGCCGAGCCGCGACGACCGCCGGCTGATCGACTCGTGCCGGTCGGAGCCCCAGACGCTGGAGGCCATCTCCCAGCTGTGCGGTCGATCGCTGGTCGACACGGCGCTCGCCCTCGCCAGGCTCGAGCACGCAGGTTGGTTGCGCGAAACGTCAGGGTGGTTCGAGGCGATCGACGACTGGGCCGATCTCGCATGAACGGGCCATCCACGATGCGACTCCCTCCCGGGCAATACCATCGGCGCCGTGGACTCCTGGCGCATCGACGACTTCGCGCACGCGTTGACGTCGTTGTCGGCCAACACCGTGGCCGCCTACACCTCCGACGTCCGCTCGTTCGCGTCGTGGTGCACTCGCAGCGACGTGCTCGAGCCGGGTTCGGTCAAGCGGGCCACGATCCGTCGCTACCTGGCCCACCTCACCACGCGGCAGTTCGCTCGGCGATCGATCGCCCGCAAGACCGCCGCGATACGCCGCTACTACAAGTGGCTCGTCGCCAACGGCGTGGTGGACGTCGACCCGACCAGCGGCGTCTCGGTGCCAGCCGGTGGTGGTCGTCTGCCGCGGGTGCTCGATCAGCGCGAACTCAGCGGGCTCCTCGACGCGCCCGTCGCCGAGGACGAACCCGACTGGCGGCGACGGCGCGACGACGCGGTGCTCGAATTGCTCTACGGCTCGGGGCTGCGTGTCGGCGAGCTGTGCGGACTGCAGGTCTCCTCGGTGTCATTGCCCAACGGCGCCGCGAACGTCTGGGGCAAAGGAGCCAAGGAGCGTCGCGTGCCGATCAGCGAACCGGCCGTCGCCGCGTTGCGCCGATGGCTTGCGATTCGCCACGACGTGCTGCCACCGGAGGCTGGCGACGTCCTGTTCGGCAACGAACGGGGCCACCCGCTGACGCCACGCGACGTGCGCCGTATCGTCGATCGTCGCTCGCCGAGCCCCACACACCCACACGCACTCCGCCACACCTTCGCCACCCATCTTCTCGACGGTGGCGCCGACCTTCGAGCGGTCCAGGAGCTGCTCGGCCACACCGACGTCGCCACCACCCAGCGCTACACCCACGTCAGCCGCGAACGCTTGTCGGCTGCCTACCGCGAGGCCCACCCCAGAGCATGAGCATCGTTCCCGAAGACGCCGACCTCCAGATGCAGTGGACCCGGTGGTTGAACCGCCGGAACTCGGCTGCCCGAGACCACCTGATCGTGCACTACTCGCCGTTGGTGAAGTTCGTCGCCGGCCGTGTCGGCGCGGGCCTCCCGTCGAGCGTCGACCCGGGCGACCTGGTCAGCTCGGGCGTGTTCGGCCTGATCGATGCGATCGAACGCTTCGATCCCGAGCGTGGCGTCAAGTTCGAGACGTTCGCCGTGCCCCGCATCCGCGGTGCGGTGTACGACGGCCTTCGCAAACTCGACTGGGTGCCGCGTTCGATCCGCAGCCGAGCCCGCAGCGTCGAGAAGGCGATCTCCGAGCTCGAACACAAGGAGGGTCGGGCGCCGACCGACGAGGAGCTGGCGGCGCACCTCCACATCTCGACCGACGAGCTGACCCGCTGGCTCGCAGCGATCGCGAGCACCACGGTCGGTCCGCTCGATCGGGCCATCGCGGCCGGTGCCGAGCCGGCAGCGCTCGACGGGCCCGGTTCCGGCTCGCCGGCCGCCGTGGTCGAGGACCACGAGCTCGGACAGATCATGCGAGCCGAGATCAAGAAACTCCCCGACCGCGAGAAGCTTGTGCTCTCGCTCTACTACGACGAGGGCCTGACCCTCGCCGAGATCGGCCAGGTCCTCGGCGTCACCGAGAGCCGCGTGTCCCAGATCCACACCAAGTCCGTACTGCACCTTCGTTCCCGGCTGTCTGCCGCCGGCGTCGGCTGACCGCTCGTCGGCCGCGTCCTCGGGCGCGATCGCGAACGAGGTACCGGGCCTGATGTAACACTCGGCGCCTCGCGCCCGTCGCCAACCTCGGCCCTGCCGAGTCGTCGTTCGGAGGTCGCATCATGCCTGCACATTCCGGCCGCGCCCGATGGCGCCGAGTCCTCGCGGGCGCATCGCTGAGCCTGCTCGCGGCTGCCCTTACCTCAGGCACCGTCGGCGCGGCGCCCTGCTGGTTTCCGCCCGTGGTCGGCACCGTGACCGATCCGTTCCGGGCGCCGCCCTGCACCTGGTGCGCCGGCAACCGGGGGCTCGAGTACCGGGTCGCCGACCACACGATCGTGCGCGCTGCCGCCAGCGGGCGTGTGGTGTTCGCCGGCAGCGTCGTCGGCATCCGGTACGTGGTGATCCAGCTCCCGAACGGGTGGCGTCACACCTACGGCCGGCTCGCTTCGACCCGGCTCGAACTCGGTGACACGGTGTTGGCCAACTCGGCGGTCGGGCCCGTCGCGGGCACCTTCTTCTTCGGCCTGAGAATCGGCGACGACTACGCCGACCCAGCGCCCTACATCGGCGCGATGCGTACACGACCGCGCCTCGTTCCCATCGATGCAACGCCGCCGAGACCGGCACCTCCTGCGAGACCGAGATGCCAGCGGCCCGCCAACTCACCCGAACGATGAGCGAAGTGTCGCTATGTGGGCGGTTGGCTCATCGCTGGCGTGGGTGGGCGGGGTGTGATGAGCGAAGTGTCGCTATGTGGGCGGTTGGCTCATCGCTGGCGTGGGTTGGCGGGGTGTGATGAGCGAAGTGGCGGTATTGGGGCGGTTGGCTCATCGCTGGGGGAGGGATGGTCGGTGGGATGTCGGGAGCCGGAAACGCCCCGATAGCATCGCTTGGGTCGATTCACCTGGATCGGCCGCTGTTCGCAGCGACGTCTCACTGTCCCATCGGCCCAATGCGGTCGCTCTCGACGAGGGCGCCGGCCGGCGGGATCAACCGCAACAAGGAGAACCATCATGGCCGTCATCACGATGCGTCAAATGCTCGAAGCCGGAGCCCACTTCGGTCACCAGACCCGTCGGTGGAACCCGAAGATGAAGCGATTCATCTTCGGTGAGCGCAACGGCATCTACATCATCGACCTCGAGCAGACGCTCGGTCGGGTGGAAACCGCCTACGGCTTCGTCCGTGACCTCGTCGCCGGTGGAGGCACGATCCTGTTCGTCGGCACCAAGAAGCAGGCCCAGGATCCCGTCAAGAGCTACGCCGACAAGTGCGGCATGCCGTACGTGAACGAGCGTTGGCTCGGCGGCATGCTGACCAACTTCGAGACGATCGGCAAGCGCGTCAACAAGATGCTCGAGTACGAGCGCATGCAGGCCTCCGGCGAGTTCGACGCCATGATCAAGAAAGAAGCCCTCCTCCTCGACCGCGAGCTCACCAAGCTGCAGCGCAACCTCGGTGGTCTCCGCGGCATGAAGAAGGCGCCCGACGCGATCTTCGTGCTCGACACCAAGAAGGAGCACATCGCGGTCACCGAGGCCAACAAGCTCGGCATCCCCGTGGTCGCCGTCGTCGACACCAACGTCGACCCCGAAGTCGTCCAGTACCCGATCCCCGGCAACGACGACGCCATCCGCTCGAACAGCCTGTTCGCCCGCGTGATCGCCGACGCCGTCGAAGAGGGTCGCTTCATCGCCAACAAGCGCAACCCGGCACCGGCACCCGTCGCCGAGCGCACCCCCGAGGAAGAGGCCGAGTTCGCGGCCGCTCAGGCTGCCGCTCGTGACGCCGCCGCCCAGGCCCAGGCCGACCGCGACGCCCGTCTGGCCGCCGCCAAGTCAGCACCGGTCGTCGAGGAAGCAGCCGCCGACGCTGCTGCGGTCGCCGCCGACGAAGGCGCCCCCGCCGAGGTCGTCGCCGAGGTCGCCGAGGAGACCGCCGCCGAAGTGGCCGAGCAGGTCGCCGACGCCACGACCGACGACACCATCCAACAGAGCACGGAGAGCTGAAGTCATGTCATTCACCGCACAAGACGTCAAGGCCCTGCGCGACTCGTCCGGCGCCGGGATGATGGACTGCAAGAAGGCGTTGCAGGAGAACGACGGCGACATGGAGGCCGCGAAGCAGTGGCTGCGCGAGAAGGGTCTCGCCGCCAGCGCCAAGCGTGAGGACCGCGAGGCCTCGCAGGGCGTCGTCAGCCTCGTGATCGACGGCAACGTCGGCGCGATCGTCGAGCTCAAGAGCGAGACCGACTTCGTCGCCGGCTCCGATCAGTTCAAGGAGGAGGCCGACGCCCTCGCAGCCCTCGTGGCCGCCAAGGGTGTCGACGCGGTCAGCGAGCGCGCCACCGAGCTCGAGGAGCTCAAGGTCACACTCAAGGAGAACATCGGCCTGGGTGACGTGAAGCGCATCGAAGCCGCCGAGGGCAACGTCATCGGCAGCTACCAGCACATCCAGGGTGGACGCGGCGTCAACGGCGTGCTCGTCGAGATCGCCAACGGCACCCCCGAGCTGGCCCACGACGTCGCGGTGCACATCGCCTTCGCCCGCCCGAAGTACCTGAGTCGGGACGACATCCCGGAAGACGTCGTTGCCGCAGAGCGCGCCACGCTCGAGACGATCAGCCGCAACGAGGGCAAGCCCGAAGCGGCGCTCCCGAAGATCGTCGAAGGCCGCATCAACGGCTTCTTCAAGGACGTCGCGCTGCTCGACCAGCCGTACGCCAAGGACGACAAGCAGTCGGTGAGCCAGTTCATCGGCGGCGCCACCATCGTCAGCTTCGCCCAGGTCGAAATCGGCTGACATTCCGCTGGGGCTCGGACGCCCTGGCGGGCTTTCCCTCGCCTGCCGTGTTCGCGCCCATGGCGCTCACCCCGGCTGGCCCGCCTGCTCGGGCTCGACCCCTGACCAGCGCTTTCGACCGGTGCGAACGCGCTCTAGTACGGTCGGGAGTCGATGAGCGACGAGCCGATCCATCCCCGGGGAGGGCCTCGGCCCAGTTGGAAGCGAATCGTCTTCAAGCCGTCCGGTGAGGCGCTCGCGGGTGAATCCGGCCAGGGACTCGACGGAGCCACCCTCGAAGCAACCGCGCGCGACATCGTCGACCTCCGCAAGAACCTCGGCGTCGACGTCGCCGTGGTCGTCGGCGGCGGCAACTTCTGGCGCGGCCGGACCGGCTCGCTGAGCGGGATGGACGCCACCCAGTCCGACCACATCGGCATGCTCGGCACCGTCATGAACGCCCTGGCGCTCCAGGACGCGCTCGAACGGCTCGGCCAGGACACTCGAGTGCAGTCGGCGATCGAGATGCCCCGCATCGCCGAGGCCTACATCCGGCGGCGTGCAGTGCGCCACCTCGAGAAGGGTCGCGTCGTGATCTTCGCCGCCGGCACCGGCAACCCGTTCTTCACCACCGACACCGCCGCCGCGCTGCGCGCCGCCGAGATCGAGGCCGACGTCGTGATCAAGGGCACGCACAGCGGTGTCGACGGCGTGTACTCGGCCGACCCTCGCCACGATGCGTCGGCGACCAAGTACGACGAGGTCGGCTACCTCGAAGTGATGACGAAGAACCTCAAGGTGATGGACGCCACGGCCATCGCGTTCTGCCGCGACAACGGCATTCCCATCGTCGTGTTCGACATGTCCAAGCCCGGTTCGTTGCGCAGCATCGTGCAGGGCGGCCACGAAGGAACCCTCGTCCACGAGGTCTGACCAGGACCTGATGTTCTGGTCGAGCGGGTCGGTCTGGGTACGCTGGCTGCCGTGATCGACGATGCCATGCTCGAAGCGATGGAGAAGATGGACAAAGCGGTGGAGCACACGCAGTCCCAGTTCTCCACGGTGCGCACCGGACGTGCGACGCCGTCGCTCGTCGAGCGCATCACGATCGAGTACTACGGCACCCAGGTGCCGCTCCAGCAGCTGGCGTCGATCTCGGTGCCCGAAGCTCGTCAGCTGCTGATCAAGCCGCACGACCGCGGCACCCTCGAAGCGATCGAGAAGTCGATCCGCGACAGCGATCTCGGGGTGTCGCCCAACAACGACGGCATCTCGATCCGGCTCTCGCTGCCGCAGCTCACCGAGGAACGCCGACGCGAGTACGTCAAGGTCGTCAAGCACATGGCCGAAGAGGGCCGAATCGCCGTCCGCGGCGCCCGCCGCGACGCCCGCAAGGCCATGGAGTCCGCCGAGAAGGACGGCGAGATCTCCGCCGACGAACTCGAACGGGCCGAGAAGGAACTCGAGAAGGTGACCCACGAGCACGTCGAACACATCGACGCTGCGCTGGGTCGCAAAGAGCAGGAACTGCTCGAAGTATGAGTCGTGCACGGACTGCTCGAAGCATGAATGAGACAGGAAGTGCTCGAACTTCGCACGCTGGGGGAAGGACACAGTCATGAGTGATTGGGACGACGACGACAAAGAGGCAGCACGTCGCAAGGCGGGTCCGTTCGAGAGCGAGATGGATTCGTTCGACGACGACGAGTTCGGTGGCCCGCTGTTCGGGGCGACCACCGAGCAGCGCGCCGTCGGTTTCGACGATGATCCGGGGCACGAGCCGATCAGTCTCAGCTCCGACGACTCCGGCGCGATGCCGCACTGGACCGATCCGCCGACCGGTGAAGTGCCGCGCATCGCCGCGGCGGAGTCGGCGGACCCGACCGACGACGTCGACGTCTGGTCGTCGTTCGCCGGATCGGCAACCGACGACGTCGAGGCCGAGGCGCCCAAGGACCCGACCGGTGAACTGACCTGGCACGACGATCCGACCGTCGACGACGCCCCCGTCTCGCCGCGTGCGGTGCCCTCCGGCGCCGTGCCGGTCACCGAAGCGGCCGAGCCGGCACGTCGCGAACCGGCGCGCATCACGATCGGTACCGACCCGTCGGGCATGCCTCGGCGCCCGGATCCCAAGCGGCGCGGGGCGTCACCGCAGCGTCCTCCCAGCGCCAGTGCGGCCACGCCGGGCGGCGGGGCCCGCAATCTGCCGGTGGCGGTTGCCTCCGGTCTGGCGCTCGCGGCGGTGTTCCTGGCGCTCGTGATGTGGCGGCCCGCGGCCGCGTTGGCATTCGTCACGTTGGCGCTCGGCCTCGCGTCGGTCGAGTACTTCGCCCGGGTGACCGACAAGGGGTACCGCCCGGTGATCGCCGTCGGCGTTCTGGCGTGCGTTGCGGCCCCGCTGGCCGCCTACTGGGTGGGCGAGATGGCGATCCCGCTGGTGATCGCGTTCGCGTTCTTCGCGGGGGCCATCAGCTTCATCGCTGCGGATTCCGTCGAGGCCGGCCCGATGCCGAACATGGCGATCACGATCCTCGGTGTGGTGTGGATCGGCGTGCTGGGCTCGTACGCCGCGCTGATCCTCGCCTGGTCGAACTTCGGCACCGGTACGCCGTGGGGCACCGACACGCTCGTGCTGGTCGCGATCGGCGTGGTTGCCAACGACGTCGGCGCCTTCTTCGTCGGGAGCGCCTTCGGACGCACCCCGCTGCGCCCGTGGATCAGCCCCAACAAGTCGCTCGAAGGCCTGCTCGGTGGCACGGTCCTCACGCTGCTGGTGATGTTGATCATCGGGATGCAGGACCTCAGCGACACCTGGTCGAGCACCAGCCACCTGCTGATGCTCGGCATCGTGATCTCGGCGCTGGCGCCACTGGGCGACCTCACCGAGAGCATGTTCAAGCGCAATCTCGACGTCAAGGACTTCGGTGCGATCATCCGGGGCCACGGTGGCGTGCTGGACCGTTTCGACGGATTCCTGTTCGTGCTGCCCGCGGTGTACTACCTGATGCTCGTGGTCGAACCCTGGACGGCGCTCTGAGCAGCTGATGTCGTCGTCGACCCGCGTGGCGATCGCCGGGTCGACCGGATCGATCGGCACCCAGACGATCGAGGTCGTCGAGGCCGAGAATGCCCGCGTGCCCGGCTCGTACCAGATCGTGGCGCTGGCGGTGGGGAGTTCGGCCGCTGCCGTGATCGAGCAGGCGCGGCGTTGCTCGCCTGCGCTGGTGGCGGTGGCCGATGAATCCGCCCGTCGCGAGGTCGCCGCGGCGCTGCCCGGCGTCGAGGTCGTTGCGGACCTCGCCCTCGTGGCCGATCCGGCCGATGTCGTCGTCAACGGCGTGGTCGGGTTCGCCGGCCTCGCGGTCACGATCGAGACGCTGCGCTCCGGCAAGCGCCTCGCCCTGGCCAACAAGGAGAGTCTGATCGCCGCCGGTCCGGTCGTGCAGCCGCTGCGTGACGTGCCCGGCGCCGAACTCGTCCCGGTCGACAGCGAGCACTGCGCGCTGCACCAGTGCCTGCGCTCGTCCGTGGCTGCCGACCGTGAAGTGGAGCGCCTCCTGCTCACCGCGAGCGGCGGACCGTTCCGTGGCCGCAGCGCCGAACAGCTGGCCGAGGTGACCGTCGAGGCCGCACTCGCGCATCCGACCTGGAGCATGGGCCCGAAGATCACCGTCGACTCGAGCACCTTGATGAACAAGGGACTCGAGGTGATCGAGGCCCACGAGCTCTACGGCACGCCCTACGACGACATCGACGTGGTCGTGCACCCGCAGTCGGTGGTGCACTCGATGGTCGAGTTCACCGACGGCTCGACGATCGCCCAGCTCAGCCTGCCCGACATGCGCCTCCCGATCGGGTACGCGCTCGGCTACCCGGACCGCATCGGCAGTCCGTTCGGGCGCATCGACTGGACGGCGCTGTCACGCCTCGACTTCGAGATGCCCGACCGGGCCACGTTCCGCTGT
Organism: Ilumatobacteraceae bacterium; assembly: GCA_035529175.1. Taxonomy (GTDB): domain Bacteria; phylum Actinomycetota; class Acidimicrobiia; order Acidimicrobiales; family Ilumatobacteraceae; genus Sva-07. The sequence goes on from DATKXG010000391.1 coordinate 9,831, forward strand.
CTCGACCTCGCCTACGACGCCGGCCGGCTCGGCGGAACGGGTCCGGCGTGGCTCAGCGCAGCCAACGAGGTGGCGGTTGACGCATTCTTGGCAGGGAACTTGCGATGGAATGAGATCCCTGACGTCTGTGTTGGTGTACTTGCGATGCATGATGGTGCAACCCCGTATACCGTCGACGACGTGATCGAGGCCGACGCCCAGGCTCGGCGGATCGCTCGTGACCTGCTCTCGAAACGACCGACATGACCGACCAACTCACTCCTCCGGACCAGCAGACCGAACGATCGTTCGCGCCGCCGCGCCGCGGCGATCGGGTCAAGAGCGAGATCATGGCCGGCGGTGCGGTCACCGAACTCGACGACGACGAGCTCGCCAACGGCTGGACCGGCTGGTTGGCGATGGCGGGAATCGCTGCGCTGTTCGCGTGGCTCGCGTTCGTCAACGTCTGGATCTTCGTGTTCGTGGTCGGCGTGGTGATCTCGATCTTCCTCCACGAACTGGGTCACTTCGCCACCGCGAAGTGGACCGGCATGAAGGCCACGCAGTTCTTCCTGTTCTTCGGGCCGCGCCTGTGGAGCTTCCGCCGCGGCGAGACCGAGTACGGCGTCCGGGCGCTCCCGCTCGGGGCGTTCGTCCGCATCGTCGGCATGAACCGGATGGACGACGTCGATCCCGCCGACGAAGCACGGTCATACCGTCAGGCGACGTTCCCGCGCCGCCTGCTGGTGATCTCGGCCGGCTCGATCATGCACATCCTGATCGCGATCGTGCTGCTGTTCGGCGTGTACGCGACTCAGGGCGAGATCACCGCGCAGGACGAACCGCGGGTCATCGTCGGCGCCGCCGCGCAGGAGCTACCCGCGTGGGGTGCCGGCATCCGCGACGGCGACGAGATCGTGTCGGTCGAGGGCGTCGCCGTGACGACATCGGTCGAGCTCGGCGAGGTGGTTCGCAGCTTCGATCCGGGCGACACCGTCGATCTCGTGGTGATTCGCGACGGCGAGACGATCGTCATCCCGGTCGGTCTCGGGGCGAACACGTCGGTGCCG
>DATKXG010000392.1:0-5424 GCA_035529175.1 Ilumatobacteraceae bacterium
CCGGCATCCATCCGCTACGGCCGGGGGCCGACTGCGACGTCGCGGAGCTCGAGGCGCTGTGGTCCACTGCGCAGGGCATGCTCCGCCAGGGGGTGAAGGACAACCGGATCGTCACCGTCAGCCGCGACGACCTCGGCATCGCCCCGAACGTGCGCCTCAAACGGGGCGAGGCCACCTACGCCTACAAGCGCGACCGCTGCCTGCTGTGCGGCGATGAGATCCGCCGGATCGAGATCGCCAACCGGACGTGCTACTTCTGCCCCACGCACCAACCGGCCTGACCGCGTACGCTTGACCCATGACCGCCGTCGAGCGCATCCCCGAGATCGTCCAACAGCTCCGAGAAGGGTTCCAGAGCGGTGTGCTCCGCGACGTCGAGTCGCGGCGAGTGCACCTGCGCGCATTGCGCGAGCTCTTCGTCGAGCAGGAGGACCGCCTGATCGACGCGCTCGTCGCCGACGTCGGGAAGCCGCGCATCGAGGCCTACACGACAGAGATCGCGTTCACGATCAACGAGATCGACCACGCGCTCAAGCAACTCGACGCCTGGACCAAGCCCACCAAGGTCAGGGTGCCGCTGACGTTCAAGCCGGGCTCGGCGACGTTGCGGCCCGAACCGCTCGGCACGGTCTGCATCATCGCCCCGTGGAACTACCCGGTGCAGTTGCTGTTCGCTCCGCTCGTGCCGGCGCTCGCCGCAGGCAACACGGCCGTGCTCAAACCGTCCGAGGTCACACCCTCGGTGTCCGCCCTCATCGAGGAACTGGTGCCCCGCTACTTCAGTGCTTCGACGGTCGCCGTGGTCACCGGTGCCGTCGACGAGACCACCGCGCTGCTCGAACAGCGCTTCGATCACATCTTCTACACCGGCAACGGCAAGGTCGGCCGGGTCGTGATGCGAGCTGCGGCCGAGCACCTGACCCCGGTCACGCTCGAACTCGGCGGCAAGAGCCCGGCGATCGTGGCCGCCGACGCCAACGTCGAGGTCGCCGCAAAGCGCATCGCCTGGGCCAAGTTCCTCAACGCCGGCCAGACCTGCGTCGCACCCGACTACGTACTCGTCGACGAGCGCGTCGAGGACGCGCTTGCCACCGCGCTCGCCGAGGCCGTCACGAGCTTCTACGGCGCCGACCCACGCCAGTCGAACGATTACGCCCGCATCGTCAACGAGCGCCATCACGACCGGCTGATGAAGCTGCTCGAGGCCGGCGGCTACGACGCCACCGTGATCGGCGGCACTGGCGACCGGGGAAGCCGGTACATCGCCCCCACCGTGCTGGCGGGCGTGAAGCCCGACGCTGCAGTGATGGACGACGAGATCTTCGGGCCGATCCTGCCGATCCTCACGGTCAACGACGTCGACGAGGCGATCCGCTTCGTCAACGACCGCGAGAAGCCACTCGCGCTGTACGTCTTCAGCAGCGACGACGACACGCTCGAACACGTCGTGTCCAACACCTCCGCCGGCGGTGTCACGATGAACCACGCGGTGCTCCACCTCGCCGTACCCGACCTGCCGTTCGGCGGCGTCGGCGAGAGCGGCATGGGCTCGTACCACGGCAAGGCCGGCTTCGACACGTTCAGCCATGCGAAGCCGGTGCTGAACAAGCCGACCCGTCCCGACCCGGCGTTGATGTATCCGCCGTACACCACCGTGAAGCAGAAGATCCTCCGCAAGTTCCTCTGACGCGCTCCTCGTCCCACACTCCAATCCGCCAAACCCCACGTTTGCGTGAATGGGCGGGCTACTGGGGAGTCCAGGGCGGGGCGTCGGGGTCGCCTCGCCAGTAGCGCAGACGACGCTCGGCCTCCGGGCGCGCCCGCGGATCATCGATCGACGCCACCACACGCATGAGCGTGGCCGCCACCAACCGGAGTTCCGCGATGGCGATCGTGGTCGGATCGGCGGCGAGCGACCGGCCGTAGCCGATCGCGAACTCGTCGTACTCCCCCGGCCGACCACCCCAGCGGTCGGCGAAGGACAACATCGGGCCGTGGTCCCAGCCAGGCGGTGCGAGGCACAGCAGGTCCCAGTCGAGGAGCACGGGCCCGTCCGGGGTCATCAGCACGTTGCCGGGATGCACGTCACCGTGGCAGACGACGACCCCGTCGAACTCACGCCAGCGACGGTGCCGATCGATCGCCTCCTCGAGACCCTCCCGAGCTCCCTGATCGAGCAACGGCCCGGCCCGGTCGAGCAACGCGTCGAAGTTCCACCACGGGAAGACCGCCGGCGACGGGAGCGGCACCGAGTCCGGAAGCGACGCCGGAGCGGTGTCGTGAACGCGCCGCACGAGTTCGCCAACCCGAGGCCAGTCGAGCGGCTGCTCATTCGCCTCGATCCGCTCCCACGCCGTGACGCTCAGGCCATCGGCGCGAACGACCTCGTCACGACGTGCTCGCGGCACCGTCACGCCCCGGTCGTGCCAGAACTGGGCGAGTTCGAGCGACACCTCGGCCGGAACTGTCGGCGCACTCACCCGGAGCACGACTGGCCCCGCGGTGAAGATCGCGTTCATCCCGGCGCGCAGCAGCACCGGGTGGTCGAACCCCCAGGTACTCGACGCCGCCGTCGCCGCACGCGCCGCTGCCTCGAGGTCGCCGACCGGACGGTCGACGTAGGCCCGCGAGGTCGTGGTCACGAGTCGGCGAGCACGTCGACGCCCGGGTTGAGCCGTGCGGTCGGGTCGAACTCGTGCTTGATGCGGTCGTGCAACGAGCGGACCGTCGCATCGACCACACGCGCAGGTGCAGGTTCCGAGTGGTGGACGACGCCAACACCGATCTCGGCGACGAACGGGGCGGACCCGGTGGCGAGCGATCGCACCTCGGATGGCGGCATCGACCAACGATGCAGGGGCAGGTCCGGTGGTCCGTCGGTGGCGATGAGCCCAGCGACCTGGACCTGCGCTGCGATGTCGTCGGCGTGCCCGTCGAGCAGCGCCCAGGTCGTGCGACCATCCCACAGCAACGACGTGGGCCGGTACAACGAGGCGAGCAGGTCGCACGGCTCGCGTTCGCTCGTGAACCACCGTTCGCCGACCGGCAGCGGACGCGTGCGCAGGATCACATCGGCCAGGAATCCGAGCGTGCCGCGTGAGCCGACGAGGAGGCGGCACAGGTCGAACCCGCTGACGTTCTTGACCGTCGGCCCGCCAGCCTTGACCACGTCACCGGCCGCCGAGACATAGTGGGCCTGCAGAACGGTGTCGCGTGCGGGACCCCACCCGAGCCGCCGGATCCCGCTGTGGCCGATCGCGAGCGAACCACCGATCGTGCCGCCGCCCTGAAGAGCAACACACTGTCCGTGCTCGGCGAGTGCCGCATCCACCTCGGCGATCGGGGTGCCCGCACCACAGCAGATCGTCATCTCGGCGGGTTGGATCCAGTCGATCCCGCTCGGCGCCGTCACGGTCCGCACAGCGGGGACCGGACCGCCGCGGCTTCCGAGGCCCGTGACCGTGACCGGCTCCGCGTCGCCGACCTCCTCGGCGAACGCGTCCGCGGCTGCGTCGAGCGACGACACCGTCACGCTGTCACCCGTCACACCCACGCGCCTGCGGGCACGCTGTGGATGTCACCGCAGCCAGCCGGGCTCGGCAACACCTTGTCGGGGTTCGACAGTCGTTGGGGGTCGAAGGCCCGGCGCAGGTCGGCCTGGGCGGCCAGGTCGATCTCGGAGAACATCAACGGCATCAGGTCGCGTTTCTCGAGACCGATGCCGTGTTCTCCGCTCAGCACCCCGCCTGCGGCAACCGACACGCGCACGATCTCGTCACCCGCCGCATGCACACGCTCGGAGATGCCCGGCTCCCGTGCGTCGTACACCAACAGCGGATGCAGGTTGCCGTCGCCGGCGTGGAACACGTTCAGCACGAGCAGTTCGTGGCGGGCGGCGATCTCGTACACCTGTGCGAGCACCTCAGGGAGCCGGTGTCGTGGCACGACGGTGTCGTGGAGGTAGTAGTTCGGCTTGATCCGAGCGATCGCCCCGAAGGCCGACTTGCGCCCCTTCCACAGCAGCGCGCGCTCAGCGTCGTCGGCAGCCACCCGGATCGTGCCGACGTGGCGTTCCGACGCGAGTTCGCGGATCCGCTCGACCTGTGATGCGACCGACGCAGGCAGCCCGACCACCTCGATCAGCAGCGCCGCTGCCTGGTCGACCGGGAGGCCGGCATGGATGAACTCCTCGACTGCCTGCAGGCAGAGTTGGTCCATCATCTCCACAGCGGCCGGCACGATGCCGTCGGCGATGATGTCGCTCACCAGCTGGGCGCCGTCCGCGACATCGCCGAAGTCGAGCAGCATCGTGGCGACGTCGGGCGAGTTCTGCATCAGCTTCACGCACACCTTGGTGGCGACGCCGAACATCCCTTCGCTGCCGACGAACGCGCCGCGCAGGTCGTAGCCGACCGGTTCGGGCGCCTCACCGCCGAGCACCGTGACGGATCCGTCGGGCAGAACGACTTCGATCGCATGGATGTGGGCGCTGGTGACGCCGTCCGCGAGGCAGTGCGGGCCGCCGGAGTTGTTGGCGACGTTGCCCCCGATCGAGCACGTCTGCTGGCTGCTCGGGTCAGGCGCGAAGTGCACGCCGAGGTGGGCGATCTGTGTGGACAGATCGAGATTCAACACACCGGGCTCGACCCAGGCCAGGCGGTTGACCGAATCGACCGACAGGATCTGATTCATCTTCGATGTCGAGATCACGATCGAACCGGTCGACGGAACCGCTCCCCCGGCCAGCCCGGTGCCCGACCCTCGCGGCACGAACGGCACGCCGAACTCGTTGGCAACCTGGATGATCGCCTGCACATCGTCGGTGTCCTCCGCGAAACACACCACCGCTGGATGCCCCGACAGGTTGGACGCGTCACGCCGGTACAGATTGACCTCGGCAGCCCCGTCGCGCACCTGATCGGGCCGTAGGCGCTCGCGAAGCCGGGCGACGAGCGGGACGGTCACCGCGGGGCCTTGCGCTCCTTGCGGCGCATCACGATGACACGACCGCTCTCGACCGGCACGCCGTCGACGAAGACCTGATCGTCCGGAGCGACGTGCTCGTCGAGCGAGGTCAAGCGGCCCTCGCGGCGGGCTCGGAGCTCGTCCTCGGTGTGCTTCATCACCTGTCGTCCCTCGCGGACGGCGTCGACGACATTGCTCGTCTTCGATCGCACGGTGTTGGCCGCCGACTTGGCGATCTGGGCCGGCGCCATCTGCGAAGCGGTCTCCTTGACCTTCTTCTTCGCGTACCCGGCGGAGGCGAGGCCGGCAACCACACCGCCGGCGAACCACGTGACCCGTTTCATCATGCGCGTTTCCTCCATCGTGTCGAACTCGCCGGCGGTCGTGCATCGTGCAGCGCCGCGCCTTCGATTGCATGCACGTCGACCGGCCCGATCGAGGTGCGTCGTGAGCCACCTC